>CAZXCC010000008.1:0-4829 GCA_964638945.1 uncultured Veillonellaceae bacterium | reverse complement strand
CGGCATGCGAAGCTGGCGGCTGAGATGGCCAAAACCGAAAAAGATCCCCAACGGAAACAAGAACTGCTGGATATTGCAATCACCTGCGAATGGGTTCCGGAAAACCCGGCCCGCAATTTCCGCGAAGCGATGCAGTCTCAATGGTTTACCCAGATGTTTTCCCGAATGGAACAAAAGACAGGTACCATCATTTCGAACGGACGCATGGACCAGTATCTGTATCCATTCTATAAACAGGATAAGGAAGCTGGCATTCTGACAGACGAACAGACACTGGAGCTGATGGAATGCATGTGGGTCGGCATGGCTCAATTCATCGACCTCTACATTTCTCCCACTGGCGGTGCATTCAACGAAGGATATGCCCACTGGGAAGCAGTGACAATCGGCGGACAAACGAAAAACGGCATGGATGCCACCAATGATTTGACCTACCTGTTCCTGCAGTCCAAACGCGAGTTCCCTATGCACTATCCCGATCTTGCAGCACGTATCCACGCCCGTGCACCGGAACGCTACCTCTACGAAGTGGCGGAAACCATCAAGGAAGGCTCGGGTTTTCCGAAACTCTGCAACGATGAGGAAGTAGTGCCGGTTCTGCTGGCCAAGGGAGCCACGTTCGAAGAAGCTTACGATTATGCTGTTTCGGGATGTACCGAATGTCGCATGCCGAACAGAGAGACCTACACCAGTCCGTGTGCGTACATCAATTTCCCTGCTGCAGTGGAGATGACGATGTACAATGGCCGGATGAAACTGCATGGGGACGAGCAGATCGGCCTTGCTACCGGCGATCCCCGCAATTTCAAGACATGGGAAGAGTTCTGGAACGCCTATATGGCGCAGCACCTCAATTTTTTGAAACACGCTTTCATCCAGCAGCATATTATCATCAACCTGCGCCCGAAGCATTTTGCATGGCCTATCGGGTCGGCCCTGAACGACTGCTGCATGGACGACTGCAAGGATATCCATACGCATGACATAAAAGGGAGCATCAACCTCGGTTATTTCGAATTCATGGGATATGCCACTGTCATTGACTCGCTGGCAGCCATCAAAAAATTGGTATACGAAGATAAAAAACTGACGATGGGTGAACTGATCGATGCCATGCAGTCAAATTTCGAAGGCAAGGAAGTCATCCGCCAGATGGTGGCCAACGCGCCAAAATATGGCAATAACGACGAATATGCCGATGCGATCGGCAAGGAACTTGACCGCGAATGCCTTCTGTTTACCAAGAAATATTCCAAAGAACTGAACGTTCACCTCGACCTGCGGTTGGTGCCGTTTACATCGCACGTGCCTTTCGGCAAGGTGGTCAGCGCCACACCCAACGGTCGCAAGGAATATACGCCGTTATCCGATGGTTCGGCCGCAACGCAGGGTTGCGACATGCACGGTCCGACAGCGGTGCTGATGTCAAACTACCTGACGAAAAACTATGACTTCCGTGAGCGTGCCGCTCGTCTGCTCAACGTCAAATTCACCCCGGCCATCGTCGCAGGGGAGGAAGGGACCCGAAAACTTGTTTCCTTCATCAAGACATGGTGCGATTTAAAATTGTGGCATCTGCAGTTCAACGTCATTAACAAAGCCACACTGCTCGCCGCCAAGAAGGATCCGGACAGCTATCGCGGGCTGATCGTTCGAATCGCTGGTTACAGCGCCTTCTTCACGGATCTTTCGCCTGATCTCCAGGATGATTTGATTGCGCGGACCGAACATACAACCATCTGAGGAAAAACGCCAGGCGGGTTCCGTTTGAGAGGCGGAACCCGCTTTTTTGGAGGGCTCACTGTGACTGTGCAGCAACAAAAAGCGAATACGGGCTGCGTTTTCAATATTCAGCATTACTCAGTCCATGACGGACCGGGTATCCGTACTATCGTATTTTTCAAAGGATGTCCGCTGTCTTGCCGGTGGTGCAGCAATCCGGAGTCGCAAAAAAAAGCGCCGGAAATCGCTTACAACCCGAACAAATGCATTGGCGCCGATGACTGTTTCCGCTGCGGGACAGCTTGTCAAAGCGGTGCCATTGCAAGGGAGGACAATGGAAAAATAGCTATCAACAGAGAAAAATGCACGGAGTGTTTTCTTTGTGTCGAGGCATGTCCTTCCAAAGCAATGCATATTTTCGGTTCTCGGATGGGCGTGGATGAGATTATAAAGACAGTGGAGAGGGACAGCGCATTTTATTCCCGTTCGGGAGGCGGACTGACCGTCAGCGGCGGAGAGCCACTGACCCAGGCCAGCTTTGTCGTCGAATTGCTGAAAGAAGCAAAACGCCGCCGGATCAACACCGCAATGGAAACCTGCGGCTGTGCGAACTGGGATAGCCTGGAAGCCGTCTGCAGATATCTGGATACAATCCTGTTTGACATCAAGACGGTTGATCCCGTCAAGCATAAGGAGTATACAGGTGCCGGCAACGAAATGATTCTTGATAATCTGATAAATATCCGCAATGCTTTCCCCAAACTGGACATCTTGGTAAGAACGCCACTGATTCCTGATTTTAATGATACCGAGGAAGATGTTGCCGGAATCGTCGATTTCATTCGTGATATCCCTGACGTCCGATATGAGTTGCTCCCCTATCACCGCATGGGACTGTCGAAGTACCAATTCCTTGGACGGGAATATCCGATGGGAGATATCAAATTGGATGAGATAAAAGCACAAGAATTGAAAGATTTCGCCATGCGGCGGCTGGGTTCAAAACGTGCCTCCGTATTTGTCGAAAGCATACAGAGGAGGATTTCCCCATGCGAATAATTGATTTCCGGTTTCGGCCCAATACGGCCGAAACGCTGTCCGGCATCGCCAACAGTACGATGTTCAAGGGGCTGTGCGCTACCATCGATTTTGACAAGATGAAGGCGCAGACTCTGGAAGAAGTGGTTGCCGACCTTGCGAAACACAATGTTGTGAAGGCTGTTATCACCGGTCGGGATTGTGAAACCACTTTTGCAGCAAAGTCAAACAATCCGAGTGTCCTTGATTTTTCTGCCAAATATCCGGAGCTGTTCATCGGATTTGCCGGAGTCGACCCGCACAAAGGAATGCGGGGAATCCGCGAACTGAAGTCTCTGGTGGAGGAAAAAGGTTTCAAGGGAGCGGCCATTGACCCGTATCTGGCACAGATTTACGTGAATGATGCGAAGTTTTATCCGGTCTATGCAAAATGCTGCGAACTGGACATTCCTGTCGTCATTACGACCGGGCCGGCTTCTTTGGTACCCAATACCGTCATCGATCATGTAGCGCCGCGTTATATCGATTTTGTGGCAAGAGATTTTCCTGAACTGAAAATCGTGGTCAGCCACGGCGGTTATCCCTGGGTCAATGAGATGATCATGGTGACACAGCGAAATGCCAATGTGTATCTGGAGCTGTCCGAATATGAATTCTTTCCGCAGTCGGAAGCGTATATTCAGGCCATCAATACGCTGATCAGCGATAAAGTGGTTTTTGCCAGCGCACACCCTTTTGTTGATTTCCGCGTGGCGTTGAAAAATTATGAGACTCTTCAGTTCAGCCCCGAAGTCAGAGAAAAAATAATGTACCGGAACGCCGCCCGCATTTTGAAAATTGCTGATTGTAGCGCTGTTGAGCCGTCAGACGGTCAGATGGAACGCATCATCATCGAGAGTGTGCTCAAGGAACTTGCGAAGCGTGGTATGGTGGCGGGCGCCTGAACCATGGCAGCGGAAGCAAGGGAACGAAAGCTGGTGAAACAATGAAGATTGGCAGAGTCATCAACAATATCTGGGCAACCCGCAAGGAAGAATCCCTTGTTGGCCTGAAACTGATGATCGTTCAGTTTTTGGACGCAGCCAACGAACCAACGGCGGAGATTGTCGTGGCTGCCGATTTCATCGGCGCCGGAATCGGCGAAAAGGTTCTTGTGGCAGAAGGCAGTTCGGCCCGTCAAATGGGCGGACTCGAGCATTCGCCTGTTGACGCGGTGATCGTCGGTATCATCGACGAAGAAAAGAAGCTGACTGATAAGGAAAAGGATCATGAATGAAGACATCCTGCAAAAGGTAAAAGAAGCCGGGGTCGTCGGTGCAGGAGGAGCTGGATTTCCCACGTACGCAAAATTGTCCGGCGGAGTGGACACAGTCGTGGTGAACGGAGCTGAATGCGAACCCCTTCTTCGGGTTGACCAGCAACTGATGGAAAGTATGGCCGACAAAATGATCCGCGGGCTTGAAGCAGTCATAGAAGCGACCGGTGCAAAAGAAGGTGTCGTTGCAACCAAGGAAAAATACAAGGGGGGCATTGCTGCCCTGAAGAAAAAATTGCCTGAAAAAATCAGCCGCGTGCATCTCTTGGATGATTTTTATCCAGCGGGGGACGAACAGGTCACTGTGTTCGAAGTCACAGGCCGTGTCGTTCCGCAGGGAGGCATTCCTTTGCGAGTCGGCTGCGTTGTCGTAAATGTGGAGACTTTGCTCAATGTAGCGGATGCGATGGAGGGCAAACCTCTGACGCACAAATATCTCACCATAACGGGCGAAGTTGCCTCTCCCTGCACCGTGCGGCTTCCGATCGGTACGCCGGTCATGGAAGCTCTGAAACTAGCCGGAGCAAAAAACACGGACGATTTGCGCGTCATCGATGGCGGACCGATGATGGGGAAACTTATCGGTGATTTGCATCAACCCATTACCAAAACTACCAAAGGCCTGATCGCCCTGCCGGCCGACCATCCGGTCATCCGTAAACGGACCCAGAGCTGCGAAAAAATCATCCGTCAGGCAAAAAGCGCCTGTATACAGTGCCGATACTGCACGGACCTCTGTCCAAGGTTTTTGCTG
>CAZXCC010000007.1:0-27118 GCA_964638945.1 uncultured Veillonellaceae bacterium | reverse complement strand
AGCGTATACGCCGTTCAAATGAGGCAAAAATGCAGGGATGGATGGTGCTTGAAGCAGATTAACATCAATAGGGCGCGGTTCCGCTGGAACCGTGCTGTATTGGTATGTCTTGCGGTGTGTTTGATTCTTTTGGCTGAAATTTCCCCCATATCTATGGCACATGCTGCCTCGGAAGAATGGCGGAAGCCCTATGAGCAGGCAATGAACTGGGTTAAAGAAGAAAAATACAATCAGGCGCTGTTTGCGTTAACTCAGTTGCAGGAAAAATATCCTTCCGTGCCCCAGCTCTATTTTGATCGCTCCGTTGTGCTGCACTGGGCAGGCAAGGATAAGGAAGCAACGACTCTTTATGAAACGAAAATCGCCGGGCGTAAGGATATCCCGGCGTATGTGCTGGAAGCAGCCGCAAATGCCTATTTCAGGCAGGGAAATTATGCACCGGCCCAGATGTTGTACCATGTTTTAGCCGCCAATGGAGATCGCCGCGCACGCCGTGCCGGACTTTTGGAAGCAGAGTCTCTGATCAGGCAGAATAATCCGGCAGAGGCGCAAAAAATTTACGAAGCACTGCTGCAAGAGAATCCCAATGATGAGGAAGTATATCTGGCCCGTGGTCGGGCCAGGCTGGAAAAAGGCGACAGCTGGCGGTCCATTCAGGATTTTGTTGCCGCACAGGCCATTATTGTCAGGAAAGGCGACCTGGAAAAGAAAAAGCAGGTTGACTCCCTCATTTCTGCGACCTGCATAAGAATTGGAGATTCGGAGCAGGCTGTTGCCATCCTGCGTCCCTACATAATGAACGGTCAGGCTGATTCTGCAATGCAGGCTGATTACGTGGCGGCGTTGCGAATGGGTGGCAATCTGGAACAGGCGATTGCGGAAGCGAACCGCTTGTGGCCGGACTTGCAGAAAGCTCCTGCTTCCGGAGTCCGTACATTGGGTGATGCGTATCTGCTGGGAGCGAATTTTGATGAGGCGATTCGCGTTTACACCATTGCAGTGAAGAGTGATCCGAAAAATTATCCGGCGATTTTGGGTCTTGCCGCGGCAAAAGTTCAAAAAGGGCAGTTGTCTGAAGCGCTTCCAATGTATGAGCAAGTGATGGCACAAAACCCCAGACTGGCTGAAATCGTACTGGATGATTGCCTATACCTCATGTCACAGGGAAAAAAGGGGGCGGCAGAGCGTATTTTTGCCATACTTGCTGCGCGAATTCCTGCCAGTTCCCCGTTCTACCGCCAGTATGCGGAGAAGTTGAAAACGGCAGATTTACCCAAAGATGCATACAAGAATTTTCAGGTGCTGCGCGGCCAGTGAGAAGATTGCTTGAGAGGAACAGGGACGACATGTCTATTGAAAACCCCGCTGCGAAATCAATAATACTGTATCACCGGTCTTACCGGATCATACCGGGTTCTCTCGGTTTATATCTGCTGCAAATCATGCTGTTCGTTGTTCCTCTTTCCATAGGAAGCATCCTGTTTTATCCGGAAATCACCGAGGCGATTTGCCAGGTGGCGAAATATGTTCTGGCGCCGCATTATCCCGCCAATGCCATTCATATTGTTGAAACGCAGTTTTTGAGCTTTGTTAATGACTATTCCTATCTTCGTTTGCCAGGAGCATTTCCCACTCCGTTTTTCAGCCAGATTAACGCACTGATCTGTGTTGTCCTCCTGTTTGTGCTGCGCCGGATTGAAACCGCCAAGCCGGTCATGATTTTTTTTATGATGATCCTGTTCATCCACCTGGCATCATCCTTGTTTTTTGTGATCTTTCCACGATTATTTCCTTATGATACCACCGAATATTCCCGCCTATACATGCTGCAACAGATCAGTATCGGCTTTTTTATGCCGTTGCTTATGGGACTGGCGGTGATGTCATTGCCTGCTTCGCTTTTATCGCGTTGCACAGTGGTATATATAACCTATTTCTATTCCCTGATTTTTGGCACTCTCCGCTATATTACATTTCTTTATCTGCTGAATACCATCTCAGTACTCTATATGGCCGTGTTTTACTTTGTATTGGGTCCTCTAATCGATTTTGTCTATGTTGCAGGATTTTACAGCGTGTTTATCGCACGGACTGCAAAAAAAATGAAAGGCGATACCAGCGTATGGAAGTGGTGATTTTTCTTTTAAAGGGATACTTGCTGTTTACGATCGTTACCATGGTAATCTATGCATTTCGGCATTTCTTATTTACCTTGAACCGTCTGTTTGCCGAACAACGGATATATTATCACGACATAATCGATTCAGACATGAAATCTGTGACTGTTCTCATTCCCATGCACAATGAGGAGAAAGTCGCTTCGTATATTTTGGAGCAGTTGCTCAAAGTGGACTATGAAGCGGACAAGCTGGAAATCATCCCGATCAACGACCATTCTGAGGATGCGACCCAAGAAATCCTTGACACCTATGCAATGTCGCACCCGCAGATAAAACCTTTGCATCGTTACTCAGGCGAACGGGGCAAATCTGCCGCGCTCAATGAAGCACTCCAACGCGCGTCCGGAGAAATCATTCTCGTTTTTGACGCTGATTATCTGCCACCCCGAGACATCGTCAAAAATCTGGCCATCTGTTTTACCGACCCTGAAGTGGGAGCGGTGATGGGGCGTGTGGTGCCTGTCAATACTGGTAAAAACTTGCTGACCCGTCTGCTGGACCTGGAGCGCAGCGGCGGATATCAGGTGGATCAGCAGGCCCGATATAACCTTGGCCTGATGCCGCAATATGGAGGCACAGTGGGAGGGTTTCGGAAAAGCGTCGTGATCAGGCTTGGCTGTTTTAGCCCCAGAATATTGGCGGAAGATACCGAGTTGACGTATCGCCTGGCGATAAACGGATGGAAAGTAATGTATGCGAACCGTGCTGAATGTTATGAAGAAGTGCCTGAAAAATGGAGTGTGCGGGCCAATCAGATCAGGCGCTGGTCCAGGGGACACAATACGGTGATGTTCCGTTATCTGTTTTCCTTTGCAAAATCGCCCTATCATTGTTTCAAGGAAAAATTGGATGGAGTGCTGCTTTTATTGATATATTTGGTGCCTGTGATTCTTTTCGCGGGAATCATCGATTCGCTGATCTTGTTTTTTCTTGGAGAGATGGAGATCTTTGCCGGAATATATTTCCTGGTATTTCTCGGTGTCTATAATACATTTGGCAACTTTGCGCCGTTTTATCAGGTTGGGACCGCATGCATCCTGGATGGGGCCGCAGAGCGGATACTGCTGCTTCCGTTTATGATTTTCAACTTTTGTTTCAATATATGGTATATTTCCCGGGGGCTTTTGGATGCCGTTATCGATGCTTTTACGCAACGGAAGACACACTGGGACAAAACCGACCGATTCCGCTCAAACGAGGAATTTGTCTCGTGATTTTATACGTTTGTATTTTTTTGCTGTTGCTTGTGTTCTTTTTGCCGTTCATTCCTGCCATTGCAGAATACCTGCTGAAACATGATGCCAAACCTCTTTATATCAAGAATGACTATGTAAGAAACCCTGCATATTTTGCGGAATCATTCAAACAACTGATCCAGGAAAGTATGGATGAAGATAGCATTTCTGTGGGACAACATGAATTGTCACTTTCAAAAAATGAAAAAAGCAGAGTGTTTGATTCGGCAGAGATCAGTGACGGCGTGATGATGCAGGATGTATGCTTTGTCAAGGAGAACCTCAGAACAGGCGACAGCGTGATTTTTCTCAAAGAAATCTATGTGCGGGGAGATGCATTGCTCGGTAGAAATAATCAAATCCGTGCACTCGCCTGTGATGGTGAAATCAAGCTGGAACAGGGAACAATCGTGCAGCGGTGGGTTGACTCTCTTGTTTCCCTGCGCGTCGGGGAAGAATGCGACCTGGGGGTTAGTGCGAGCTGCCGCAATGAATTATGGCTTGGCAGGGGATGTTCCTTCAAGCGTCTTTACGCGTTTCCGGTAATTGCAGGCGGTAATGCGGGTCTGGCTGCGGCGTTTCTGGCTACAATGGATTCGGAACAGGAATTGGTGTGCATAGATTTTGATCCGATACAAAGCGGAGGCGCAGAACGCTTTTTATCCTATATTCCTCCGCGTTCACGCAAATCATCCAGTATCATCACCCACTCGTCGCTGGAAGTGGGAGAATTGACCGTCGTCTGCGGTCATATCAAAGCCTATGGCGACCTAACACTGGGGAAAAATGTGGTGGTTTCCGGAAACCTTTTTGCGGAAGGGATTATTCGGATTGGGGAAGGCTGCCGCATTCTGGGGTCAGTGTTTTCACACGACAGGGTCGTGATAGGCGCCGGTGCAATTGTCGGCAGTACAGGTGAAATCAAGTCCGTCATCGGTAAAAAAGGGATTCGGCTAGAGTCGGGCGCAACAATATATGGCTTCATCATGACGGAAGGCGAGGGCTTTGTGGTATGAAGAGGAAATTTTGGATAACACACATCGCTGGAATCGTGTTGTGTTCGTTGCTTGTTTTGGGGATGGCTCCAGTAATGGCTGAACCGGCTGGAAAAGAGATCCATGTCCTGCTGGTGTATAATCCGGCGAATTTGAAACAGTCGCCCAATATTATGGATGCGTATGAAAGTGTGTTGCAGGAAGAAGGCGTTCCCTGCAAAAGCATGGATGTATTTCGCCTGATTGCGCTCAACCCCGAAGATGTGGCAAAAAATGTTCCTGCACTCATTTTCCCGGACGCCGTCCTGCAAACTGTTCCGGCCCAATTTGCGGAATGGACCCGCAAGTATCTTGCCAGTGGCGGCAATGAGGCGCTTATTTACGACCCGGGAATTAAAGACGGGAATGGCAATTATCTGAACAAGGCGGCTTTTGCCGATGCAGCCGGCCTGAATTACATCACCTATGGTTCAAAAGGCGCAGAATCTTATACTTCCGGGAACGTGCAGTTTGTTTCCAGTGGTGCTCGTGAATTTTTTCAGATCCCGCTGGGAAAAACAATCAATCAAACCATCGCCGGATATGGGTATGGAGAGCTGACATATCCTTTCGCCCGGGTCGATAGTTCGGCCGCACTGCAGGAAAAATCAATTTATGCGCATGGCCTCACAAAAAATGGGGAAAAGATTCCTCTGATTGTTCTTGGCGATTTTGCAAAGGGAAAAGTGCTCTATGCAAATCTTCCACTGGGCTATTTGAAAGGGAACGGGGACGATTTACTGCTGCGTTCAATTCTGCGGACATTTCTGTTTGATGTGGTGCAAATTCCCCATGTCATGAATGTTGCGAAAGGTATCGGCGGCCTTGTGATCAATTGGCACGTGGATTCGCTGGTGGAATGGGATACTTTGCCGGTCATGAAGAAACAGGGATATTTGCGCAAAGGCATCAATGCATCCATCCATATCACAGCCGGCGATTTTCTGGATAAGCCGGGGGATGACGAAGGATTTGAGGCTTGCGCCGCAGGGAACTCACTGACCCGGATGCTGAACGAATACGGCACCATCGGTTCCCATGGGGGCTGGGCTCACAATTGGTTTGCGGAAAGCATCAAGAACGGAACATTCAAAGAAAAAGAAATTGAAGAATATATCGACAAGAACAATAAATGCCTTGAAGCGGTCATCGGCAAAAAAATTATCGAATATTCCGCTCCTATGGGAGTGCACCCGCAGCCAACTGCGACGAAGGTGCTGGAGAAACTCGGGATTCTTGCCTATTATTCCACGGGAGACATGGGGAGCGCTCCCAATCGTGCTTTTTCCGCCGGGAAGAAAGTCACGGACAATGTAATCGAATTTCCTCTCATGCCGTTCGGCCGTTATGCATCCCTCTATGAAGAACATAGCTTCGGGAAAAAGACCGATGCGGAAATAACGGAGTTTTTTGTGAGCACTCTGGAGTATGCGGCCCGAAACAGGACGGTTCGTACGGTGTACTCGCATCCCCGCGACATCGGGTATTATATGGAACCTGTCAAAAAATTTATGGACCAGGCCGAACAGATGCAAAACAGGAATATTCTGCGTGTACAACCGATGAGCGAAATCGCCGCTTTTATTTTGCGATTGCTCAAAACTTCATATTCTTTTCGGGATTCAAACTCCGAATTATCGGTTTCCCTGCAAAACCCCGAGAACCTGAATGAAATTACCGTTGCCATTCCCAAAAAAAGCTATGGAAAACCGGCACTGGACGCAAAATATATTCAGGAAGATGAAAAATACTATTATGCGACTGTAAGTGAGGCGAATGCCAATGAAAAAACGATACTTGCTCCTCGCCGTTAGTCTGCTTTGCCTGTTCTTCCTGCAAGGAACGGTGTCCGCCGGACATCCGGCGCAGGAAATCATGCAGCTGTATGCACCTGATGTAAAAAATCAGGATACTATCGAGCCTTATATTGTGAGCATTTTGGCGCTCAATGAAGTCGAAAACGGCAGAAGCCTGCCTCAGGTTAAACGCTTTATCCAGTGGTACTTCAGCAGACTCAACTACCCTGATCTGCAAAAGCTGAACGGCACGATCTATGTTTATACACTGGAGGGAAACAGCGAAAAGTCGACCCGGAAATATGACTCTGTGGATGGATATGCAGGGATGTTTCTGCATCTCTTGCGGCAATATGCACACAAGACGGGAGATACTGCCCTTCTGCGCGACAATTGGTCAAAAATCGAAGATATTGCCGCCTTGATTTCCGTATTGCAGGACAAGGACGGCTTGACATGGGCGATGCCTCAATACAGGGTCAAATATCTGATGGACAACTGTGAATCGTACGGAGGCATGGCCGCCTACCTGGAGTTGAGACACATGGTCGGTATGGATGGAAGTTTGCAGCACCGTGCTACTCTCATCCGGATCCGAAAAGGTATTTTGGAGGATCTTTTCGATTCCGGGCAGAATTCATTTTATTGGGCGATTACTGAAGATGGAGGAAAAAGTTCTTCTGCATGGAACAGGTTTTATCCGGATGCTTTTGCACAGATATTTCCGGTGTATTATGGGATTCTTGATGACCAGATCACAGTCCGGAATTCTCTTTGGGGAGAATTTGCGAGGCGCTATGAGGGATCCATTTCCGGATTTCCAATAGAACAGCGCTTACTATATGACTTGACAAAGAAAAAGATGGAAAGAGCAGGGTTGCGATGACTGGAGTGTTCAGGCGGGCGGAAAGAAAAATGGCAGTATTATGGACTGTTTTGCTGCTGCCTGTTTTGCTTTTCTGGATTCAGGCCCAGACTTGTAATGCTGCAGCTCCGCCAGGCAGTGAATTCAATATGCAGATCAGGAACCGGATTGAAGTGATTGCCTCTACCGAGCGTCTGTCTGACCCCAACGGCAGGTGGAACTCGCTGAACCTTAACTATTTTCAGAAGGCGCGGGAGGATACGACGGTATTTACCCAAATTTCAGGGCATTCCCGGCCGGAAGGCGGCGGTGTCTATTCAAATTTCGGCATCATCAGGGATTGGAGCAAGTCCTTTTACACGCAAACTTCTATAGGCTTTGGTTCCAATGTGAGTTATCTTCCGAATCTGGCAATCGACCAGGATTTCAATTTCAAGTTTGGCAAAGACAACCGATACCTTTGGTCCTTGGGAGCTTCCTACTTCCAATATCGCGATAACAGCAACAATCTTATTTTGAAAGCAGGCGTTGGTTTTCATCACGACAAGTGGGCGTTCGATTACCGTCTGTTCAGGAATATGAGCAATCCTGGATCTTTCGAATCGTTTTCGCACTTGTTCTCTCTTGCCTACGGAAAAGAAAAGAAGTATTGGACCACGCTGACTTATTCCTTCGGGCAGCAGGCCTATCTTGCATCAACTCTTGCAATCCCTGCGGCGGTGAGCAATTTTTCCCAGTTCACCAGCCTGAACTATCGTCGCTGGCTGGGACCTCATCATGGTTTTATCGCGGAGGCCAATTTCCTGCACCTGATTGATGCTTACGACAAGTTGGGGTTTTATTTGGGTTATTTCCACGAATACTGATCGAAAAACAAGCTGAACTCTAGGCAAAATAGCTATAGTGACGAATGGGGGGGCGGAGCACGTCAAACGATTGAGTGGATTGCTTGTTTTACTGCTGCTGTTATGGATCGGCAGCGTGCCCGCCCATGCGGTAAGCCGCAACCTGACACTGGAAAGTCTTGGTGTTGCTGATTTACTGGTTAGCGCTCCCCGTTCCTCCGTTGTCTTTGACTTTCCGATTCCCCGTTTGGCAAAGGTGCGGGCTGCATCAGCCAGTATATATATCACCCCGGGTCATCAATTGAGCGGGGAAACAGTTTTTTTCTTCTACTATAACGACAAATTGATTGAAACCCGGACAGTAAAAGAAATCCGCCAGCAAAAAGCTGTGTTTCTCAAGGTTCCTGTCCAAGGCACCTTTATGGATTTTGCCCGGATCAAGATTAAATCAGGCATGTTCATAACAGATAATTTATGCCGTGATTATCATTCCGGGGGACTCTATTTCACCGTGCACAAAAACACTTCCCTGAACGTGTCATATGATATGCCGCCTGCCCGTTCGGTTTCGGATTTTTTTGGCAGCTTCCAGCAGTCGTTGCTTGTAGTGGTTCCAGACAGCGCGAAAATGGAGGAATATGCACCGGGAGCCTGGATATATGCTCTGTTGAAAAAGACTTACCCTCACTTGGATATCCGGCTGATTCGTGCAGCCGAAATAGTTGGGATGCCTCCCGTGCCCCGTATCTGGGTTGGCCTGCAGGCCAACCTACCCGGATATTTTAAAGGTGCGTCTTCAGGTATTGCGTTGATTGATTCGAACACATTGCTGATTTCCGCAGACGACGTGCCGAATCTTCGATATTTTGCCCAACAACTCTCCGAACTGCCGACATTTTCAATGGAGTTCTCATCAAACAAGCGAAAGGTGATTTCTTCGCCGGAAATATCCGCCGGGAATTCAAGAGAAGCCGTGGCCCTGGAGAATATTGATGATCAGGAAGGGCTTTTGCGAGTGTCGACAAATTTCCGCATTTTCCCGATTTTACTCGAGAAAATACCGGAGCGGATGGGTATCCATTTGGCGGGGGCGTATACGGCATCGCTGGATCCGGCGCGACCAGTCAGGATGGACGTGTTTCTGAACAGCGCCTTGGTTCATAGCTCTGTATTGGATCAGAGCGGTCGGTTCGAACGGGATATTATCTTTCCGGAGCCTCTCGAACTGAGGGACCGTAACGACTTGAACCTTCAATTCAAATACCCTGAAGAACCGGATCAGTGCAAGGCGCGGGGTCATACACAGTCTGCGCGGATTTTTCCGGATAGTTATTTTTGGGGTGACGGACAGTACCGATTCAATCAGTTTTCCTGGTCAAATATCGGCTTGTTTTTTGCGCGCCAGGGAACGGTGCTGCTTGATGAAACATTAGGGGCAAACGCCCTGAAAATTGCGGGAGAAATTGCCTGTTTCCTAAATAGCCGGCTGCCGCCGGGCATGGCCGCATTTCCCAACTACATTCCGTTGGCGCTGCAGGCGGAGGTCCCCGAAGCAGGATTTGTTCTTGCAGCAGGCAGCGTGGATAATATGCCTGCGTTGCTTCAGGGAAAAATGCCCGTTTCTTTCGGCAAAGATTTTAGTGTGTATCGAAAAGATACGCAAAAGATTTTGTTCGAGCATCAGGCCAATGTGAGTTCAGTAGTGGGACAGGTCGGAGAAATCAAAGGGGTTCCGTTGATCGTGCTCTCAGCCAATAAGGATGCAGGGATCCTGAACTCGGCCCTTCGCTATCTAAGCAGACCGGCAAACAATGATATGCCGACAGGGAACATATGGATTTATCAACAACAAAATCATCTGTATTCTTTTGACATCCGCGATCGAAGCACTAAGCCGGAAAAGCTGGACTCCAAGATGGAGTTCGTTGAACTTTGGGAGCAAAACCAGACTCTGATAGGTATTGCAGCGGGGATATTGATATTGTCAGTTTCGTATATTCTTCTATTTCGACGGAAGAACCCGCGGACAATGCTAAAAAGAAAACTGGAGCGTTCCAATCCATCCGACAAGCTGTTCAAGTGAAGTTGTGATAGACAGATATGTTTTTGTGCGGCGAGGTTAGGAGGTAAAGAAGCATTGCCTGAACGTTATCGAAGTGGGTTTTTTTTATTGGTGATTGACGTCCTGGTCGTGGGCGTTGCTCCCTATGCCGGCCTATTCGTTCGTTTCGAAGGAAACATTCCGCCAGAATATGTCAGAATGCTTACTCCGTATTTGTTTCTTTTTATGTTATTTCCTATCATTTCTTTCTTCGCCTTTCGATTGTACAATCGTCTTTGGCGATATGCCGGTATGAAAGACTTGTTGGCGATTGTAGAGGCTACTTTAATTGGCTCGATTATTGCTGCATGTGTAGTTTATGCTGTGATTCCGGCAGGATTTCCGCGAAGCATATATTTTTTGAACGGGTTGTTTGTATTAATAGGGGTCGGTGCAAGTCGGTTCGGAATATGCGCCGTCAAACGACTTCGTTTTTCCAAAGCAGGACAAGCTCCAGGCAGTCGAATATTGATTGTCGGAGCCGGTGATGCAGGAGCGATGTTAGCCAGAGATATCATGATACGGGGAAGTAATGATATCGTCGGGTTTGTGGACGATGACTTCAAAAAAAAGGGGAAGCAGTTATTCGGAGCGCCAGTACTGGGCAACCGGCAAGATATTCCGATGCTTGCTGCAAAGCTGCAAGCATCGGAAATATGGATCGCCATGCCGTCAGTGTCCGGCGAGGTGGTACGGGATATTGTGAAAATATGCCGAAAAACGACGTGTAAAGTGCGGACACTACCGAATTTGAATGAAATCATGGAAGACCAAATATCTATCCGGCAATTGCGGGAAATCCGCTTGGACGACTTGCTGCGCCGGGCACCTGTGCGTGCGGAAAAAGAGCTGGTTGCAGAGTATCTGAAGCAAAAAACGGTGCTGGTGACCGGCGCGGGTGGTTCGATTGGCTCGGAACTGTGTCGACAGATAGCGACATTTCGACCGAAGTGCATGTTGCTGCTTGGAAAAGGAGAAAACAGCATTTACGATATTCATGCGCAGCTGAAACGGTTATATCCGGAACTGGACATAACGCCGATTATAGCGGATGTGCGGGATGCAGAACGCATGGAGGGAGTGTTTCAGCGATGGCAGCCGCAGGTTGTATTTCATGCAGCAGCCCACAAACATGTTCCCCTGATGGAACTTCAGCCGGAAGAGGCGATTAGGAACAATGTCATAGGAACATGGGTTTTGGGGCAGGCGGCAGCACACCATTTTGTAGAAAGATTTATCTTCATTTCGACAGACAAGGCCGTTAAGCCGTCCAGTGTGATGGGGGCAACGAAGCGGGCAGCCGAGATCCTGATTGACGCAATCGGGCGCCGGGCCAAAACAAAATTTGCTGTTGTGCGGTTTGGAAACGTGCTTGGCAGCAGGGGAAGCGTTGTTCCTTTGTTTGAGTCGCAAATCGCGGAGGGTGGGCCCATTACCATCACGCACTCCGATATGAAGCGCTACTTTATGACCATTTCAGAAGCTGCCGGGTTGGTGCTGCAGGCGGGAGGAATGATCGAATCAGGCGGTATTTTTATATTGGATATGGGCGAGCCCATCCGGATGGTAGAGTTGGCGGAGGACCTGATCCGACTGATGGGATTGGAACCATACCGGGATATTGAAATCAAGTTCACAGGGATTCGATCCGGAGAAAAAATTAACGAAGAATTGTTTAGTGACAAGGAAGAAGTTGCTATAACAAAACACCCGAAAATTATGCGGGTGACAATATCAAGCATGTCTGATATCATCGCGGAAAAGTTTCTTGCGGAGGTGACTCGCTGTTCAAGTGCGGAAGATCTCTTCAAAGTGATCAATGCGACTGACGGCAACAGAATGCATGCATGATCGGATTTTTTACAAAAGATCTTTTATGATACCGATAATCATTGTCTGATCCGCTTCCGAGAGGCTGGAACCGGAGGGAAGACATAATCCCTGCGCGAACAAGCGATCCGACACACTGAAACCTTTCTCGTGCGGATAGTAGTCATACCCGCGGAATACAGGCTGTCTGTGCATGGGCTTCCAAATGGGCCGGGATTCGATATTTTCAGCAGAAAGCTTTTTTATCACATCCGAGGCGCTGATTCCGGTAACAGCTGGATCGATGGTCAAGGCGCTCAGCCAGTGGGTGGAAAAATTTCCGCCATATTCGGGCATGAATTCGATGCCAGGCAAGGAAAGTTCTTCACGATAGCGGGCAAAAATTGCGCGACGGGTTTTGACGCGGTCATCAAGAACTTGTAGCTGGCCACGGCCGATTCCGGCCAGGATGTTGCTCATCCGGTAATTGTAGCCCATTTCGCTGTGCTGATAATGGGGGGCGCAATCGCGGGCCTGCGTGGAAAGGAACCGCGCTTTGGCAATTGCCTGGAGGTTGTTGCTGATCAGCATGCCTCCGCCGGAAGTGGTAATGATTTTGTTGCCGTTGAAGGAGAGAATACCGAATGCACCGATAGTTCCGCTGGCTTTTCCCTGATATACGGCGCCAAGTGATTCGGCTGCGTCTTCAATGACCGGCACGCTGTATGCGTCGCATATTGCTTTGAGCTCTGCATAATTGGCGCTTTGACCGTATAGGTTTACTATTACGACTGCTTTTGGCAATTTCCCGGTGCGAAGCCTGTCGTTGAACGCCTGCCGGAGAGCTTGGGGCGACATGTTCCATGTTTCCGGGTCGGAATCGATGAATACGGGAGTGCCGCCTTGGTAGGCGATAGGATTGACGCTGGCGATAAATGTGAGCGAGGAGCAGAAAACCTCATCGCCGGGTTTGATGCCGATAAGGAGGATGGCCAGATGCAGGGCAGCGGTGCCGGAATTGACAGCCAGCGCGCCGGCGGCACTCAAATATTTTGCCATTTCCTGCTCAAACGCGTCCACGTTTGGACCAAGCGGCGCAAGCCAGTTCGTTACAAACGCTTCTTCAACATACTGTTTTTCACGTCCACCCATGTGTGGAGGGGATAAATATATGGTTTTTTTGTTTTCTGCCATTAAAAAACCACCTTTTCATTACGAAGTCGAACTGAATTTAAATATGAAGAACCCATTATGTTTTTTCTACAAAGAGCCGAATCATTCCTTTTTGCAGGATACTTGGCAGGGGAAAACGCATCCTGCGGTGAATAATTTTAATTTAAAGTTTATTTCGGCTAACATCTGTTGATTGGAGATGTTGAAATGAAGCGATGTGTTCTTGCCGCGGCGCTGATACTATTCATCATGTCCCCCGTGTTGGAAGCGACCGGCGAATATATCCTGCGTCCGGGAGATGTATTGAGTATCAATGTCTTTGGTTTTCCCGAGTTTTCCAATCCAACGCCGGGGGGGCCTGATTCAATTACCATACGTCCGGACGGGAATTTTGCATTTCCGCTTGTGGGAGAGATCAAGGCGGAAGGATTATCGCCCCAGGCTCTCGCGCAATTAATTTATGAACAGCTCGCCAAATATTATGTAAATCCAAAAGTGACGGTGAATGTGACGCGCTTCAGTACAGAAAGGGTTTATGTTGTGGGCGAGGTAAATGTACCGGGCCTCTATGAACTGGATAAAAGCAGAAACCTGATGGATGCCCTGGGCGCGGCCAAAGGCTGGACAAAGGATGCCGCAAAAACAAAAGTGCATATTATTCACAAGGACCAGAAAGGCGAACCCATCAGCATTAACCTGATGGATCTTCTAAAAAAGGGAGATGTCAGCAAAAACTACCTTCTTCACGAAGGAGACATCGTTTATCTTTCGGGAAATAATCGTATTGATATCATACGTGATATCCTGCCGTTGACGGAGATTGTTTATAATCTGAGGTCAATTGGCGTATATGGCGGGAAGACGAATCAATAACCGATGGAAAACCCAAACCGGAGGCCTTTGATGGAGCAGGAACAAATTGATTTGCATAAGCTGATATCGATTGTCAGACGGCGGCGCAAAGTGTTGTACTGTACTTTTTGCGCGGCTATAATTCTGGCATTTATCATCAATCTATTACCTCCGACTTATGAGGCGAAAGTTACAATTCGAGTAAAGCCGACTGCGACAGGCTTGGCGGATACGTCGAAAGTTGCGTGGTCTTCGGAAGAAATGGCAAGGCAAAAAATGTACACCTATGCCGAGTTTATCAAGAGCCGGACGGTTGTGGAGGCGGCGATCAACAAAGTCAACATCGATAAGCAGGCTGCTCT
Source organism: uncultured Veillonellaceae bacterium (assembly GCA_964638945.1). Classification (GTDB taxonomy): domain Bacteria; phylum Bacillota; class Negativicutes; order UBA1444; family UBA1444; genus CAZXCC01. The sequence continues at coordinate 12,866 of CAZXCC010000007.1, read as the reverse complement.
TCGCTATGAAAGTGTGGTTGGGCAAATAACGGTTCGCCCTTTAAAAGATACGGAAATATTGAACATTCTTGTGATGGCGGGATCTCCGCAAGATGCGCAGACACTGGTGAATGCAGTGGTGGTTGCTTTTAATGAGCGCTTGGTTGAAATTGTTCGGGCCGAAAGCAAAGATGCCCGAATCTTTATTGGTGACCGGTTGACTGAAGTAAAGCGTGATCTCGACAAAGCAGAAAAAGCATTGGTGAACTACAAAAAAAACAACCAAATTGTTGCGATCAGCGAGCAGACCCGGACGTTTGTCGATCGGCAGTCGAATTTAAAACGGCTGGAAGCGGAGAATCGTCTGGCCCTGGACGCGGCGCGCGCCAAGATGCGCTCTCCTTCGATCATTGCCGACACGCCGGTGATTCAGCAGTATCGCAGCAGATTGGCCGAACAGGAAGCCGAAATGGCAGGGTTGCGGAAAAATTATACCGATCAGCACCCTCGCGTGAAAAGCCTGCAGGCCTCCATCACCGAGAACCGGAACAAATTGCAAAATGAGCTTGTTCGCATTGCAAAGGGCGAAGTTTCCTTAAGCGAAGCGCAAAAAGCCACACTGCAGCTAATTAATTCCCAGGAAGAAAAGGAGTCGGCTAAACTTCCGGCGACCGAAACCGGATTGGCAAGGCTTATGCTGGATTATTCGGTGGCTGAAGGCCTTTATACCATGCTTGCGAAACGGTACGAAGAGGCACGCATTGTTGAAATAATGGAATCTACCAATGTACAGATTGTGGATATGGCATCTTTGCCGCAGGAACCGGTGAAACCGCGAAAAGGGTTGAATTTTGTCATAGCGGCGTTTTTGGGACTGTTTGTCGGAACCATGGGTGCTTTTGTCGTTGAATATTTTTACAAGACAATTGACACGGTCGAAGATGTGCGACAGTATCTTGATCTGCGGGTGATTGGCAGTATTCCGAGAAGAGACGTCAAATCCCGATGGACGTTGTGGAGATCAAAGGAAACAAAATATGGCTAATACACTTAGATATGTCATAAAAGATCGTGAGCAATCTCCGCTGGCAGAGGCTTTTCGGGCACTTTGCGCCTGCATTCAGGACACGGATACCATAGGGAAAATGCAAACCGTTTTATTTGCCAGCGCCAGCGCAGGTGAAGGGGGGGCAATGACGGCGGTTAATTCGGCGGCTGCATTGGCATATGCAGGGAAGAATGTAATTTTGGTGGATTGCAATCTCCGCAATCCCATTTTGCATGAAGGCTTTGGGTTGCCGAACGTTGGACTGACCAACCTAATTGAAGGGGAAGTGTCCATTGGAGAAATCTTACAGGATTCGTGGATTCCCAACCTGAAAATTGTGACCAGCGGACCGGTGCCAATAGGTCCGATTGCGGCGCTGTCCAATAAAAAGACTCGCGGCTTGCTGGAGCATTTACAAACTCTTGCGGATTATATTTTTCTTACGAGCTCACCGCTGATCATTAAACAGGATTTTGTCATATCGGATGCCTGTGTTTTAGCTTCAAGAGTTGATGGGGTCGTATTGGTAATCGACAATCGAAAAGTTAAACCCCGGACAGCACAAAAAGTTGTTGAGCTGCTAAATGGCGCAAAAGCAAATATTATTGGCATAGTATTGAATGATGTAGTCGGTTTTAATGAAATAGTCTATCATGCCAAACAATGAACGGACAGAGTGGATGCGCTGCCTTTCTTCAGGGCGGCGAAAGCTTAACCATGCAAGGGAGGGCAATAATTGAATATGGATGCGATTCCTCCAATAATTCATTATTGCTGGTTTGGAAAAAAAACGCACAGTTCATTAATGTTGAAGTGTTTGGAAAGCTGGAAAAAATATTTGCCGGAATATCAAATCATGGAGTGGAATGAAGAGAATTTTGATATCACGGCCAATGTATATGTGCAGGAAGCGTACAATGCCGGTAAATTTGCATTTGTTTCAGATTATGCAAGGCTTTTTGCTCTTTATCATTATGGCGGTATTTATATGGACACCGATGTGGAAGTGCTAAAAAGTCTGAATAGATTTTTAGTTCATTTTGCATTCTCGGGATTTGAAAATAAAACAAGCATAGCAACTGCAATTATGGGCGGCAGAAAAAAAAATGCGTGGATTAAAACGCTGTTGGATTGGTATACGGATAGGCATTTTGTAAAAGAAGACGGAAGTTTTGATTTAACGACCAACGTAGCGATTGTTTCAAAATTAGCAAAAGAAAAGTATGGCATTAATTTGAATAATGAATTGCAGGACATTACAGATATTGTAACTATCTATCCCCAAGATTATTTTTGCCCGAAGAGCTTTATTACAGGGATAATCGCTTTGACGGAAAATACATGCGTGATACATCATTACAGTGCATCCTGGGTAGATGAAAAGGAACGCAGAACGCGCGATATCAACTTTAAAATTATTAAAATATTTGGCGGAAACATTGGAACAAAAATTGTTGCTGCCAAATATTATTACAATAAAGGGGGCTTGCGCTGTCTGCTTAAACGAATTGCGTGCAAGTTGACGTGAAAGTATGCTGAAAATATCCCGTACATCGGCGGTTGTCAAAAATATTACAGCCGGCATAGTGGGGCAAATCTTCAATCAACTGTTGGGATTTGTTTCAAGAACTATTTTCATACAATTATTGGGAGTCGTCTATCTTGGAATCAATGGACTGTTTTCCAATATCTTTTCCGTACTGTCTCTCGTCGAATTGGGCATTGGTTCTGCAATCGTATTTAGTTTATATAAGCCGCTGGCGGAAAAAGACGAATATAAAATAGAGGCATTGATGACTTTGTATGCCAGGGCATACAAAGTCATCGGCTTTGTGATATTTTTTCTGGGAGCTCTGTTCATCCCGTTTCTTGATTGCATCATCAAAGATAAACCGGATATTCCCGACTTCAAATTTATATATGTACTGTTTCTGATTAATGCCGTTATTACTTATTTTTTTTCATACAGTCGTTCGATTTTCTATGCGGATCAAAAAAACTATATCAATGTTTTGAATATCAATATTTTTTCATTTCTAACAAAGTTTCTTCAAATCGGTGTTCTTATACTGACAAACAGTTTTATCCATTATCTTATGATCCAAATCCTCGCCACACTCCTTTCAAACCTGGATATTACCAGAAGAGCAAAAAAGGCTTATCCTTATCTGAAAAACAGGACTGGCGCCAAATTATCCATTGAAGATTTGAAACTTATCAAGAAAAACATGTCCGCTTTATTTCTGTTGAGAATAGGATCAATAGTAGTAAACGCAACGGACAATTTGCTGATTTCATCATTTTTTGGAGTTGTTTGGGTAGGCGTTTATTCAAATTATTTGATGCTGATATCTTTTGTGCAAGGCTTTATTGCGCAATTCTTCACACCCATTACCGCCAGTGTCGGAAATTTGGTTAATTCGGAAGGCAAAGAGAAAGAAATAGATGTTTTCTTAAAATTGTTTTTTGTGAATTTTATAATATATGGATTTTGTTGTATTTGTCTTTTTGTTTTAATGAATCCTTTCATAACACTTTGGATAGGCGAACAATTTCTCCTACCTGATGCAGTGGTGTTTGTAATTGTACTTAACGTATATCTCATGGGTATTCGTAACGTGTTGTGGGTTTATACCAATGCGTTGGGCTTGTTTTACCACTTTCGATTCATCCCGTTTTTTGAAGTGGTAATCAATTTGGCCTTTTCCCTCTTTCTCTTAAAAGAGTTTGGCATTATTGGAGTGTTTTTGGGTGCAACGATATCAACGGTCACCACATATTTGGTTGCGGAGCCGTACGTGCTTTTTAAAGGGTATTTTAAGCTACCGCTAAAGATGTTTTTTGAAAGATATGTTCTATATTTCAGCTCTACGCTTATCGTGGGCGGGATCGCCTGGTTTTTATCAGCATTGGTTAATGATGCCCTTTGGACCGGTTTTTTCATTAAGTTACTCATGACCGTTATTACAGTGTGTACCATGTTTTTGGTGTTTTTTTACAAGACGAATGAGTTTCAGTATTTTACCCAATTACTGAATACCCTTTATGCAAAAATAAGATTCGGCTGACTCTAGCAAAAATAGGGAACAATAGAGCCTGAATGCCTGTTGGCGGCAGGAAGTTCTGCTGCAGCAATGGGTCGGTGGATGAAATGTCGGCAAATAGACACTTCGGCGCCAAATTGACGGGGAGGTCAATTGCAAAAAAAAATGCAACAGATGGTCGTGGTTCTGGTGCTTTTGCTGTATGCAGCATTTGCTTTGATTCCAATTACGGATATTACCGTTTTTTCCCGCACGTTATTGCTGTCCCCCGGTGAAATCATGGCATTGATGTTAACAATGGGCATAGTTGTCAAAGTGCTGCTGCAAAAACGAAACAACGCTCAATTACGGAGACCTCGGCCTGTAATTCATTTCTTGACTGCTTATATTTTGTTGGCAGCGGTATTTTTAGCACCCACCCTGATGTTTTTTGTGTTGCACAACGAACTGGCGGAATCTCTGCTCCGGAGTCTCATGATTTACTTGCGGTGGGTCATCGCCCTGTTTTTGTTTTTTTACGCGTCGGATTCCAACTTGCGGTTTATGGATTTGAGATTGATCGTATGGCTTTTGATGGTGACTTTTATTGCCGGGGTATCAGGCAGCATTTTCATGATGTACTCAGATTTTAATGTATTCAATTTGTTGACCAATACTCTGACATCCCTGGAAATGAGAGCGGCGGGACAGAGCGGCGATCCAAACCAACTGGGCGAAATTGCCGCGTTTCTTTCCGTGATCGGTCTCATGGGTGCGTTATACGAAAAAAAAATCAAGATTCGATTGGTTTTTTTATTATTGACGGGCGGAACCGCTCTCGTCCTTCTGCTGACGCAATCACGGGAGTCTTTTTTGACGATGTTTGTGGCGTTATTCTGTATTTTCATCTTCATGGCGCGGGACCATCAATATCTTAAAGCATTCGGAATTTTCTTTGTGCTGGTTTTAGGCAGCGGCCTAGCAGTAATGAATATCCCCAGAATAGCGGAAACCCTGGCAACTTTGGGAGCCGGCGACACAAGCTATGCGCTAAGTGAAAGAGACATAGTATGGCGCACTTCCTTGGACATTATTTTACGATACCCGTTCGGGATAGGTATCGGCAATATGTCTTATGTTACGAATAACACCATCACCGGGGCGCATAATGCGTTTTTGCAATCCGCAGTGAGTGCCGGATTTGTTGGCTTTATAATATTTGCCTGTTTTCTTGCACTTTTATTCAGGCTACTATGGGTGCAAGGGGAAAAAAATCCAGACCATTGGATTGTGAAAGCATATTTTGCTTTTTTGCTTGGATATGTTGCGACTTCGATGGTATCAGATCATTTTATTGGATTTTTTACTTTAAATTCAATATTCTTTGGACTGCTTGGTTTTGTCGCATGTGCACGATAATAAGCCATTGCTGGATTGGCTGCGATTTGTCGGACAGAAAAAAGACAGAGGGAACGTCCTGTATGTTGAGGTGAAGCATGGCCACAAATGCCATAACGACACAAAAGCGAATTGGTTTTTTGGACGGATTGCGCGGTGTGGCTATTCTATGGGTAATTTTGTATCATAGCTATGCACTTTGGACAGATATCCTTCCCTTCGGCAATTCATTTTCGTCTTTCCCCGTTTTTGCCTTCGGATGGCTGGGAGTATATTTGTTCTTTATCATTTCAGGTTTTGCCATTATCATGACGCTGGAAAGATGCAGGAATTTTGGGGAATTCATTTTGCGCAGGTGGTTGCGCCTTTTTCCGGCAATGCTGGTATGTTCTCTCATCATATTTTGGACTGCGCCAATATTTCCTGAAAGGCCATTTGGCCTGGTAGGCTATAGAGATTTATTGCCGGGGTTAACATTCATTGAACCGGACTTTTGGGAGAAAATGACCGGAACGCACCAAGGAATCATGGAGGGAAGTTTTTGGTCACTGTATGTGGAAGTAAAATTTTACGTAATTTTTGGCATGCTTTATTTTCTTCTGGGGTGGCGGAAAGCGGTGACAGCCCTTGTTGTTATTTTTCTTCTTACTTATGTAACAAGACTGCTGGGAAGAATATCGCCGGAAATAGACTTTCATTTGGCAAACTCGATGTTTCAACTGATTGGTGCGAAATTTTACGGCTGGTTTGCTGCGGGAGCCTTGTATTATAAATATTACATTGACAGAAGGGTGCTTCTGTTGGTGCCGGCAATTGTAACAGCGGCTGTTGCTGCTGCAGGAATGGGCAGCCTGAGCGATTGGGGCACGAAATTGGCTTCTTTCATTGTTGTCATGGTATTTACGCTTGCCGTCACCAGTACCTGGATGAAAAGAATACTAACCTATAAAATCCTGCTTTTTTTGGGATTTATCAGCTTTCCTTTATATCTGTTACATGAAAATATGACAGTTGCCATGATCATAAAAATTGGCTATCATATGCCATGGCTAAGCGGAATTTTGATTCCCGTGGTTCCGATATTGACAGTCGTTGGGTTGGGGTATTTGGTAGCAGCTTATATTGAGATGAGAGTTCGTGAATTGATTCGATTTCTTTATCGGCAATTCATTAAAAAAATAGTGTCCTGAAAAAGCTTGCGGAGGAGGGGTTTAATGAATATCGTGCTGCTTCCGTCTCCTTCGTTTGCGCAGCTGAGCGGAGTGTCCACTCATGTGCATATGCTGGCAAAGGGGTTGCGGGCGCAGGCCCATAATGTCTTTGTTATTCAGGAAAATCCGTTGCGATGGTTTCGTTGGCCTTTCCTGCGATTGCCGGAATGGATAATGGGACAAGTCAGCCTGTATCACGCAAGAAGATATAGACGATGGGTTGAAGACCGGTATTATGCCGTGAATGCTCTTTGGCAGACAAAGGGCGCAATTGACGTGCTAAATGTTCAAAATGTTCAACATATTGATGCGGCAAAATTGTTGCAATATTTGACCGGGTGTAAAATAATACTGACGGTTCACGGTTATTTGACGTATGAAGCGGAAGAGCGCAAATGGTGTGCTGTTGGCGATAAAACCCATCAATGGCTTTGGCGTGCGGAAAAAAAAGGATATGGGCAATTTGACTCGGTCATTTGCGTGGGACGCAGATTGGGAAGCTATGTTGAGCAATTTACCGAAAAAACTGCAACCGTCATACATAATGGGTTGGATATGGACCTTTATCACCCCGTTGGGGAAGCGACTGGCAAAAGCAGGCAGGGACGAATCCTTTTTTCCGGCGCCATTAAAGAGGCAAAGGGAATATTTGACGCGCTTCGGGTAATCAGGCTGTTGGTTGCGGAGGCTGGAGCGGATGTATTGCTTGAAATTGCAGGAACGGGACCCCAAGAATCTGCGGCGCGTCAGTTTGTTTTGGAGAATGGACTGACGGCCAATGTCGTTTTTTGGGGCGCCGTGAATAAAGAAAGGATGCCGGACTTCTATCGCAGGGGCGATATCCTCCTTTGCCCGTCTCGGCAAGCGGGCTTTTCAGGCAAAGCAGAGGAGTCGTTTGGCTATACTGCTCTCGAAGCCATGTCTTCCGGGGTGCCGGTAGTTGCATATAGAACAGGGGGGCTTCCGGAACAGGTTATTGACGGTGTTACCGGTTATTTGGCGGAGCCCGGCGATGTGGGAGACTTAGCGAATCGCACAAAAGAGTTGCTCAGTAATGAAGAATTGTTGCGAACCATGGGAAATGCGGCGCGAAAGCATTGCGAGCAGAATTTTTCCCACAAAATGATGGCGCAAAGGTTTTTGGCTGAATATATGGCGGAGTATTAGGTAGCATAGTCACTCCTCGATACCCTCGAGTTTTTTGAATGGGTGAGGTTTTTGTGGATCAACTTTTTGAACATATATTCACCACCGCATATAGATATCTGAGAAGCTACTATCTTGCATGGATTGTGGCAGCTGTATGCTATCGGGTGATGATGTTGCTTCTTGGAATTGAAATGATCAAGAGGGCTCCGGTTCGGCGGATCCATTTGTCCGAAACGGAAAGCATGAACATTCTTCAGACTGAAAGACCCTACATAAAACGTAGCGCCTCCTGTACGGACTCCTTCGTAAAAAAGGCGGAAGTTTGTCTTTCCATAATTGTTCCTGCATACAATGCCGAGAAGTATGTTGAAGAATGCATTCAATCTGTGTTGGAGCAGAAAACGCAGTACGAGTATGAACTTCTCATCATTAATGACGGTTCCACTGATTCCACGCAGGAAAAAGTAAATCGGTATAATACATTGAGGAACGTACGCATTTTTACCCAGGAGAATGCCGGATTTTCCGGAGCAAGAAATCGCGGGCTGGACTTGGCAACAGGGCAATATATCCTGTTCCTTGATTCGGATGACCGCTTATCTCCCGGAGCGATAGAGGCTTTGCTATCTGAGGCGGTTCATGAGAAGGCGGATATTGTCGAAGGCAAGTTTAAATATTTCCGGGATGCGGATGGCGTTGAATATGAAGGAGCCCCTTTATGGAATAAAAAAATTATCGTTGATCTAAAGGCGAATTCGGAACGCATTATGAACATTAGAGGGTTTACCTGCATGAAAGTTTTTGCCCGGCACTTGTGGGACGGAGTGCGGTTTCCGTTGGGACTGTGCTTTGAAGATACGATAATCATGCTTGTGATTTTCCGAAGAGCCCGGAATTACATTTTTATTCCGTATTTGACATATGAGTATCGGCAGCATGACATGTCGGCAACTGTCAGACTACGAGGAACCCACTGCGGCATCGATTCGTTTTATGTCGTTTTACACGCTATCGAAGAAAACAGGCGATTGTCGCTAAACTTTGATGCGATTCTTTATTGCCTGATTCTCCGCCAGTTCGGATCGATTCTATATCATAGAACCTCCGGTCAAAGCCCGGAAGTCATTGCCGCGTTACTGGTAATGTGCAGAAAGGTTCTGGTCAGCATTGATGAATATTCTCCGGCTGAAATGGATTACTATTCCCGTTGCTTGAAACAATCTATTTTGACTTTGGATATAAAAATGTGGGAACGATGTTGCGACCCTTTTTTCCTGCGAATGCTTTTTAACAGAAGGCGGAAAAATGGCGGTGGAATTGGCAAAGCAGGGTGAGAAACAGCGGTAAAGGAAGCCGAAAACTGGGGGTGCATCCGTCGGATGTCGGGGTTTCGCATGGGCATTATCGGGCACTTTGCCCGCTCGGGGAATCGAAATGATGGGCAGACAGTCAAAACAAACATGTTATATTCGGAATTGCGCCGCTATTTTCCGGATGACAATATATTGATTGCAGATACTTATAAATGGAAAATAACAGGGCTCCGCCTCTTGGTTGACACGATTTCCATAATGGCAAAATGCCGCTATGTAATTATTCTCTTGTCAGATAATGGGATGCGAGTGTTTTTTCCCTTATTGTATTTTTTGAATTTTTTTTTCCAAAAACAAATTCACCATGTTGTCATCGGTGGTCGACTGCATGAGGCGATACAGGGGAATAGTAGCTGGAAACGTTACTTGAAGGCTTTTACCGCAAATTACGTTGAAACATCCTCCATGCAAAAAAAAATTAACGCCCTGGGAATTGATAATGTTTTCGTCATGCCAAACTTTAAAAGGTTGTCCGTGGTGGCCGAAACCGAGATTAAGACAAATTTCCCCAAGCCATTTGCGCTGTGCACCTTTTCGCGAATAACCCGGGAAAAGGGCATTGAAGATGCAGTTACAGCTGTTAATAAAGTAAATGCCTTAATTGGCGAGACGGTCTATACGCTGGACCTTTATGGACCGATCGATGAAAATTTTAAAGAAGATTTTCAGGCGCTGTTGGATACAGATCCGGCGAGTATACGCTATGGGGGAAACATTCCCTATGATAATTCCGTTTCCGTGCTTCGTAATTATTTTTTGCTGTTATTTCCCACATATTACAAAGGGGAAGGTTTCCCGGGGACCCTGATTGATGCATTTTCTGCCGGATTGCCGGTAATCGCTTCGGATTGGCGTTATAATAGCGAAATACTCGAGGATAAACAAGAGGGATATATTGTGAAAACACATGATGTTGATGCATTGGCGCTAAAATTGCTGGAAGTTTTGCAAGAGCCGGAACAGGTGATGGAAATGAAGAAAAAATGTCTTCATAAAGCATGGGAATACCATCCGGATCGTGTGATGAAAGTTTTTTTAGCGCACATGGGCGCTTTGTGACAAACAAAAAGCCGTATATTAAAGGAGAGATTGCATACGTATGGATCGACAGTTCCGATTTTCGCATACTGCCAGGGAGTTGTTGCGATGTCCGGTATGCCGCGCGGAATTGCGCCAGTCAAGGGAACGGTTTGAATGTGTAAATTCAGCATGCGGCATTCATTTTCCTATAGTAGATGATATTCCGGTGTTGCTCAACGAACAGTCCAGCGTTTTTTCCTTCGATGACTTTGTTTCACGCCGAAGTACATTCCACGCCAACATGCAGGAAAATAGGCTAAAGCAAGCGGTTATCCGCCTGATTCCTGCAATAGGAAGAAATCTGAAAGCGAGAGAGAATTACAGACGGTTTGGCGAATTGCTGCTTGGGCAATCGAGTTTGCCGCGAATCCTGGTGATTGGCGGTAGTATTTTAGGGGAAGGAATGGAAGCTCTGGCAAACAACGCATCCTTCGATTTGGTTGAAAGCGATGTGTCGTTTGGCCCGCGCTCCATGTTGATTTGTGACGCGCATGATCTTCCGTTCGAAGATCGGTCGTTTGACGGAGTTATTGTTCAGGCGGTTCTGGAACATGTTGTTGATCCGTATCGGTGCGTCGAAGAAATCCATAGGGTTTTGAATGATCAGGGCCTTGTCTATGCAGAAACTCCCTTCATTCAGCAAGTTCACGGCGGGAGGTATGATTTTGTGCGTTTTACGCATCTTGGGCATCACCGTTTATTCCGCAGGTTCGAAAAAATTGACAGTGGAGCAGTAAGCGGGCCGGGAACCGCTCTTGCCTGGTCGTACCAGTATTTTCTCCTGAGCTTTACGACGTCAAGAGTATTGCGAGGGATAATAAGGATTTTTGCAAGCCTGACATCATTCTATCTCAAATATTTTGATTATTTCCTGATTGACAAGAAGGGAACGCTGGATGCCGCTTCAGGATATTACTTTATGGGGAGAAAAAGCGAACGGGTTTTGTCTGACAAAGATTTGGTCAAGCTTTACGAAGGAGCGGGCCAGTAGGGCTGAACCACCTGGTCATACCCGTGGATTTGATTGGAGGATGTGCGGTGCTGCGGGTTGCGATTGTTACGGATACCATGCCGGATGCTGTCGGCGGCGTTGAGCGATTTGTTATTTCAATGAAAGAGTATTTGGCAAAAAGGAATATGATCATCACGGTGTATGATCGAAGTTCCATCGTTGACTGGAGAGACAAATGGTATGATAAATTTGTTTTTGGACAACGTCGGAACATGCTGTTGGGAAACATCGCCTGGGAAAAAATCTCTTCCCATGGCGCCGGTGCTGATGTAATCATCCAAAACAGAATAGCAGGCTGGAATCTTCGCCAAAAAACAAAGATTCCTCGAATTGTCGTTCACCATGGTACTTTGCGGGGTTTGGCCTCCATGAAACTCCCTTCCGGAGTTGACTGGCGAACGAAATTGAATCGATATATCGGATTAAATCGAATATGCGGAGGCTTAGAGCAATATAATTCAACCGGGGCGATTTCTGTTGCAGTTTCCGGTGCGGTAGCCGAAGAGTTGATGAAATACTATTCAGGAATTAAATCGGTGGTAATCCCCAATGGAATTGATATCAGACATTTTTCCAGGCGGGATAGCGCCGCTTGTCGTCAAAAATATGGAATTGCCCTAAATGAATTTGTCGTTTGCTTTACCGGCAGATATGCTCTCGGGAAAGGCTTTGAAGAACTGCATGCCCTCGCAGTATTGGCTTGGGAAGAACAACTGCGGATCAAGTTTTTGATCGCCACGGATGAGTTACCGCAAGGCTGGCCGTCGAATGTCCTGTTTGTAAAAAATGCGGATTATGACAATATGCCGGAGCTCTATTCAGCAGCGGATGTGTTCGTATTTCCGACGCGATATGAAGGATGCAGTTACTCCCTGATTGAGGCGATGGCCTGTGAGCTGCCTGTTCTTACGGGAAACGTGGGGTATGCCAGGGATTTGTGCCGGGATAGCAAAGAAATTGCGCCGTTCCTATTTGATGAAAACAGTGTTGAACTGTATTGGAAGTCACTTAAACATCTTGCCGGCAATGAAATATTGGCAAGAAGGCTGGGAACCGTCGGCTGCGAATATGTTCGCCGCTTTAACACGTTGGATGTCATGGCTGATTCCTACGCAAAGCTGATCGAACAAGCCGCCAAAGGCAATTTTTGCATTACCACATAAGGCTTCGCGTTCAAGGGGTTTTGGCAAATACTGATTTGGAGCGTAACTGATGTTTGTAACCATAATCGTGCCGCTTAGAAATGAAGAAGCCTATATCGAAAGATGCCTCGAATCCGTATTAGCCCAGGAATATCCGAGGGAATTGCTTGAGGTGCTGCTGGTTGACGGGATGTCGTCTGATAAAACTCGAACAATTATCGAGAAGTACCAACGCGATTATGCATTTATTTTCCTTTTGGACAACCCGGGATATATCGTTCCGACAGCCATGAATATTGGAATTCGCAAGGCGAAAGGCGAACTGATAGTCCGCTTGGACGCACACGCCGAGTACGAATCCGACTATGTCTCCAAGTGCGTTGAATGGTCGCAAAAGACGGGTGCGGAAAACGTCGGCGGGCCGATGGTCGCAGTGGGGGAGGGGTTCTGG
>CAZXCC010000006.1:10117-27376 GCA_964638945.1 uncultured Veillonellaceae bacterium | reverse complement strand
GGGGTGGTTTCTGCTTGAACGTTACGGTGAGGACATGATCTGTTTTTACGTTTGAGAACATATACGAATTTGAGACTCCGACTGAAAGACCATCCACAGTAATGGTGCCGATTTCATATCCGGAATCGGGTGTGATTGAAACCATGAAGGACCCACCGTCCAATACTGTATGAGAACCTGAGGGTGAGGTGGAACCGCCCATGAAGGAGTTAATCGTAATTCTATGCGACTGAGAAGCCTCCGCAGCGGGGTGCAGTGAAAACAAGACCAGGCAACACATCAACAATAGACAGAATCTGTGAATGGCAATCTCCTCCTTTACGCATATTCTTTCTATAACATTCGATCTATCCTTCGCAGAGCCTTCTTGCGCATGAGAATGATCTTGCGCAGAATCGAAAGAAATCATGCAATGAATAAATTATGGGTGGTGATAGCGATGGATAAAGGCTTGTCTTATATTTATCAAACCATCATGGTATTATTAATTCTGTTTGTCTTTGGCGGTGCTTTGGGAAGGGAAATATTCTGGGATGTATTAAGCGAACTCGCAAAAGCGGTCATAACCTTGGCGGTGATTGCTGTCTCAGTGGCTGTCGCATATTTCCTCTTGTACAAGCAATCAAGGTGGTGGAGGAAATAAGGCATAGCCTCAAAGCTGTCCATCTTGCCGGGAAGATATCATTCATCCGGGGCTTTACTTTTTTTGTGAATCGGTTATACTTACAAATACAAACAAATGTTCGAATATCTGTTTGATCTTGGAAATAACATGAAACAATCGGTTATGGTGGTGAATTGTGAAGATGCGCGATATATTGGAAGGTCTCAACGAGAGACAGCGACAGGCTGTAACGAATACAGAGGGGTATATGCGCGTGATTGCAGGTGCAGGTTCGGGCAAGACCCGGATTTTGACATGCAGATTTGCCTATCTTGTCAACGAAATTGGTATCATGCCGTCCAACATTCTCTGTGTCACCTTTACCAATAAAGCCGCGAATGAGATGAAACAACGCATACGTTGCCTTATCGATGACCATGATACAGGATATATCAGTACATTTCACAGTTTTTGCGTTTCCGTTTTGCAGGAGGATATCAACAGTGTCCAGTATCCAAAGCATTTTCTTGTACTGGATAACTCGGATATCGACACGATGCTGAAGATCATCTATGAAGAACGCAATCTTACGTTGCGTCATATGACTTTCGCAAAAGCCCGGGATATGATTGAAATACGAAAGCTTTTCAAAGAACCGGAGTATTACGAGCATATGATAGCGCTGCCTTTAGGCGAACTGCATCAAAAGTACCTGAATGCAGTGGAAACGGAAGACATCATATTCTGGGGATATCTCTATCAAGAAAAGAAATGCTTCGGTCTTGACTACAATGACCTGATCAAATATGTGCTTTATATTTTCAGCGCCAATGAGCAGATCAGAATCAAGTGGCAGCAGCGATTGGAATATATCATGATAGACGAGTATCAGGACATCGATGAACTGCAGTGCCGTTTGATGAAAGTACTGTGTGCGCATCATCATAACCTTTTTATCGTGGGAGACCCGGATCAGACCATCTACACATGGCGTGGAGCGAGTGTACGATATATCCTGGATTTTGACAAAGAGTTCCCGAATGTGCAAACAGTCATGATGATGGAGAACTACCGGTCAACGCCGCAAATTGCCGCCGTAGCCAATTCCCTGATCGGAAACAATAGGAATCGCATAAATAAAGATTTGATTCCAGTATTGACGAATGGCGCCGCAGTTGTTTACCACCATGCAAAAACAGCGGAAGCGGAGGCGAAATGGATAGCATTCCAAATCAAGGAACTGGTCGCCCAAGGGGCAAATTTCAGTGAAATTGCCATCCTATATCGTGCACATTATATTTCCAGGACACTGGAGGAAGTATTTCTGAAAGAAGCTGTGCCGTACACGATATACAGCGGCGTGCAGTTTTTTGGCCGCATGGAGATTAAGGACGCGCTGTCTTATCTCCGACTGATCGCCTATAAGGATGATTTATCTTTTTTGCGAGTGGTCAACGTACCAAAACGAAACATTGGTGAGCGGAGGATTAAGTTTCTCCAGAATTATGCAGCTCAGAACCAGTGTTCGCTTTATCATGCATTCGAGCAGACGATAGACAACGAGATTTTCAAGAACACAAAGGCAAAGCGTTTCCTTGCTTTGATCGAACATTTTTCCGCAGGTTTCCAGGATGTGCCTGTATCTGAACTCTTGAGCGCACTCCTTGACCAGAGTGGTTATGAGGCGATGCTGAGGACGGAAGGCTGCCAGGAACGACTGGATAATTTGTCGGAGTTGAAACAAGCAGTCTATGAATATGAGACTTCCTGTGGGGAAGAATGCACGATGGAAAACTATCTCGCACAGGTGGCGTTTCTGACGAACAACGATGCAGTTTCCGGCAAGAACGCGGTAAAGCTGATGACTGTTCATGCGGCAAAAGGTCTGGAGTTTCCTCATGTTTTTCTTTGCGGTCTTGTGGAAAACGTGTTTCCATCGAAGAAGGCCTCAACCATTGATGAGATGGAAGAAGAGCGCAGGCTCGCGTTCGTCGCTTTTACCCGCGCGAAACAGACATTGTTCCTTTCAGATGCGGAAGGACGGAATCTTGATGGGTCGTATCGGTATCCGTCACGGTTTATCTTTAACGTGGATAAGGAACTTCTTGAATACACAAACGAGTTGGATGAAGCTCTGGTATATGCGACAAACAGGCATGCCCAAACCAACGAAAAGATGCTGGAAACGATATCTGCCGGACCGACTTTCCAGCCGGGAGACAGGGTCATTCACAGCATCATGGGCGCCGGAGAAGTGGCGAACATCGATTTAGAGAAATCGGCATATGTGATCAAGTTTGACGGCATAGGTACTCTGAGAAAAATCAGCTTTAATGTAAAAATGGAATCAGCGGATGATTTGTGTTGTTGAGAAGAACATTACTCGGCATCAACAACGGATGAGTCGTTTACCGAATAATCGGGTCTTGTTGTTAAAAATGCAATAATGAGCAATCCCGCAAGGAACCCATAAAATAATGATACAATCCCGGTAATTATTCCTAACGCTAAATAAAGATATGAATTCAGCCTTTTCTTCCAATAAATTAAGTAGTACATAACAAGACAATATCCAGATCCGACAACTATGCCGAAAATATATCCGGTTTGAGAGTCTTGTATAGCTCCTGTGATTCCGGCGATGAACCCTGTTAATGCCGTAAGAAAGGCGCCCAACATGGCAAAGGCAAGAAAAAAGAATACAGCTTGAGGTATGGAGCGTTTTTTATTCAGACGAGTTATAGACATTTCATCCTCCATTGTTTTTTATCATATTTATCACTATAGAAGCCGGCAGATGTCTTGTCAAATATGAAATATGGGATCTATGTCCGGTATGTGCTGCTATAATATTGCGTAGGGCAGTCAATTTTGCAGTGAGAATAGGTTATCTTGCTTATCATGCGGGAGGTTTCAATGCTTGAAATACTAAGTGCAATAGAAACAAAAATTATAGCAGGTGGATTCAAGGTTCATTTGGTGGTTTACATTATCAGTTCTGTGCTATGCATCGTTATACTCCAGCTGGCACAGTCCAAACTGCTCAGAATTGTTGCAGGGAAAAATAACATTCCTTACTCCCTGTTACAGCAAATATTCAGGGGAATGCCTGTGTTGTGGGGAATAATTATCGGGCTTTATGCTGCCATGGAAGTTTTGATAATTCCACCAAGACCATTGCTTTACCTCCAAAGGCTGTCCAATGCTATTGCCATTCTCTCTCTGGTTCTTTTGTCTGCGCGCCTGGGATCTGGATATCTTAAACAAAAGTTCGGCAAAACTGCCGGTACTTTTTCCTCAACTTCGATTTTAGCGACAACAATCGATCTTGTTGTGTACAGCATCGGGATATTGTTTTTGCTTCAATCTTTTGGAGTATCGATCACTCCATTGCTCACTGCGCTGGGCGTTGGTGGTTTGGCGATTGCTTTGGCTCTGCAGGACACACTGTCAAATTTATTTTCCGGAATTAACATTCTGCTGTCCAAACAAATCAAAATGGGGGATTTCGTTAAACTATCCAGCGGCGAAGAAGGGCATGTAGTGGACATGAACTGGCGGAACACCACAATTAAAAAAACCACTGAGAATATGGTGATTGTACCCAATCAAAAAATTGCTTCCTCCATAATCACCAATTATGCGCAGCCTTTTGCTGAATGTTCTATAGTCATCCCGATAGGAGTCGGCTATGAAAGCGATCTGGAACATGTGGAAAAAGTTACTATCGCAGTTGCAAAAGAGACTCTTCAGGAAATTGCAGGAGGCGTTGAAAGCTTCGAACCATTCATCCGTTACAGCAGTTTTGCAGATTTCAGCATAAATTTCAATGTTATGCTGCGGGTTAAAACCGTGACAGATCAGCACCTGGTCCGCCATGAATTTCTCAAACGACTTCATATCCGCTATCGGCAGGAAGGAATCACCATACCTTTCCCCATCAGAACTGTTAAACTGGAGCAAGCAAAGGCGCAGGGTGAATAGCCAGGTCCGTGTCTTTTGGGAAAATACAAATGTTCCTCTAGAAATAAGAAAAGCTTGGTGATAAAATAATGTCGTGAGCAATCACGACGAAAGTGTAGGAGGCGTTCGAATGAGTATGGAGTCTGTAATGGCCTTTTTCGAAAAAATGATAACTGACGATGATTTTGCCATGCAGATCATAAAATGCAAAGATACTGAAGAACGTATTGCCTTAGCAAAATCGGCAGGTTTTGATTTTGACACAGAAGAAATATCGTCATTCGACGCGGATATTTCACAAGAAGAATTGAATGCTTTGCTGGAATGTTGATATAAGCATGCGCAAGTCGTTGCAGGAGGGATCCTGTGAAAGAAAACTATCATAAGCGACTGGAATGTCACAGAAAATGACCAGGCAAAGTATGCCTGGTCATTTTCTGTGACAATACACAATATACCCAGCAGCTTTGTCGGTCAAATCCGCCTGCCGCTAGTCTTGGGCTGGTGGAGGATCTTGTGGAGACGCCGGCGCTAATATTCGTTTTTCCAGACTGATGTTTTTAAAAGTAATCAAGACTAACCCGTCAGTAGTATTGCTTGGATAGATTGCTTGCAATGATACGGAAATTACATCACCGGATACGTTTTTGGAACTTCCGGACGAGCGAAGAGGCTCCCAATACAGGCTGAAGTCCTCCGGCTTATAGCCGGGTTGTCGACCGGTTGGCGGACCGTAGCGCTCGGCCAGTAAATTGGCAATATTGTGGGCACATTCGTGAACTACGCTGGGACCACCACTGTAGGGAGAACGGCATAAAGCGACCCGGCCCCTAACCAGAGCGTCATTTTTGCGGTCAAAATAAAGATGGGCGTAATAGCCTGAGAACTCCCCGTTATAATAGTCGGTCATGGTGGAATTGTCAGGAGGAAACCCTTTTTCCTGCATCACTTTTGCAATCTGTTTCGCAGTAGAACCCCAGGGAAGTCCTGCGAAACCATCAACGGTTGATTCGGCATGAACGAGTCCTGACGAAGACGTTACACTATACAGTAATATCAACAAAAGAATAATTCGTTTCACGGCGGCACTCCTTTTTGTAGAGTTTATGCTGGCACTCTAATTCTATAATTTCGATACAGCCATGATTTTCCCTTGCAGATTGCAAATTATTGAAAATTTTCATATTGCATTTCTTGACTGGTACAGCTATAATTTCTATTGTAAGCAGGTAATAATACTAAGTGATATGAGATGGTGTGGAAAATGGCGCGTCAGTCGAAAAAGCTTCGGCATGAACAACTGAAACGATGTTTGGAACAATCTCCTTTTGTGACGGACGAAGAATTGGCGATACAATTGGGGGTCAGTATACCCACCGTTCGTCTTGACCGCATGGAATTGGGAATTCCGGAACTTAGGGAGAGAACTCTTCAGGTTGCTCAGGAAGCCCATACCCAGTTGAAAGCGATTGCAAGTGATGATGTCACGGGTGAAATTATCGATCTGGAGTTGGGAAAAACGGGCCTGTCCACGTTGTTGGTGACCCCGGACATGGTATTTGCCAAAACCCATGTTGCAAGGGGCCATCATATATTTGCTCAGGCGAATTCATTGGCGCTGGCAGTCATGGATACACCGGCGGCAGTAACAGGTGTCGCAAATATCAAGTTCAAAATTCCAGTTCGCGAGGGCGAAAAATTGATTGCAAAGGCGGAAGTGGTCCGTACGCGGGCAAACAAGAATTTTATCTGGGTAAAAACCCGATCAGGTGCGCAGGAAGTTTTCAGGGCCAAATTTATTATGGTTTCACTGGAAGGATGACATGGATTGATTAAAATTGCCGTTGATGCGATGGGTGGCGATTTTGCACCGGAAGAAATCGTACTGGGTTCAGTTGCGGGGGCGCGCGAGTATGGTTGTGAAGTGTTTCTGGTGGGAGATGAGTCTCAGATCCGCGAAGTTTTGAAAAACGAGACGGGCTGGGAAAAATTGCCGATTCATATTGTTCATGCATCAGAGACAATCGACATGCACGACCAACCAGGCGCAGCTGTCCGTCGGAAAAAAGATGCTTCCGTTGTGGTTGCAACCCGGCTGGTAAAAGAAAAAAAGTGTGATGTTGTGATAGCAGCCGGTCATACTGGGGCAGCGGCAGCAGCAGCTCTATTTGGCCTCGGTCGTATCACAGGCATTGAACGGGCAGTGATTGCTACAGCCCTTCCGAATGTTAATGGAAAGACGGTACTCCTGGATTCCGGCGCCAACGTGGATTCAAAGCCGAAACATCTGGTCCAGGCAGCGATTATGGGCTCCATCTATGCGGAATATGTGCTTGGAATGGACCGGCCCAAGGTAGGTTTGCTCAATATCGGAGAAGAACCTTCCAAGGGAAATGAACAGGCGCTTGCAACATTTCCGCTATTGTCAGGACTTAAAACGGTAAATTTCATCGGCAATGTAGAAGGGCGCGACATAACTGCCGGTACAGTTGATGTGGTAGTATGCGATGGTTTTGTCGGGAATATTGTGCTAAAAACTGCCGAAGGGCTTGCCAAGTCCGTCATGCATCTGGTAAAGGAAGCGATTGAACAGGGCGGTTTCATGGCGAAGGTTGGAGGCTTGTTGATCTTACCTGCATTGCGGAAGCTGAAAAAGAAACTTGATTATGCAGAATATGGCGGAGCGCCTCTTTTGGGGGTGGATGGCGGATTTATGATCTGCCACGGCAGCTCAAAAGCCAAGGCGATCCAAAGCGCAGTGAGAGCGGCGAAAGAGTTTTCCGAACAAAGGGTAGTAGAACATATCAGGGAGAACCTGATTAAGGAGGGCTTTACTAATGACACAAGAGATAGCTCCAAATAGAAATGTTGGAATTCTGGGCCTTGGGATGTATGTGCCGGAAGACATTTTGACCAACAAAGATTTGGAAAAAATGGTGGACACGAATGATGAGTGGATTATAGATCGTACCGGGATTCGGGAACGAAGGATTTCCAGGAAGGATGTTCCCACTTCTGAACTTGCAGCGCATGCAGCCGAAAGAGCGTTGGTTAATGCCGGCATTTCAATCGACGAAATTGATATGATCATTGTGGGAACTTCCAGTCCCGATATGTTTTATCCCTCTGTAGGGTGTCTGGTGCAGGCAAAACTCAAAGCGAATAAAATCCCAACATTTGACGTGCAGGCTGGTTGCACGGGATTTGCTTATTCTCTCACGATTGCGACACAATTCATTCGCACAGGAATGTACAAGAAAATTTTGGTAATCGGTGCGGATGAAATATCAAAAATGCTGAACTGGGAAGATCGCAACACCTGTGTACTTTTCGGTGACGGAGCAGGCGCATTGGTTGTCGGAGAAGTTGCAGCTCCGTATGGCATTCTGGGAGCTTATATGGGAGCAGACGGAAATGGAGGAGAGCTTCTGAAATTTCCTGCAGGCGGGACCCGTTTTCCGGCAACGGAAGAAACCGTGAAACAAAAATTGCATTCTGTGCATATGGATGGCAATGAAGTGTTTAAATTTGCTGTGAGGGTTATGGGGGATGCAGCAGTTAAAGCGCTGGAAGATGCCGGTTTGCAGGCGGGCGATGTTGATTGGCTCATCCCGCATCAGGCGAATATGCGGATTATCCAGTCAGCGGCAAAAAGGTTGAAAATGCCTATGGAGAAAGTAATCGTCAATTTGGACAAGTATGGGAATACTTCTTCGGCATCGATTCCCTTGGCATTGGAAGAAGCTGTCCGTGACGGACGGATTAAAAAGGGAGACGTTGTACTCATGGTTGGGTTCGGTGCTGGACTTACCTGGGCATCCATTGCGTTCCGTTGGGGAATATAGTTTCATAAGAAAAAGAAAAAAGGAGTGCTGGTTTTGGCGAAGATCGCTTTTCTTTTCCCGGGGCAGGGGTCCCAAAGCGTTGGCATGGGAAAGGCGCTATATGACAATTATCCGGTAGCAAAAGCAACTTTTGAGGCTGCCGATGCAGCGCTTGGTTTTTCGATTACGCAGCTTTGTTTTGAAGGACCGGAGGAAGAACTGCGGAAAACATTTAACACACAACCGGCAATTTTGACTGTCAGTGTTGCAGCTCTGCGTGTTCTGCAGGAACATGGAATCCAACCGGATATCACTGCAGGTCATAGCCTGGGTGAATATTCGGCGCTTGTAGCGGCCGGGGTGTTTGATTTTGCTGACGCGGTGAGGTTGGTCAATAAACGGGGCCAATTTATGCAGGAGGCAGTTCCGCTGGGGCAGGGTGCAATGGCGGCTGTCATGGGTATGGAACGGAGCAAGGTCGTAGAAATTTGTGCGATGGTAGAAAAAGAACATGGAGCAGTACAGGCTGTGAATTTCAACTGCCCGGGGCAGATCGTCATTGCCGGGACTACGGTAGCAGTGGAAAAAGCGGCTGATGCGTTGAAAGCTGCCGGAGCAAAGCGCGCTATCATGCTTCCTGTCAGTGCACCTTTCCACAGCACGCTGCTGAAACCGGCTGCGGAAAAATTGGCGGTAGAATTGGAAAAAGTGGTATTTCATGAACCGAAAGTTCCGGTTGTGGCAAATGTGAACGGTCAGATTTCCACCTCGAAGGACGGAATCAAGGCATTGCTGGTTTCACAGGCTGCAAGTCCGGTATTGTGGGAAGACTGTGTTGCCGCTGTCGCTCAGTTTGGGGCTTCGGTTAGTTTAGAAATAGGCCCAGGAAAAGTATTAACCGGCTTTACCAAGAAAATTGCTCCCGAAATTGCTACTTTGAATGTAGAAGATGTCGAGTCCCTGCAAAAAACGCTTGATTATTTCAAGGAGGTCCGCTAAAATGCTATTAGCCAACAAAACGGCGCTTATTACCGGTGCGTCTCGTGGAATTGGCCGGGCTGTTGCTCTGGAACTTGCGAAAGCCGGTGCAAAAATTGCTGTGAATTATGCCGGAAACAAGAAAGCTGCTGAAGAAGTTGCAGGATTGATTGAGGCAGCAGGTGGACAAGCTTTGCTGGTCCAGGCGGATGTCGCGGATTCGGTTGCCGTTGATGCGATGGTCAAAGCTGTTGTGGAAAAGTTCGGCAGTATTGATATCCTCGTGAACAATGCCGGAATTACCCGGGACAACTTGATTATGCGCATGAAGGAAGACGATTGGGATGCGGTAATACATACCAATCTCAAGGGGATTTTCAACTGTACCAAATTAGTTTCCAAGTTGATGATGAAGCAACGTTATGGTAGAATCGTAAACATGGCTTCCGTCGTGGGTGTGATGGGAAATGCCGGACAATCTAATTATGCTGCTGCAAAAGCGGGTGTCATCGGTTTCACAAAATCAATGGCTAAAGAACTTGCTTCCCGCAATATCAATGTCAATGCTGTGGCGCCCGGTTTCATCGCGACTGATATGACTGCCGATCTGCCTGAGCAAGTGAAAGCGGATATGATGAAACAAATCCCTTTGCAAAAACTGGGCAATCCCGAAGATGTCGCTGCTGCGGTACTGTTTTTGGTATCGCCGGGCGCTGACTATATTACAGGACAAACACTTCATGTTGATGGCGGAATGGTAATGTAAGACCGACAGGACACTTTGGAAGGAGGTGAAAAGCATGTCGACATTTGAAACCGTCAAGCGGATCGTAGTGGATCAGCTGCAGGTAGCTGCCGATGACGTCAAGATTGATTCCACGTTTATTGACGATCTGGGAGCAGACTCTCTGGACATCGTCGAATTGATTATGGCTTTCGAAGAGGAATTCAATATTGAGATTCCTGATGAAATCGCCGAGAAAATCAAGACCGTCAAGGACGCGGTGGACTATATTGAAAAGGAAAAGCAGGCTTAACCCATTGTTGCGTGAGAAAGTCCCGCGGAACTGTTTCGCGGGACTTTCTTAAAGGGTAGACACCGAATGGAGGAAAAAATCAATTGAAACTCCCGGAGTTAAGAATTGGTAAGCTAGTTGCCAGAGTTCCGATTGTCCAGGGCGGCATGGCGATTCGACTGTCAACGGCTCCTCTGGCAGCAGCAGTTGCCCGTGAGGGTGGAATCGGTCTGATTGCGGCGTCTGGTATGACACCGGATGAATTGCGCAATGAAATTAAATTGGCCAGATCATTGACTGATGGAATTATCGGGATAAACATGATGGTGGCCGGAAGGTCTTTCCCTGTTATGGTCAAGACCGCAATTGAGGAAGGTATTGATCTTGTAGTGGCGGGTGCGGGATTTTCTCGTGACATGTTTGGCTTGGGTAAGGAATCGGGAACACCGATCGTCCCGATTGTATCCAGTGCGAAATTGGCCCGCATTTCTGAAGTATTGGGTGCAGCTGCAGTCATCGTAGAAGGGAAGGAAGCCGGGGGACACCTGGGAACAGACCGATCAATGCGAGTGATTGTACCTGAGGTCAGGGCAGCAGTGAAAATTCCCGTGATCGGCGCTGGTGGCGTCATGAACGGAAAGGATATAGTGGAAGTAATCCGGTTAGGCGGCAACGGCGTTCAAATGGGGATACGATTTGCAGCGAGCGAAGAGTCAAATGCGGCGCCGGCGCTGAAAGAATTCTATCTGAAGGCCAGACCGGAAGATGTCGTATTGATCAAGAGTCCGGTAGGATTACCCGGACAGGCTGTATTAAATCCTTTTGCCGAGAAAATTATTAACGGTACTGTTCCGAAACCAGATTCCTGCGATGCTTGTTTGAAACATTGTGCACAAAATTTTTGCATAATCAAGGCGCTGATTCGGGCGCAGCAGGGTGATGTGGAAACTGGTTTGGTGTTTACGGGTGAAAACGTTTATAAGATAGATAAAATACTGCCGGTGAAGGAAATCATAGCCACGTTGATTAAAGAAGCTGAAGAGACCGAATAACAAGGAGTGAATAACTTGAAAAAACGCGTTGTAATTACTGGGATGGGCGCGATTACTCCGATCGGAAATGATGTCAAGGCTTTTTGGGATGCATTGTTGGAAGGAAAGTCCGGTATTGGCAAGATTACCCGTTTTGATGCGGGCGAATATGATGCGCAGATTGCTGGCGAAGTCAAAGGGTTTGATCCGACTGCATTTATTGACAAGAAAGAAGCCCGTCGCATGGACCGTTTTACTCAGCTTGCCATTGCGGCAGCCAAGATGGCTTTGACAGATTCGGGCATGGATTTGGAAAAAGAAGACCTTGCCCGGATTGGTTCATTCGTCGGTTCTGGAATTGGCGGGATGGACACATTGCATGATCAATATAAAATATTGTTTGAAAAAGGCCCGAATCGAATCAGCCCGTTCTTTATTCCGATGATGATTGCCAATATGGCTGCAGGACAAGTATCCATCGCTTTTGGTTTGCAGGGGCCCAGCAGCTGCATTGTTACTGCCTGTGCGACAGGTACGAATTGCATTGGTGATGCCATGAGGGTTATCCAGCGTGGGGATGCCGACGTGATGGTAGCCGGAGGAACTGAAGCCGCAATATCTCCTGCGGGCATGGCAGGATTTTGTGCCATGAAGGCACTATCTACCCGTAACGATGCACCTGAGTCGGCATCTCGTCCTTTTGAAAAAGATCGTGATGGGTTTGTCATGGTGGAAGGCTCCGGAATAGTCATTTTAGAGTCGCTGGAACATGCACTGGCTAGAGGAGCAAGGATATATGCGGAATTGGCTGGTTATGGAACGAATGCCGATGCGTATCATGTCACAGCCCCGGCCCCCGAAGGAGCCCAGGCAGCGCGATGTATGGAACTTGCCGTGAAAGATGCAGGACTGGCATTGACTGAGATTGATTACATCAATGCACATGGCACATCGACCCCGTTGAATGATAAAAATGAAACCCTCGGAATTAAAGCGCTGTTTGGTGATCATGCGAAGGAACTCGCTGTCAGTTCCATCAAATCAATGACGGGTCATTTGCTGGGAGCAGCCGGCGGAATTGAATGTGTTGCGACGGTGCTGACAGTTGTCAATGACATGATGCCGCCAACCATCAACTACGATAATCCGGATCCGGATTTGGACCTGGATTATGTGCCAAACAAAGCCCGGGCGAAAAAGGTTAACGCAGCACTATCCAATTCGTTTGGTTTTGGCGGACATAATGCGACATTACTCATCAAAAAATTTGCAAAATAATAAAAGCCGGGAGAAACGCCTCATTCAGCTGGCGGATTCTCTCGGTCTTTCTTTTCAACACCCGGAATTGTTGGCACAGGCTCTTGTGCATTCTTCTTATGCAAATGAGCATTCGCAAGAAGGCATTCAACACAATGAACGACTGGAGTTCCTGGGGGATTCGGTTCTGGATCTGATAATCGGCGAATGGCTGTTTTCACTCTCGCCGGAAATGGACGAAGGAACAATGACAAAGACCAGAGCGTCAGTAGTATGTGAGAGTAGTCTCGCAGCAGCAGCCCAGGAAATTCAACTTGGAGATTTTTTGCTGTTGGGATGCGGAGAACGAACAAAAGAACGCTATTTTCGTGCTTCCGTGCTGGCAGATGCTTTTGAGGCCGTGATAGGAGCAATATATCTGGATAGCGGGCTGACAGCAGTAAGAAGATTTGTTGAACATGTGTTGGGAGAAGCCGTTCACCAGTCGCTGCAAGGCCTTCTTATGAAAGACTATAAGTCGTACTTGCAGGAAGAGCTGCAAAAAGCAGGGCCTTGCGATATTGTATATGAACTTGTGAATGAATCGGGGCCGGCTCATAACAGGTCATTTGAAGTCAGGGTGCAGGTTGAAGGCCAGACCATGGGCACTGGAGCCGGTAAAACAAAAAAAGCGGCAGAACAACAGGCTGCAAAAATTGCCCTGGAAAAAGTTAAATGAGTGCAGGCAGGGGAACCTGTTCTGCATTTTTTTAGTCTATCAGAAAGGTTAACTTTCTGAGACATAAGAAACCCACTACTTCCGCCGTCGCCTGAGGCTCAGCGTAAGCCGGGTTTTCTAATAATATTTTCTTCAGAGGATTTCGCTAAAGTTTGCAGAAGTAAGTACACAGAAATCAATCAAATATCTGGGTAGCAGGGAGGTTGCAAAGTGGATGTATTGAAAGTATCCGCCCATTCAAACCCAAAATCGGTTGCAGGGGCGTTGGCGGCGGTAGTTCGTGAGCAGGGTTCGGCAGAAATGCAGGCGGTTGGAGCGGGTGCGGTCAATCAGGCCATGAAAGCGATTGCTATTGCCCGCGGATATTTGGCGCCCAGTGGTGTCAATCTTGTTACAATCCCTTCCTTCGCTGAAATAGAAATTGATGGGCAGGAACGTACTGCAATTCACTTCAGCGTTCAACCCCGCTGACCCGCATTTTCGATGCTGCGATGCGAACCTGTCCGCCGGGTTTTGACGGACAGGCTTTTTTATTTGTTATTCCTTCCCGCACGTGATAAAATTTTTCTGATTACGTTTATAAATGAAGAGTATGTTAACCTGACTGATTATGGACTGGATGTGATGGTTTGCTTCTGAAAAAGTTCGAGGTCTTTGGGTTCAAATCGTTTGCCGACAAGACCGAACTTGAGTTCAGCCCGGGAATCAATGCCATTGTCGGCCCGAACGGCAGTGGGAAAAGTAATATTTCTGATGCGATACGGTGGGCTCTGGGTGAACAGAGCATACGGAATCTGCGCGGCGCCAAAATGGAAGATGTCATTTTTGCCGGTACGACACTTCGGCGTCCTCTCGGAATTGCTGAAGTATCGCTGACGTTTGACAACTATGACGCCCTTTTGCCCCTCGACTTTGGTGAAGTTACGGTAACCCGCCGTGTGTACCGTTCCGGTGAAAGCGAATATTTCATCAATAAATCGCATTGTCGACTCAAGGATTTGCATGAATTGCTTGCAGGTACAGGGCTCGGTCGTGAATCTATGGCGGTGATTGGACAGAATAAGATTGATGAAATTCTGAACAGCAAGCCGGAAGAACGCAGGCTTCTGTTTGAAGAAGTCATCGGCATTGCGCGCTATAAGCAGCGACGCAAGGATGCTGTGCGCAAGATGGAGGATACGGAACAGAACCTGACCCGCGTTCGTGATATTATCGCTGAAATTGAGTCACAGCTTGAACCCCTGCGGGAGAGTGCGGAGAAAACCACCCGCTATAATAAGGTTTTTTCGCACTTTGTCCAATGCAGGACCACTTTGTTCGTGAATCGCTATGATGCTGCAAAGCAGCGGTTGGTTCAGTTGGCTGTCGAAGAAAAGAAAGCCCTGGATGCGGCGATTGCTGCTGCCACCCAAATGTCACTGACAGAGAGCGAACGTGAATTGCTTGGAGCCGAACTTGCCAATGCTGATGAGCAGTTGCTGTATTATGACAGAGTATTGGCGGCAGGGAGCCTCACGCTGCAAAAAACCGACGGCCGGATTCAGGTAGCAAAAGAGCGTATGGAACATATTTTGCAACGTCAGAAGCAATTGTCCGGTGAAATATCGAAGCTGGACGAACGTCGGAATTTATTGGCCGGTACACTCTCTGAGTGCAAAACAAAGCTAGATGCACTCAAGGAAGAAGCCTCAGCGGTTACTGCGGAAATGGAAACAGAGGCACGGAACCTGGAAGACCGCAACGAATCCATCTGGGTGTTGCAACAACAGATCGCTGAAGCTCGTGACATGGTATTTGAGCATGTGCAGGCTGTTGTGGATGAGCGCAACAACCTTCGTCTGGCAGAACGCGAAATTGAATCTCTCACGCAGCAGCAGAAAAGACTTGAGCGAGAAGCCGAGACCCTGTCTGAGGAATATGCCAACGCAAGCGGGTTGCGTCAGGATAAGGAACGCGAATTTCAGGCGCATGCGCAGGAATGGGACGACCTGGCCAAAGAGCAGGCACTTCTTGGAAAAGAAAAAGAAGCACTGGAAATAAAATTGCGCCAACGCCAACAGGATGAAAAACTGGCGACAAACAGACGCCAAGAAAGTATGTCCAAACGCAAAGTGCTTTCTTCCATGCAGAGTGCATATGAAGGTTTCAGCTTTGGCAGCCGCAGTGTTTTAAAAAGCACTCAGCCATGGAAAAACGGGATTTTGGGCGCAGTGGCTCAATTGCTTTCAGTTCCGGAAAAATATGTTACTGCGATTGAAACTTCTCTCGGGAACGCTCTGCAAAATATCGTGACAGAAGATGAACAGACGGCAAAAGCTGCAATCAACTTTCTAAAAGAGGGAAAACTGGGACGGGCAACCTTTTTGCCTCTGCAATCCATTCGCGCTCAGGGAGCCCGGGACTTTGAAACAGCGGCAGCCTTGTCTGCCGGCGCTTTGGGAATGGCTGCTGCGTTGGTGGAAACGGAGCCAAGGTTCCAGGTATTGAAAGAAATGCTGCTGGGGCGGACCATTGTCGCCACGGATCTGGATGCTGCTATGCGTATCGCCAGGAACAGCGGGCAGCGGATCAGAATAGTGACACTGGACGGCGAGCTGATCAATCCAGGCGGTGCCATGACCGGCGGGCGGACAACGCAACGTGAACAAGGATATCTGACACGGCAGAATGAGCTGGAGGAACTGGATAAGGATATAGCGCAGGCTGAGCTGTTGATAAGCACAATTGCAGGAGATATCAACCGGATTTCTGCATTGGTGGCGGCTGCAGACCAAAGGATACAGGATGCAAAACAGGCTCAGTCCCAGGCATTACTGCAGAAAAGTGATATTGAGCGCGGTTTGGTCAGATGGAGACAGGATGAAGAACGGTTGAAAAATTCGCTGTCGACTTGCAGACAAGAAGTCACGCAGTGCGAAAGCCGCATAAAGCTGCAAATGCAAGTGGCCGCAGATTCCCGTATAAAGGTTGAATCCCTGAAAGAAAAAGAGACTGAGAATAAAACCAATATTGAAGCATGGCAGAGTGAATTGAACCAGGCGCAAATCGATCGTGATGAACAGGACAAAAAAGTCACTGAGTTGCGCATTCGCCAGAATGATTTTCATCATCGACTTGAAAATGCCATCGCGGATCACAGCCGCCAAAGCGAAGAAAGAAAAAATATCGAAGAGCAGTGGCAGGTGATGGAGACAGAACTATCCAATGTTTACAGGCAAAAAACGGATACTGAACAGGAATTGAAAAATGCGACACTGGACAGAGACGATTTAATTGAAAAAACAGATCGGTACCGGACTTTCCGAAATGAGCTGTACGCGGAAAAAACGAGGGTGTTGTCCGACGTGCAGAAATCAGATAAATCGTTGCGTGATTTGAAGAGGCGAAGTCATGAACTGGAAGAAAGTTTGCATGCAGTTCAGTTGGATTATGCGAAATTTGAGTTTGAACTGAAGTATTGTCAGGAACAGATTGAAGTACAGTACAACAGTTCGTTGGATGAAGCAAACAAAAACAGGCTTGATTATTCTACGGCTGAACTTGAAGCGCAAGCGCGACAGTGCGAGCAGGAGATCCAGTCAATCGGTCCCGTGAACCCCGCAGCGGTAGAGGAATACAGACGCGCTGCTGACCGCTTTGACTTTATGACATCGCAGGCCGGGGATCTTTCAACGGCAGCCGAATCCCTCAAGCAGATCATCGCGGACATCGACCGGACCATGGCGGAGAAATTTGAAGCCGGCTTTTCTGCCATCAATGCGCATTTTTCCGATATTTTTGTCCGGCTGTTCGGCGGTGGAAGCGCAATGTTGGAACTGTCTCCAGCTGATAACGTGCTCGAAGCCGGAGTGGAGATCTATGTCCAGCC
>CAZXCC010000006.1:0-10017 GCA_964638945.1 uncultured Veillonellaceae bacterium | reverse complement strand
GTGACGATGGAAGATTCCGGAGTATCGCGGCTTGTATCGGTGAAGTTTTTAGAAGACGGCAAAGAAACGGAAGAGGGGCGAATGATGCGTGGGGCTACTTGATTCACTGAAACAAGGATTGGAGAAAAGTAGGCGTTCTCTAGCAGAAAAACTGGGATCTCTGATGAAAGGCTCTTCTGAGCTGGATGATGATTTTTATGAAGAACTGGAAGCCACATTGATACTGTCCGACATGGGAGCACAGGTTGCCGGACGACTTATTGGTACGATTCGAAAAGCGGCGAAAGAGAGGAACCTGCAACAACCGGGTGAACTTTTGCCTCTGCTGGAAGAGCAGATAGCCGATATGATGGTCGATGATGCAGGAAAGGTTCCTGATTGGGACGCGAAACCCCATGTCATCC
This sequence comes from uncultured Veillonellaceae bacterium, assembly GCA_964638945.1. GTDB lineage: Bacteria > Bacillota > Negativicutes > UBA1444 > UBA1444 > CAZXCC01. Next base: position 9,613 of record CAZXCC010000006.1, on the reverse strand, counting down.
TGATAGTCGGGGTAAATGGGTCAGGAAAAACAACCTCAATCGGTAAGCTGGCACATTACTACACACAGCAAGGCAAGAGGGTAATCGTGGCGGCAGCGGATACTTTTCGCGCCGCTGCAGGTGAACAATTGACCCTTTGGGCGCAAAGAACCGGTGCAGACATCGTTTGCCATGCAGAGGGGTCGGATCCGGCAGCGGTTGTTTTCGATGCACTATCAGCGGCAAAAGCCCGCAAAAGTGATGTGTTGATTGTCGACACAGCCGGTCGTTTGCATACCAAGGCAAACCTCATGGAAGAACTGAAAAAAATACGTCGCATCATCCAAAGAGAAGTGCCGTCTGCGCCGCATGAAACACTGCTGGTGCTTGATGCGGTCACTGGACAGAATGCCATTCATCAGGCAAAGATCTTCAATGAATCGACTGAACTGACCGGCGTAATTTTGACGAAACTGGAAGGCACGGCAAAAGGCGGGTTTGCCATATCCATCAAAAATGAGTTGGGTGTACCGGTTCAGTGGATTGGTTTGGGCGAGCAAAAAGATGATTTTGCCCCTTTTGATGCCAAGGCCTATGCGCATGCGCTTATCGGTGAAAAATAGCAGACACTTGGATGCAAAGTTTTTGAATGTTTGTTGGAATGATTATAAGGAGTGTGCAAGATGGCAAATGGTGTTGCGATTACTGTGAATCTCGAAAGGTGTACCCATTGCGGATTTTGCGCCGAAGTTTGCCCGTCAAGGATCATCCGTCTGACCTCGGATGGTCCGGAACTGGTCTGGGCCAAGGCCTGTATAAGCTGCGGACATTGCGTGGCTGTTTGTCCGCAAGACGCGATGGACCATACTCGTAATCCACTTGCAAACCAAATGGATGTTTCTCAGGTTCCCGGATTGGATGCGGAAACTGCTGAACGGTTTTTGCGTACCCGGCGCTCAATTCGGGTGTACACGAAGGACAAAGTATCACCTGAACTTTTGCGACGATTACTGAATATCGGCCGTTTTGCACCGACGGGAGGAAACTCCCAGGGGACTTCCTACCTTGTAATTAGTGATGCAGATGTATTGAAAAAAATTACTGCGTTTGTGATTGATTGGCTCGAAGAGCAGATAAAGCAAGATATCGCATGGGCGAAACCGTATGCAGGAATGGCGAAAATTTATAGGGATACAGGGTATGATGTGGTATTGCGCAATGCACCCCATCTGGTGATGGCGCTGGGAGATGTGCGAAACCCCATCAGTCGTGATAATGGACGCTATGCACTTACCTATGTGGAACTCTATGCCCCATCGTTGGGATTGGGAAGCTGTTGGGCAGGTTTTTTTGAGATGGCATTATTCGCAAAGCATCAACCGTTGATAGAAGTTCTTGATATCCCTGAAGGAAAAGCAATCGCCGGGGCATTGATGCTGGGAGTGCCGAAACATCGATATCAGCGTCTAGTCGACAGAAATCCGCTCGATGTTACGATCCGGTAGTACAATCACGAAGAACCCCCTTTCTGATGCTTCATTCATCAGGAAGGGGGTATTATAATACTGGAATCTTGAAGCATGAACAAGTGTAAAGGAAAAAAGCTTGACAGCTTTGCGTGACTGAATTATAATCATTTCATGATTGAAAAGATGATACGTATGGGTCTTCTGTATGATTCCTACGGCTCTTTGTTGACAGAACGCCAATGCAAATGCATTGAGATGCATTACCTGCAAGATCTTTCCCTGGGTGAAATCGCATCTGAGCTTGGAGTGTCACGTCAAGCCGTAAACGATATACTAAAACGAACCGAAGAAGCGATGTTGCAGTATGAAAACTGTCTTCAGCTAGTGCACCGTGAACAGGAACAGAAGGAAAGAATGCAACAAGTGCATGAGTTGATTATGGAAGCAATGGCGAAAGAGCACCCTGCGAATGAGATTTTGCAGCAGGCGTTGGCTGTGATAAACAGGATTCATAAATAAGAGATGGGGTACTGACAAGTGTTATTTTCAGGTTTGGCTGACAAGTTGCAAGGTATTTTTAAAAACTTGCGCGGCCGTGGTCGCTTATCTGAATCAGATGTCAATGAATGTTTGCGTGAGATCAGATTGGCCCTGCTGGAAGCTGATGTTAACTTCAAAGTGGTTAAGGATTTTGTTGCCCGCGTAAAAGCTAGGGCAGTTGGGCATGATGTGCTCGAAAGCCTGAACCCGGCCCAGCAGGTCGTTAAGATCGTATATGAAGAACTCACTGAAATGATGGGCGGCACGCAGCGTGGTATCGCCATGGCATCTGAGCCGCCGACCGTGATCATGATGGTCGGTCTTCAGGGTTCCGGCAAGACGACGACTGCGGCGAAACTGGCCAGACATTTTGCGAAACAGGGAAAAAGGCCTTTGTTGGTGGCGGCGGACTTATATCGGCCCGCTGCGGTACAGCAGCTGCAGACACTCGGTAAACAGCTGGATATTCCAGTGTGGGCTGTGGACGGGGAAAAGAGCCCCCTTGCAGTAGTGAAGTCAGTAAGAGAAATGGCTGTTTCCCAGTTGCGCGACATCGTCATTATTGATACAGCCGGCCGTCTGCATGTCGATGAAGCGATGATGGCGGAACTGACTGATATCAAAAAAATGATCAAACCGCATGAAATTTTACTTGTCGTTGATGCGATGACAGGCCAGGATGCCGTGAATGTTGCGGAAAACTTCCATAATACTGTCGGTATCGATGGCATCATTCTTACCAAAATGGATGGCGACGCACGCGGCGGTGCTGCACTTTCCGTCCGTGCAGTAACAGGTCGGCCGGTCAAGTTTGTCGGTAGTGGAGAAAAAACAGAAAACCTGGAATCTTTTTATCCTGACCGCATGGCCTCGCGTATTCTCGGAATGGGCGACATGCTGAGCCTGATCGAAAAGGCCCAGGAAACGTTTGATCATGAAAAAGCCCTGGACATGCAGCAAAAGTTGCGCAAAGACGAATTTACGCTGGATGATTTTTTGAGCCAGATGCAGTCAATCCGCAAGATGGGATCATTCGAATCCATCCTGGGGATGATTCCGGGGCTGGGCAGCAAGATGAAGCAACTATCTGACATGAAGATCGATGAAAAGGATATGAACCGGGTTGAGGCGATCATTCAGTCCATGACAAAGAAAGAACGCCGTGATCCATCCATTATCAATGGCAGCCGGCGCAAACGTATTGCTGACGGCAGCGGGACAAGGGTTCAGGATGTAAATCGCCTGTTAAAGCAATTTCTGGAAGCGCGAAAAATGATGAAACGTATGCAGGGAATGCAGAAAGCTGGCCAGAAAATGTCGGGATTCAGACTCCCGTTTATGCGTTGAAGTTTGCCTAAGTATTGTTGAGATATCGTTTTGACTCAGTAAAGGAGGTGAAATGCATGGCAGTAAAAATTCGTTTGCGCCGCATGGGTGGCAAAAAAGATCCATTTTTCCGTATCGTGGTAGCGGATTCCCGTTCACCGCGTGATGGCCGTTTCATCGAATCCATCGGTTACTATGATCCGACGACTTCGCCGGCGACTGTGAAGATGGATGAGGAAAAGGCTCTGGAGTGGATGGGTAAAGGTGCTCAGGTGACTGACACCGTGAAAGCCCTTTTGCATCAGGCAGGGACCATGAAGAAGATTGATGAAGCGAAACAACAGGCCCGAAAGGAGGGCTGATCCGGATGAAGGAATTGATCGAACTATTGGCCAAATCCTTGGTGAAAAACCCTGATCAGGTCTGTGTCACGGAACGCGTCGAAAAAGACACATACATCTATGAAGTGACGGTTGCACCGGAAGATATGGGTAAAGTGATCGGGAAGCAAGGGCGCATCGCGAAAGCTATCCGTACGATGGCAAAAGCGGCCGCCACACGCGAAAACCGGAAAGTTATGGTGGATATCGTCTAATGAGTACTATTACTTTAAAATGTCCGGTGACAATCAAATCCAAAGTCACGGATGTCCTGAAAGAACAGTTGAATGCCGAGATTAAGGAAGCCATGTCAAAAATCGATATGGAACTTCAGCAAATCGAATTTCATGCCAAAAGACTGATGACTGAGCAAGTTCGTTCTGATGTTCAGGGACTGACTGCTCTGCGGCAGCAGATTGACGGCGAGAAACAAAAAAGACTGGAACTCAAGGGACAATTGCAGGATAAACTGAAAGAGACAAGCCAGTTGGAGATCGGTGCCGAAATAGTACAAGGTACGATGGAACAATTGGTGACGGTTCAAGTTGGGGATGACCTGCAAAAGTTGATGAGCCGTGAAATTTTGCTGGAAGACGGCAAAATTCTGGCCATCAGGGAATGAGATGATGGCACAGTGAAAAATAATTTGATCGCTGTTGCCAGAATATCGACGCCTCATGGAGTCCGTGGAGAGGTCAAATTACTGCCTCTCACGGACTTTCCGCGTCGTTTTGAGCAGACTGAATCTTTGCTTATGGCGGATGGTACCCGTTTGGTTCTGGAATCCGCCCGCATGAACAAAGATGTGGTGCTTGTGAAATTTCGCGGTATGGATACTCCGGAAGTCTGGGCTCCGCTAAGACATCAGGAACTGTATGTGACGGAAGAAGAGCTGATGCCATTGCCGCCTGGCCAATACTATATTCATCAGGTCATTGGGTTGACGGTGGTTGATAATAGCGGTTCGACACTTGGAACAGTATCCGATGTCCTGCAGACCGGCAGTAACGATGTATACGTCGTGAAGACTCTGGATGGGGGCGAACTGCTCTTGCCTGCCATAGCGTCAGTGATCCATTTGATTGATATTGAGAATGGCCGGATGACAGTTACTGTTCCGGAATATTGGTAGAAACATGCATATCGATATAGTGTCGTTGTTTCCGGAAATGTTTACCGGTCCTTTGGGGTGCAGTATTATCGGACGCGCCTGTAATGCCGGTCGCGTGTCGATATCTGTAGTGAATCCGAGGGATTTTGCCACAGACAAGCACCATATTGTCGATGATTATCCTTTTGGTGGTGGGTCCGGTATGGTTATGAAACCGGAACCGTTCTTTGCCTGCGTGGAAAGCCTCTTGGATCAACCAGAGCGGCAAAAAACCAGAATCGTTCTCATGAGTCCTGTAGCGCCGAGATTTTGTCAGGCGGATGCGGAACGGCTGAGTTCCTATGAACGCCTGGTGCTGCTGTGCGGGCATTACGAAGGTGTTGATGAGCGTGTTCGCGATCACCTTTGTGATGAAGCGCTATCTGTGGGCGATTATGTACTCACCGGCGGTGAATTGCCTGCAATGATCGTCACGGATGCCGTGGTGCGTCTTTTGCCAGGAGTTTTGGGTGCAGATGATGCGGCATCCCTTGATTCGTTTTCATCTGGCGTTTTGGAATATCCTCAGTATACCCGTCCCAGCCTGTTTCGGGAATGGGAAGTACCGCCTGTGCTGTTATCCGGCAATCACGCAGATATAGCACGCTGGCGACGACAGGAGTCGCTCCGGCGCACTTGGGAAATCCGGCCAGATCTTTTGCAGACCGCTGAATTGACAGAGGCAGACAGGCGCTTCCTGGCCACGTTGAAAAAAGATTCACAGAACTAACTGCTTGACTTGTGTTTTACCTGTTTCCTATGATATAATTCTTTTGTTTATACAGGGTGGTCCTCTGCGCGGTCTGGATCGGCAAGAACATCCGAAGAAGGAGGAGCTTATATGGATATTATCAAAGTTCTCGAGCAAGAACAGCTACGGAGTGATATTCCGGACTTTCGGCCTGGTGACTCTGTCAGGGTGCAGGTGAAAGTCGTGGAAGGAACACGCGAAAGATTGCAGGCATTTGAAGGTCTCGTCATAGCTCGCAGCGGTGGAAGCGCCCGTGAAACTTTCACGGTACGACGCATTTCATACGGTATCGGCGTGGAACGTACTTTTCCTGTCCATTCGCCGCGTGTGGAAAAAATCGAAGTGATACGGCGCGGCATTGTGCGCAGAGCGAAACTCTATTATCTGCGGAAATTAACCGGCAAAGCAGCCCGGATTAAAGAAAAACGGTAGTAGAAAACGATGGTGAAAGGGACTGCAAGCAGTCCCTTTTTCTGCATTTGCAGGGAGGTCATGTGTTTGTCAAAAATAAACTGGAGCGAAGAAATCAAGGACTGGGTTGTCTCTATTGCTATCGCAGTAGCCCTTGCCCTGTTTATTCGCTACTTTATTGTGGAACTTTATCTGGTCGAAGGACCTTCCATGCGTCCAACATTGGTTCATAGCGAGCGGTTGGTTGTAAACAAGTTCATTTATTATTTCAGAACTCCGCTGCGTGGCGAGATTTTGGTGTTTCGTTATCCACGTGACCCAAGCCGTGATTTTATCAAACGGGTGATCGGTGTTCCCGGTGATACGATGGAAGTGCGTGAAGGACAAGTATACCGAAATGGAGAATTACTCAAAGAACCATATATTCTGGAAATGACCCGAGGCAGTTTCCCAGCAACGAAAGTGCCTGAAGGGCACTTGTTTGTTATGGGCGACAACAGAAATAATTCTGAGGACAGCCGCTCACGGGCAGTGGGCTTTGTTCCAAACGAAATGGTCAAAGGCAAAGCGATCTTGGTATTCTGGCCCCCGTCAGAATTCAAGACACTTCCATAGTGTGAGTGCATGAGTAAAACCATTCAATGGTATCCTGGCCATATGGCCAAAGCAAAACGCATCGTCGGGGAAGATCTCAAACTGGTTGATGTTGTGATTGAAGTTCTGGATGCGCGATTGCCGCGCAGCAGTTCCAACTTGGTACTGGCGGAACTTATCGGGACAAAGCCCACAGTCATAGCACTAAATAAGGCTGACTTGGCAGATCCGTCGGTAAACGAAGCTTGGGTGCGTCATTTTGAGTCGTCCGGACGACCAGCGGCCTTGATCAATGCCGTGACAGGAAATGGGCTTCGACTGTTGCTGCAAAAGGCAAAACAAGCGGGTGCGCCTGCGATTGAAAAACTTGTAAAGAAAGGCCTGCGCCCCCGTCCGGTCCGGGTCATGATTATTGGTATTCCTAATGTTGGCAAGTCTTCTTTGGTGAACCGTTTTGCAAAAACTTCCTCGGCAAAGACGGGAGACAAACCGGGTGTTACCCGGGGACGCCAATGGATAAGGGTTGCCGCCGAACTCGATTTGCTTGATACTCCGGGGATATTGCCTCCCAGTCTGCCTGATCAGCGCAGTGCATTGCTTTTAGGAATCTGCGGTGCTTTGAAAGATACTATTTTTGATGTCGATGAAGCAGCGATTGAACTGATATATCAACTGGAAACCAGATATCCGGGAAAATTTGACGACCGATACCTAAAGGTGCGACCGGAAGGAAAACCGGCGGTAGAAGATCTTTTGGAGGCAGCGGCTCGAGCGCAGGGCCTGCTTGGGAAAGAAGGCGCAGTCCAGGTTCAGAACATGGCGCGTATGATGCTTGCTGATTTTCGCCAGGGCAGACTGGGGCCGATATCTTTTGAAGAACCAGGCAACGCAAAAAAATAGGCAAGCGGGACTTTTTCCGGATACGGAATTGTCAATGAGCTTCGGCTTGCATGCATATGAACATTACTGGGGAACCCAGGGTTACCATATGATTGCCGGAACAGACGAAGCAGGAAGGGGCCCGCTGGCAGGTCCGGTTGTGGCAGCAGCTGTAATACTGCCGGTCGGACTGGATATCCCATATCTGAATGATTCCAAAAAATTGATGCCCCGACGCCGTGAAGCGCTTTTTGCTGAAATCATGACGAAAGCGTTGGCGGTTGCCTGGAGCCGGGTGGATGAAGCGGAAATCGATCGGCTGAATATTTATGCTGCATCAAGAGTGGCCATGATACAGGCCCTTGGTGGACTGAAAATGCCTTATGATCTGGTGCTTTCAGATGCCATGCCGCTGCAAGACCTGAGTGTACCTTGCGTGCCGATCATACATGGAGATGCATTAAGCGCCAGCATCGCTGCAGCGTCAATCATCGCAAAAGTAGTGAGGGACCGCATCATGACCGAATTTGATGTGGAGTTTCCCCAGTATGGTTTTTGCCGCCACAAAGGGTATGGTACCTCCGAGCATCTGGCGGCGATTGAACAGTATGGTCCCTGTAGAATTCACAGACGGAGTTTTGCCCCGATCAAATCCTGGAGGTCGCCGGCTTGTGAAGATTGATGAGGTCATGAGGGAAGCCCTGCTGAAAACAGACGGGACTGCCAAGGGGAAGACAGATGCAGCAGGTTCAGTTGCGTTGCAGACAAGTGCACTTTTGGGCGAACAGACCCTGAGTGCTGATTTTGTGTTTCCTGATTTATTGCAGGCTTTCAGCCGTGTGGTTGCAAGACGCCAGCAACTGATAGAAAACCTGCCGGAAAATGTTAAAGAATTTGTCTCCAATGCATTGCGACCGGAGCAGGAATCCAATCCTGTCGGGGGGAGCAAGCCAAGTATTCAACAGGGCATATCTGCATTGGTGCGTGACAGTCGCGCTACCGTAGATACCTTGCGTCAGGTAGCGTCTGAATTGGAATTTGTAGACAGAGTGCCTGCGCTTTCTGTGGTGTTTGATTCAACTGCTGAGCAGAATAATGCCGGTAAAACAGAAAAGGATCTTGCATCGGATATGTCTCCTGGAAAAAAAACTGAAAATGCGACACGTCTCATTTTTGCCGGTGAAGGGGCAAAAAATCCTATAGCTTCATCTGCGCAAAAACTTCAGGCGACTGTTGATGCAGCAATCGATCAGTTTCTTGGCGACATCCGTTCTGCAAATCGTACTCCGGGCACAACCCAAACTCCTGCTGCCGCTTTGAATGCGCTAGTCACGAAAGCGGTTGCAGCGGGTACCATCGGGGAAGAACTAAGCCGCTGGATTACAGTTGCAGATGTAGTAATAGGGAATCTGACGGAGTCAGCGGAACCAACGGTGATATTGGCAGCTTTGGAGAAACAGCTTGATCCGCAGATTGTAAAACTTGCCGAATCGGCTGGAAAGCCTGAATTGCTTCGGGTTTTAGCAGTTGTGAATGAACTTGGCCAAGAACCGGTTATGACAGAAGTGACGGATGATCTCGTTCGGACATCTCCCGCTCCTGCTTCATTGTTGACGAAAATGATGCCGCAAGGCGATAAGGAAGCCTTGCAGAATTTGTTGCATAATCTTTCTGCCGGTGCAGGAAGCGATACTCTGGGTAAGAACGTTGGGGCTTTTCGCTCGGTAGTTCTATCTCGTGCCGGTCAATTTGAAATGATTCTTTCCTCCATAGGTGCATCCAGTGAGGATAAGATCAATTTGTTGAATGCTCTGCCAGCTGTGGTTTCCGAGATGGAAAAAATCATTCCCGCTCGCGAGCAGAGTAAGGCCGCTGCCAATGTTTACGATACTTTGGCTCGTTCAGCGCCAAAATGGTTGAGAGACCTGTCGGAACAAACAAAAACACCGGAACTAATTGAGTTTTGGGTTTGCGCCAAGGCAGCCGATTTATCCCCGTGGGTGCATTTGAGTTCTGCGGAACGTCAGCAATCAGCTGCGGCATTAAAAGAACTTGCGTCTTCTTTTGCACAACCGGAAGCTTTTCGGGCAGCGGCTGATGATGGATCGACCAGAGGGATGACCCTTCAGATGGC
>CAZXCC010000005.1:12212-28848 GCA_964638945.1 uncultured Veillonellaceae bacterium | reverse complement strand
CTTCCCCAGAACTCATGCGCACGGGCATCTTATGTTTTTCATTCAGATATGCCGTGGCCATGGCCAATGCTTCCCACGCGCGAGTCGACAATGCACCAATTGACATATCGCTGAAAATCAGCGGATAAATCCAGTGTACCGGCGGTACCCACCCTTTCATATGAAGCTCGCCGTCTTGAGATGTAAACGGGAGTTCGTGCGGCAACAATACGCGACCGAATGGGGCAAGCACATCAAATGTATGTCGCTCGGAATCCAGCGAAGGGTCAGTCATCTGCGAAATGCGCCCAACAATAATCTTATCCAATACACGTTCGGAGTTAAGGTTTGTACGACCACCACGCTTTATCGGACTCCCGCCGGCACGTGCCACCACACTGAAACGGGAATCTTCGTTGCGCACCGGACGAATGGCGTTGTTCGGACATACTTTTTCACACATGCCGCAACCTACGCAGGCATTTGCAAGTGCATTTTTCTGACGAATCACAGGTACCGCCGTATGTCTTTGCGTCGGTTCTGGCTGATGTCCTGTAGAAACAGTAATGGACCGGCGCTCGATCCGCCCTTCGATTGCATTGAATGTACAGGCCGAGACACAACTGCCGCACATAGTGCAGCGTTCCGGCGAATAACTGATTTTCCAGGGCAAATCATTAAAAGTTATATCCTGTGTTCTTACTGTTTCCATCGCTGCACCTCCATACCGGGTGTAATCATTACGATCTCACGTTCATTCGGATAAATGTCGGCACTTTCGTCACGATCCGGCAATATGACGTTCAATCCGCATACTTCTGATGAAATCGCCATTATTTCCTTTGTTCCACCCACAACGACAGGACGTAATTTTTTTGAATCGCAGCAGGTCATGATGCTGCCGTCCGGCAACATGGCGATTACGGTGTTAGGTCCGTTGATTTCCAAGTGCCCCAATGTCTGGCGAATGGCACGCAGTTCATTACGGTCAGGCCTTTGTTCCACCTCATCGAAAGGCAGCGGGGTAATAACATGTTTATAATATTTTATTGGCCATTTCAACTCATGCAACACATAATGCAAAGTATAGAGGAAATTTTGCGAATCCGATTCAAATCCTATATAGCCTCGGTGCAACGATTTTTGGTACTCTTTGTTTTTTGTATAGAATGTGTTCTCTCCGTTTGCACAGAGAGTATATCCTTGCAAAAAGAACGGATGTGCGGCATACCGAACAATTTCATAATTCGTATTTTGCCGGCATTGTACTACTACATTACGCCCCACAAGTTCCCCTCGATCTTCCCATAGCCCGAAATATGTGGCAATATCGCGAGGATCTCCAATTTCTTTCAAAGTAAGTACATCTGGCCAAAATGAGAATACATAGCCGTTGTCATCTTTCTCCAGCAAGGCCCTCAATGCGAGCCTTGTATTAAGAAGCAACTCATCTTTACTTTCCCTGCTGGCATTTGTCAAATAATCGGGATAATCATAGACACTGAAAATATAGTAGGGCATGGCTTTAATATCCAATCCAGGTTTGTTGGATATTTTGGGTTGCCATTCGTGCAAATGCCGGAAACCGCTTTTATCCATATAGTCTTGAACCAGTTTTGCGCCTTTCTGCGTACAGGCCAAAGACAGCAACGGCTTGTCCTTGTACTGACTGAAAACACCCTCCAGATCCTGCATAACCATTGCAAAGCCGGAATTATCATGCCCCTCCTGTTGAGGCAACATCAGTGACAAGGCTTTCGATGCATGCACTGGGTTAACACTCTTTATTGCGCCGATTCTGCACATACGAAAATTCCACCTTTCCTGTATTACTCATTGCAAAAATAGAAAGCCTCTGCGGAAGGCCGGTTTTGCCGGGGACCTTCCGCAGAGGCTTTTATCCTCGCGGTGTACGCTCGCGCGTTAGTGCCGCTCGGTCCAGACCGCTTCTTCGCGCGGAACCCTAGGCACACTCCCTTAACACGTTTGTTCTTTTGCTGCACACCTATTGTGTTAAGGTAAATTATATGAACGGTTTCTTATGCTGTCAATACGTATATTTAAATACATCCAATTCTGACAAATTCGTAATATTCGGGCCAGGAACTCTAACATCTTCTTTTCGTACTGTATTTTTATGCGCATCAAAATATTCAAGGACTGGTAGGACGAGTCGTCTCGAAGTATGGAGTAAGTCTCTCAATTCGCCTACGGAAAGAGTCTCATGTGTTTGGAAATGATGGTGAATGACCGACCCAATGTATTGAATTGTTTTTCTGTATACGTGTACTCCTGAAACACGAATCAATATTTTTTCTCGAACCATGTTATCAAATAGCGGTTTGATTTCCGACATTGGCCTTTGCAATTTTTCGGAAATCCATTCTGGTGTGACGTCAAAGAGTTCCTGAACTGGCATAATTTTTTCGAACTGCGCCTCAAGTTGGCTTCTTTGATCGCCATGCCGCACAGCATGTGCTGGCAGCGCAACGAATTCTCCCTGTACTTTTATCAACCCTTTTTCAACAGCATCCTGAAAGAACCAGTCAGCAACGTCCTCTGCTATATGCATTTTTTGTCTCAAAATTTCCCGGGAAATGCCAGGTTCAGACGGTTTTTGCTTGTGATGCGCGGACAAACATTCTTCTGCTTCCTTTTGCCATTGAGAGTATTGATCCACAGTAATGAAATAATTGCCTGCTTGTTTCACCTTGCCGTCTTCATGAAGCTTTGCAATGGCCAGAAAAAGACCTGATGCATTCCGGTATCCTGCTCTAAGCACCCACTCATTTGTGGAAAGGGGTTTTTTAGATAGGCTCAGCAAGTCATACATCACTTCTTCCTGGTCCAGTTTTTTTAAATCCTGCGACAACCGCGCAAGCCCCTCTTTCTTATGTACACCACGTTCCATCGGCCTAAGCAGGGTAACTCCACCAATTAGATTTTGTGGCGAATATCTCCGTAATAGTCCCTGATCACCCAGGCCAGCCACAATGGGTTCTTCCAGATATATACGAACAATGGTTTCTGCCTTTTCTTCCATATCTGTATACGCCAATCGCCCAATAAATTCACCTGTTCCAATATGAAACCGCACGCGAGTCCCCGAAGGAAAACGATTTCTCCATGAAACAACAGCCTCCCACGCCTGGCTTTTCTGTCCATATCCCAAGGAACTCAGCACCATACCCCTTTCCGCTTCAGCAAGAGCGATTCCGCTGAGTTTTAATGATGCCCGTTGCCCGGCGCCTACGTTTGGTACATCTTGGTTATGTGTTTCAATTCCTCGGATTTTTACCGAATTGCCTGCCGGATGAATCGCGACAATGTCTCCTGCTTTTACGGAACCGCTCAGCACAGAGCCTGTCACGATAAGTCCGTGCCCTCGAAGGTTGAATGCTCGATCGATCCAAAGCCGAAAGGGAGCTTTTGTATCCCGTTCCAGCATTTTTTGTGCTTCTGTCACCAATACCTTTTTTAGTTCTGCCATCCCCACACCGGAAACAGAAGATACTTTGCATAACGGAGCATTGGACAAAAATGAGCCCGCCAGATAGCATCGCACCTCTTCTTCTATTAAGTTGAGCCATTCGGAATCCACTTTGTCAATTTTGCTGATTACAACGATTCCATTTTTTATACCAAAGCACTGTAACATCTCAAAATGTTCCCGAGTTTGCGGCATTATCCCTTCGTCCGCTGCGACAACCAATAGTGCCATGTCGATACCACCAGTACCCGCCAACATATTTTTTAAAAATCTTTCATGCCCCGGAACATCAACAATCCCAAGAACAAGGTCCTCGTTGCATCGGAGAACTGCAAAACCGATATCAATGGAAATCCCACGTTTTTTTTCTTCCTTGAGACGGTCCGTGTCTGTGCCTGTTAGATATTTGATGAGCGCTGTCTTTCCATGGTCAACATGCCCTGCAGTACCGACGATCAAATGTTTCATGCTTGCGTCTCCTGCGCCAAGTCTATTAATTTCTTACAAACCAACTCTTCATCGCCGAAAAGCATGCATCGCACATCCAACAGCAGGGCATTGTCGCGAATTAGGCCAATTACTGGCATCTCACCCTTGCGTAAAGATTCTTCCGCTTTTGTCGCAGAAATACCCGCTGGAATTATTTCCACCCCATACCCCGGCAGCTCCACCGCCGGCAAAGACCCTCCGCCAGCCAGCGATTGCGTCGTCACAACTCGGATATGCCATCCATTCTCACTCAAAAAAGTGAGTCTTTTCGCCAGACTTTCTGCTTTTCTTTTCAGCTCATCCTGTGGCATGTTCAGCATTGTCCAGGAGGGAATGGACTGATTCGCGTTCCCTGTTGCATAGTCGATCAACGTTCCCTCCAATGCTGCAAGAGATAGTTTATCTATTCGCAAAGCTCTCAGCAGTGGTTCCTTCCTCAGCATTTCAACATACTGCTTTTTCCCTGCGATTATTCCCGCCTGCCCTGCTCCCAGAAGCTTATCCCCGCTAAAAGTCACCAAATCAAAGCCCGCCGATATGCATTCGCCTACAGAAGGCTCGCTGTATCCATTTCTACGGAATGGAGTGATAGTACCGCTGCCCAGGTCATTTATCGCCATGACTCCTTTGCTTTGCGCAAGCTCACAAAGTGCTTCCATGGAAGGTTCACTCGTAAAACCGACTATACGATAATTGCTTGTATGTACCTTTAGTATTGCAGCGGTATTCATAGTAATGGCACCGGCATAATCCTCTAAATGAGTTTTATTCGTTGAGCCCACTTCGACCAATGTTGTGCCGCTCTGTTTCATCACGTCAGGAATTCTGAATGAACCGCCTATTTCAACCAGTTCTCCTCTGCTGACGATTACCTCCCTTCCTCGTGCAAAAGCGGCAAGAACCAACATAACAGCGGCAGCATTGTTATTGACAACCAGAGCCGCCTCGGCCCCGCACGCTGCAGCGATCCGCTGGGAAACGTGCTGGTATCTGTCGCCACGTTTCCCAGTATCAAGATCATACTCAAGTGTACTGTATCCTTCCATCACCATGTTGACTTGCCTGCGCGCTCTTTCTCCCAATGGCGCCCTCCCCAGATTGGTATGCAAGACAATTCCTGTAGCATTGACCACCTTACGCAACTTGGGTTGAAGAAGTTTCTTGCTCTCCACCATTGCCCTCGCAAGAATTTCTTCACGCAATCCTTTCTCATCCCGTAGTGTCTCGACATTATTCTTAATTATGTTTGTACGCACATCATGGACAGCTCGTTGCAGAACATCGACGAGTGCGGGATGAGAAAGGCCAGCAAATTCTGCTTTCTTCGCCGCAAATATGCTCAATTGGTCGATTGCCGGAATGTTTCGTAGAATTTCGTTCTTTTCCATTTCTTTCTCGCTTTCTGTTTAATTCATAGAATTCTTATAAGGAATGGTTTGGCAAAAAAGCGCCAATTCCTCTTTTTTAAATATTAAAAAGGCACGGTATTCAGCCACATTTAGCTGATTACCGTGCGATTGTAACACGCGAACCTTTTCTATTCTTCAGTATCTTGTCTCATTTCACATTTCCCTTTGAAAACTGCGCCTTCACCAATAATTAAAGACCCGACTTTCAAGTCCCCCACCAATTTTGCAGTGGGCAAAAGTTCCAGTTTTTCGCTGATATCCATATCTCCCGTCACGGTTCCTGCAACAACAGCATTTTTTGCTCCAACCTGGGCTGTGACGCGGGCCGCCTCCCCCACGATCAAATCTGCAGTTGTGAGCACTTCTCCTTCAAACTGTCCGTCAATACGCAAGGCACCGCTTGAAGTTAAGCTCCCTTTGAAAGAGGTATTCTGGCCGAGAATCGTTTCCACCTGGGCGGAAAATTCCGCAGTTTTTTTGCTGCCGAACATATTTCATCTCCTATTCCGTCTGAAGAACGAGTAGTGTATTATAAAAAGCTGGCCGGGTTAACTGCCGTGCCATTCACCCTAACTTCATAATGCACATGCGGGCCTGTGCTGAAACCCGAACTTCCCATATAGGCAACGAGTTGTCCTTTTTTTACCCTTTGTCCCACGCTTACGACATTTTCCGAGTTATGCGCATAGGAGGTTGTGATACCATAGCCATGGTCCACCGCAACCTGTCGACCATATCCTCCGTTCCAGCCGCTAGCTGTCACAACACCATCGGCTGTAGCATAAATTGGAGTCCCGCTATCTGCAGCAATATCAATGCCCGGATGCCAATCACTGCCCCCCCAGCGCCAACCAAATCTTGAAGTCACAGTACCATCGGTCGGCCAAATGGAAGGAGTCGCGGCCGCACGCGCATTGCGTTCAATAAGGCCTTCACGTAGACTGGATAAGCTTTCTCCTCTTGCCTTGACCCCTGCTTGAAGTTCTTTCACTAAATTATTCAACTCATCTGCCCGGGGAACTACCACAGGACCGCCTTCACCCCCTCGAGCAGCATTGGGACGAGTTATCCCTGAGCGCGAAGTGCCTGGCAGTTCTTCTTTATTCAGCAATCTACGGACTTCCGCATCCAATTGATTGAGCTTATTCATTTCTTCCTGTAGCACGGCAGTATTCTTTGCCAATTGGTTCAGCTGCGTCGCCTGTGCGACATTCACAGTACGCAATTTTTGCAATTCATCCAATTCCGCCTGTGCTTTATGAACCGTATACTGATAATGCGCCAATCCAGCCACCGCAAAAACAGCTGCAGCGCCGGCCACTGCTAGGCAGCCTTTAACCCATTGAATAGGAAGCTGAAACCGATATACCTTATTGCCCCTATGAGGGACAATCATCAATGTATAACTTCTCTTATCCGGTTGTTTCTTTTGATGATATTGATACTGCAATCTATGACCTCCTCCGATGATGTCACTTTTTCAAATAAGGTGGTAAGCAATAAGTTTCGCCACATATAACAAAACTCCTGCCGTCAAGCCAATTATTTTTGCTTCGCTTTGTCAACCGCCTGTTTTTCTTCTTTTGTCAGCATATAGGTAGATTCTCCTTTGACTAAAGGTTTTGCATAAACACGCGACTCTTCCCTTCCGTAAATCCCGGATAAGACAAAGCCGGTATTTGCGGCATCAAGCATCGCCACTGCAAAGCTCAAATCGCTCCCGGTATTATCAAACGCATTGAATCGAACAACGCCAACTTGTTGCACATGCTTTCGGGCATCCATTTCCAGTCGCCCACATTCAACCGAAAGATCTGACACTTTATGCTTTAGGGTTTCAATATCCTGGATTCTTGCCAGCATCATTTCTTCCATTGACTCGCCGGCCACTCCGCGCATCATTTTCTTGTAAAGCACATCTAACCGATGCAGCTTTATTGCAAGATACAAGGAAGAGAATCCAAAAAAGACCGCTACAACAATCACGCCATATGTCAGGTGCGTCAGTTCCATTCCCGATAACGGTTTTATTATTGCCGACGTCTCCATAGTACCACCTTTCCAAGTTTCGCAATCGAAACCGCACTATATTCTACACCAAAACCAATTAACATATTTGTCCAATTCTCTTTTAGTTCAACTATAAAAGGCATTTTCAGCATTTTTTTATATTAAGAATCGTTTTCTGCCGCAATATTTTCGGTCGTTATGTCGATTGTAACAGCAAACAAATCGTTAGCTTGCTCTGCCGTCATTAGCTTCATTTTCACCACTACCGTCCACACTGGTTTTTCTGTCAGTGTAGCTATGCGCGCGACTTGAACTGCCCGATCGTAGCCCAATATGGGGATCAAGCGCTCCGCTTGCAACGGTGTGTTTTCCAGCAATTTATTGCTGACATCTTCGCAATGGGTGAGTTTGCAGAGGAAATGCTCTTGCAAAGCAGCAAGACAATATGTTGTCATTTGGGCACTATTCATCAGTTGCGTCGTAAAAAACGACATTGCCGCCGCCCCACCCGCCGGACCAGCACCTAAAGCCGCTGTTATGGCAGCCTCACATCCAATAATCGAAAATACTGCCTGATTGACAGTATCCGGCACCAGCAATTCCAGTTCAGTCGGATTCAAGGGCTGCCCTGCGCGCAATCTGTCACACTCCAATTGGCCGGAGCCTCCCAATAGTTCCCGCATTGAGTTGCAAAACTGCAACACATGGATAGCCAAAGCTTTCAATTGAGCTGAAACACAGGCATATAGATCTATATTCAATGGAAAGTCGATCTTTTTTTGACACACCATCAATTCCAAACAGGTAATTTCCCGAAGGGGTAACAATGCTTCCACACGACCTTGCCAGCATGGCAGCAACCGAGATTTCAGCCAGTCAAGCTGTTGTCGGCTTCGCAGGAGACCTTCAGCATATTGTCCAAAAATATCTCCCAGTTTCAAAATCGCTATGTCTCGAAAATTCATTCGCATCAAAAATCTGTTGTGCTGCCATAGTTGCTCTTTATCTCGCAGCAGCTGCTCCACTGCAGAAATCCCCTCTTCGATCCGCTTTAGTTCGTAAAGCAACGCAATATGCACAGCCGCCATATATGTTGCGACACTATCGAGCCCAAAATCATTGCGAATCACAGGAGCGACAAGATGATATTCTCCTTTTGGAGCGCCCATTTCTTCAAGCGCCAGATTTGCCAGCACTTCATCGATATTTGCAACAATACCGCGTGCGCCGCCCCCATGCAGCGGACAGATCTGCACTTGAGGCGCCAGGGGAAACCGCTTCTCAAGGATTCGACGCGCGGCCTTCTGTACCGCAAATCCAATTGATTCCGCCCATATCCCGCTGCGCCCAAAATCAACCGCTTGTGCTGCGCGAATCTGCACGATTCCTTCGACGATTTCCATTGGAAAACTCGGACCAATTGCCGGCAGCGCCATAGCAAGTCGCGCCGTACCAATTCCAAAGTACGCCTCATCCGCCAGCACCATTTCTCCGAGGGAATCCCGCTCCTCCCGCATCATCAACCTCTTTTCATTTATACAGAAAGCACCGAGCTTCTGCGCCGACTACGTCCATCCTGTTCAGATTCAGGTGCCCCATCAATTTTTTCCACGATCCGCAGAAGTTCTTCTGCTGAATAATACTCTATTTCAATCAAACCTCGTTCTGCGCCTTGCGATCGAATCCTCACTTTTGTCGCAAGCACCTCTCCCAATCGCTCTTCCAGATTCTGTTCATCCACATCTTGACTATTATTTTTCTTCTTCGGTTTCGCAAGATTTCGCCGGCTCATTTTACGCGACAACTCTTCCGCTTCTCGTGCCGTCAACGAATTTGTGACTATCTCCGTAGCAGCCTCGACCTGCATTTCAGCAGTTTCCAAAACCAAGAGCGGTCTAGCCTGACCAGGAGACATTGTTCCACGTGAAACATATTCCTGAATTGCGGGAGGCAGATTCAAAAGACGAACAGCATTGGCAATAAAGGGTCGACTTTTTCCGACTTTTTGAGAAACATCCTCCTGAGTAAAACCAAACTCGTCAATCAAACGACGATACGCATGCGCTTCTTCAATCGGGTTTAGGTTTTCACGCTGTAAATTCTCAACCAAAGCCACCGCAGTCATTTCCGTATCGCTATAATTACGAACAACAGCAGGAATGTTCAATAGGCCTGCAATTTGCGAAGCACGCCAACGGCGTTCCCCCGCAACCAATTCATACCCAGAATCAAGACGACGAACAACTACAGGTTGTAAGACACCATATAACTTTACCGATTCAACAAGTTCGGCTAGACGTTCCGGGTCAAAATCCTTCCGAGGTTGAAATCGATTTGGCGATATTTCACGAACAGGTATTTCATAGTTATCCTCCCCGTTGCTTTGAATACCATTCCCAGGCAACAAAGCGTCAAGCCCTCTTCCCAAACCACGTTTATTCATCACCAAGCACCTCCCTGGCAAGATCCAGATATACCTCTGAACCTCTTGATTTCGGGTCATACTGAATAATTGGTTGTCCGTGGCTCGGAGCCTCACTTAATCGAACATTACGAGGAATGATAGTATGGTAGACTTTGTTGCGGAAATGGTTTTTCACTTCATCAACAACTTGAATTGATAAATTGGTCCGCGCATCAAACATGGTTAATACAACACCTTCAAGCTGCAAGGACGGATTAAGATTTTTTTGCACCAAACCGACAGTCTTCATCAATTGAGATAATCCTTCCAAAGCATAAAACTCGCATTGAATGGGGACTAAAACGGAGGAAGCAGCGGTTAAAGCATTAATGGTCAATAATCCCAAAGAAGGAGGACAATCCATAACAACGAAATCATACTTATACTTTATTTTTTCCAATGCGCGTTTTAGCATATTTTCACGAGCCAATACAGAAACCAGCTCGACTTCCGCACCAGCAAGTTGAATTGTCGCAGGAAGCAAAGAAAGATTCTCCACTCGTGTCCTAACAAGCACTTCCTCAGCAGGGATGTCGTTCACAAGACAATCATAAATACATCGCTTTACAGAAGACTTATCGATACCCAGCCCGCTTGTCGAATTTCCCTGGGGATCAACATCAACCAATAACACTCGACTGCCCAATTGTGCCAAACACGCAGACAAGTTTACGGCAGTTGTCGTCTTACCGACACCACCCTTTTGATTGGCAACCGCTATCACTCTTACCAAAACGTCACCTCATAATTTCAGACATTACTATAATATTAACAATAAACCCCTATAACATTCAACAGCGCAAAACACTATTTCGTCAAACAATACCTGTCGTATATCAAGAATACCAATAATTTTTTAGGATGTGACTTCAATGATAGAAAAAAGAGCACGATTAATAAAAACAGGAGAAAATCTCGATGGACCGGTAGTTTATTGGATGAGTCGCGACCAGAGATGTTTCGACAACTGGGCACTCCTTTTTGCACAAGAAAATGCAAAACAACGAGGAAAGCATCTATTGGTAGTCTTTCATCTGGAACAGAATAATCTGGAAGCAACAAGTAAAATAAAAAAATTTATGATTGATGGCTTACACGAAACGAATACTCATTTATCAGCAAAAAACATTCCACTCGTTATACTAATTGGCGAACCATCTATCGAACTGCCGATTTTTATAAAAGAAATACGCGCAAGCCTATTAGTTACAGACTTCAATCCTCTCCGTCATAAACAAATACAAATACTAGCCGTGATGCGACAAATTACCATTCCATTCTATGAAGTTGATACGCATAACATCATTCCCTGTTGGGTTGCATCAACCAAACAAGAATATGGAGCCTATACGTTGCGAAAAAAAATCAATCAGCAACTCCCATACTATCTTGAGTCCTTCCCAACTCTATCACTTCAAGAAAAGGCTTCTTCAGATATCTTGCCAAAAATAAATTGGGATGAAATATATAAAAAAATCACTGGTGAACTAAAAGATCAGCACTCATTGAAAAACCCTGCCGGAACAACCGAAGGAAATAAGAAACTGAATAATTTTATCCAATCTCATTTAGAACACTATAATCAAAGACGCAACGACCCGACATTATCAGCTCAGTCTGGCTTGTCACCCTACTTACATTTTGGTCAGATATCCGCACAACGGGTAGCACTTGAAGTATTATCCTCCCATACGCTGAAATCCGCACAAGAATCCTTTCTTGAAGAACTCATTATTCGTCGTGAACTCGCAGACAACTTTTGTTACTACAATCAAAATTACGACAATATAAGAGGGTTTCCAGCATGGGCGCAAGAAACCCTTCACAAACATAAATACGACTCCCGTCCATACATATATCAACTAGATCAACTCGAATCAGGGAATACGCACGACAATGCATGGAATGCAGCACAGCGCCAATTAACAAGAACCGGCATCATGCATGGATACATGCGAATGTACTGGGCTAAAAAAATATTGGAATGGTCCATTACGCCAAATATTGCGCAGAAAAACGCAATATACCTCAATGATCACTATAGTATGGACGGTCGAGACCCAAATGGGTACGCCGGAATCGCATGGAGCATCGGAGGAGTCCATGATAGGGCCTGGAGTGAGCGGCTCATCTTTGGCAAAATACGTTATATGAACTTTGCAGGATTACGACGAAAATTCGACATAGAAAAATACATCAAGCAACAAATCATTGCTAACGGCGTTTCGGAACAATCATCGTGAGTGTCACTGTATCCTCATCCTGCGTCTGTGTAAGACGAACATCAAGTCCAGCCTTCTTCATCTGTTTGACCAACTCTCCAACCGTGTTGATAAATATGCGAACATCTTTAACGACTTTCAGCATCATGCGACGTTTTGGTGGAATTGGATCAGGACTTTGCGACTGCAGCCTTTCTTCTATCAACGACTCTGTATCCCGAACATTCAATTTATGCTCCGCAACGATCTGCAAAACATCCATTTGGGAAGATACTTCGTCTATTTTTAGCAAAGCTCGTGAATGACGCTCCGTAAGGTTGGTCTGGAAAATAAAATTTCTAACCTCAGGAGCCAGTTTCAACAAACGCAATTTATTTGCGATCGTTGACTGGTCTTTTCCAACACTTTTTGCTAAAACCTCTTGTGTCAGACCAAATTGTGTCAGAAGTTTTTCATATCCTGCTGCCTCTTCAAAATAATGCAAATCTTCACGTTGTAAATTTTCAATCAGAGCGATCTCCGCCATCTCTTTGTCTGATGCCTGCCGAACGAGACAAGGAACGGCTGTCAAGCCAATACGAGTAGCAGCACGAAACCGCCTTTCTCCCGCAATGATTTCATAACCATTATCAGCTTTACGAAGAACCAGAGGCTGAATAATACCATATTCTCGGATCGAAGCAGTCAGTTCTGCCAGTCCTTCTTCCGAAAAAGTTTTACGGGGCTGGAAAGGATTCGCAGAAATCTGATCTAGGGAAACCTCTACAATTTCTACTCCCTTTTCATTCTCTGATACGGCTTCCTCAGAAGGAGTTCTGCTAAACAATAATTCACTGAGAGATTTCATTCCAATTCACCCTGCCTCGCCATAATCATTTCAAAGGAACTCGTTCGGGAATACCAGCTTTCCGTGGATAAAGCATCGGTGTATGTCGAACTTTCTCGATGCAAATTATGATCCTATCCTCTTCGACCAATGGCAGTTTACATGACTCAATTGACACCGTTCCCCCACCAAGCACTTGAATAGCCTTTCGTGCAGATTCAATCTCATCCATAGCCTTTGGCCCCTTCATTGCCAAAAAATATCCTCCGGTTTTCAAAAAGGGGAGGCAAAGTTCCGATAAGACGTTGAGCGATGCTACGGCTCTTGCCAAAACAACATCAAACTTTTCTCTATATTGAGGGTTTCGCCCCAAATCTTCCGCCCTTGATTGCACAACCTCAATATTATGAAGATGGATATTATTCACTGCTGATTCAATAAAACGAGTCCGTTTTTGTAAGGAATCTAATAAAGTAAACCGGGATTCTTCAAGGATTATGGCCAGGGGTACTCCAGGAAAACCGGCACCTGTTCCGACATCAATCACGCGGCAACCCTTGGGAAATATCCTCTCATCATACACTGTCAATGCATCACCAAAATGCTTCGCTGCAACTTCCATAGGGTCAACAATCCGTGTAAGATTCATGGTTTTATTTACTTCAAGCAAATACTCGTAGTATTGTCCAAATTTCGTATAATCATTTTGACTGATACCAACATTTTTATGAAGCTGTTGGACAACTTGCCGCAGATAGTCTATCATCAATTCACTTTCATTCGACATTCTGTCTACGCCTCTGTTCCTCATAAATCAACAAGATTGATATATCTGCCGGGGAAACACCTGAAATTCTTGAAGCCTGTCCAATGGAGACAGGACGTATCGTTTGCAATTTTTGCTGCGCTTCCTTTGACAAGCCGCGTATCTGAGTATAATCAAGATTTGGAGACAATAATCTGTTTTCCAGTCGTTCTGCCCGTTGTACCTGTTCCCATTGTTTTTTAATATACCCTTCATATTTTATCATTATATCCAGCTGAGCCATTATTTCCTTCTCAAGATCCGGCAAAGAAAAAACTGATTTAAGATCAGAATAGGATATTTCTTGTCTTTTCAATAAATCATATAGATTACAACCGCTTTTCAACTCAGAAGACCCGCAATTACGCAAAAATGTTTGTACTTCTTCAGACGGAGCGACGGTTGTTGATTTAAGAAAAGAAACAGCACTCTCCAAGGAAGACTTTTTCAACATAAGCCTAGCAAGTCTTGCCGGTGTGACAAGACCAGCAACATATCCTTTTTCTGTCAAACGAAGATCTGCATTGTCATGGCGCAATAAGAGACGATATTCCGACCGTGACGTCATGATTCGATATGGTTCGTTTGTCCCCTTTGTGACTAAATCATCAATAAGAACTCCAATATATGCATCTGATCTTTGCAGAACAAACGGTGCTTTACCAAATACCTTCAGCGCCGCATTCATTCCGGCAATAAGGCCCTGGGCAGCAGCTTCTTCATATCCAGAAGACCCGTTTACCTGGCCTGCGGAAAACAATCCGCTGAATTCCTTAAACGACAAAGAATGGTCCAGTTGTGTCGGATCAATACAATCATATTCAATAGCATAACCATACCGCATTATCTCAACATGCTCAAGACCGGGTATGGTACGAAGCATGGCTGTCTGTACATCAACCGGTAAACTAGTCGACATACCCTGAACATACATTTCATGAGTGGATACCCCTTCAGGTTCGATAAATACCTGATGTGCTTCCTTATCTGGGAAATTCACAATTTTCACTTCAATCGAAGGACAATAGCGGGGCCCGGTTCCCTCTATCTGGCCGCTGTATAAAGGCGCCCTATACAAATTATCCTGGATAATTTTATGCGTTTCCTCACTAGTATACGTAAGATAACAAGGTAGCTGCTCCCTTTCCGTAATTTCACTAATAAAAGAAAAATTATGCGTTTCCAAATCACCGGGCTGAATCTTCATGCGTGAAAAATCAACCGTTCTGCCGTCAATACGAGCCGGTGTTCCAGTTTTAAAACGTCTTAGGCGAATTCCAATTTTCGAAAGTGAATCAGAAAGGTTTACCGCAGCCCTTTGCCCATTTGGGCCCGCAGTAAAGCCTGTTTCACCGACAATTACCCTCCCCCGAAGATACGTCCCTGTTGCCAACACAAGCGCTGAACAACCGATAATCTCGCCATTTTCTGTCCGAATCGCACGGACTTGCCGTCCGTCCATCAAAATTTCATCAACAAGAAGTTGTCGCACATGTAAACAGGCTTCTTTCGCCAAAGTTTGCCGCATAGCTTTTTGATACTCTATTTTATCTGCCTGAGCACGTAGAGCATGTACCGCCGGTCCTTTTGCTGTATTAAGCATACGCATTTGAATACCGGCATTATCGGTGACAATACCCATTTCACCACCTAATGCATCGATTTCACGCACCAAATGCCCTTTTGCCGGACCGCCAACAGAAGGGTTACACGGCATTAGAGCTATATTATCCATATTGAGAGTAAGAAGCAACGTAGAACAACCCATGCGAGAAGATGCAAGTGCCGCCTCACAACCGGCATGTCCTGCGCCGATAACTATTACATCGTACTTTTCACCCTGAATCATTTTGACACATCCTGTTATTTACCAAGACAAAACCTGGCAAAAATTTCTTTCACAATTTCATCGGAAACCGTCTCTCCAGTGATTTGACCCATTGCCTCCATGGCAAGCCTGACATCAATCACCATACACTCCGTAGGCATTCCCGCTCCAAGTGATTCAATTGCCGATTCAATGTAGGAGTCCGCAAGATAAAGGCTCTCTTCATGACGGATGTTATCAACACAGATCGCTTCAGAAACATGAGCCACACCAGAATAAACCATCTGTTCCACAGCGTCTTCCAATTCAGCAAAACCCGTTCTGTCTTTAGCCGATACAGTAACCACTTTACTATTTGAACAATGCTCCTGTAGTTGAGCGAAGTTTAAACGGATCGGTAAATCAGTCTTATTCACCACAACAATAACAGGAACCGAAGGTAAACTCACTAAAATATTAACATCTTCGTCTGTCAATTGTTCTGAAGCATCAAGCAAAAATAACACCAAGCCGGCACTATCGATAGACTCCCGCGCCCGTTGGATACCCATTTTTTCAATTTTATCGGCGGTCTCTCGCAATCCGGCTGTATCAACGATTCTGAGAGGTATTCCGCGTATATTCAAAAATTCTTCGATACTGTCACGAGTTGTGCCAGGCACATCCGTAACCAAAGCCCTCTCTTCTTTCAGCAAAGCGTTAAGCAAACTAGATTTGCCGACATTTGGACGACCGATTATTACAGTACGCAAACCGTCTCGTAAAATTTTCCCAGTTTGCGCAGTTGCCAAAATAGTATGTATTTCCGTTCTGACATCTTGTAACTGTTGCAACACAAAAACTGGATCAATTAGCGGCATGTCTTCTTCCGGATAATCAATCGCTGCTTCAACACCTGCAAGAATATCCAATAATATTTTTCGTAAAGAGAGAATTTTTTTTGAAAGATCCCCTGATAATTTTCTTGTAGCTATCTTCAGTGCCGCATCAGATTTTGCACGAATGATATCCATAACCGCTTCAGCTTGACTTAAATCAATCCGGCCATTTAAAAAAGCCTTCTGTGTGAATTCTCCCGGGTTAGCAAGACGTGCACCCTCTACAAGTACCAGGC
>CAZXCC010000005.1:0-12202 GCA_964638945.1 uncultured Veillonellaceae bacterium | reverse complement strand
TTCCGATCTCAAAAGCTCTGAGGTCAAGCCCAGCTTTTCGCAAAACGGCTGCGCCGCCATGGGTTTGAAATTCCACAACATCTTCACAAGTATATGAATGGGGAGCAGGCATATAGACCAAAAGAACCTCATCCACAATTTCACTTGTGGAGGGATCTATGATCACTCCGTACGTTAATTTTCGTTCTAAAAAAGAAGATACCTCTTCGTTTTTAAAATTGCGAAAAACGGCCCGGGCAATCTTGATTGATGCCGGACCGCTGATTCTGACGATTCCTATACTTGCTTCCCCGACCGATGTAGCTATTGCCGCGATTGTTTCGGCTTCTTTCATAAAAACCTCCACGTAAAGTAAAGCCCGGTAGTGTATTGCGACTTTACCGGGCAAAAACTCTGTCGCTACTTCCGTAAGGAAATGACTACCCGACGGAAAGGTTCTTCCCCTTCGCTGAAAGTTTCAATCCGAACGTCTTCCTGCAAACTCATATGAATAATTTTCCGTTCATGCGGATTCATAGGTTCTAATACAACTCTTTCACCGGTTCGTTTTACCCTATCAGCAAGACGTAATGCCAGCTGCTCCAATGTATCGGCACGTCGTCGCCGATAATCTTCAATATCGACAATAATCCGAAGCCTATCACGACCCTCACGATGTGAAGCCAAATTTGTCAAGTACTGTAAAGCATCCAAGGTTTGTCCGTGTTTACCAATCAAGAGACCGAGATCTTCACCACGCAAATTCAGTACAACACTTTCTTCTCCAACTTGCACATCGATGGTAACAAGTAATCCCATGGCCTTTGTGACACTTGCAAGAAATTTTTTCGCATTTTCCACAGGATCAGCCTTTTTTAATACAACTTCAACTTTAGCCTCTTTTCCGCCCAATAAGCCAAAAAGTGCTTTAGATGGTGCTTCAAGCACACGATATTCAACTTGATCGCGGTCTACGCCCATTTCAGCCAAAGCTGCCTCGAGAGCGTCCTCTACAGTTTTTCCTGTTTTTTCAATCCTGTCCATGCCTTACCTCCTCAGACCTTAGCCGGTTTGCGATACATGAACCACTGTTGCAAAATTTGAGCAAGGTTGCTTACTACCCAGTATATACCGAGTCCTGCCGGGAATGTGATCGTAATATATCCGATAAAAAGAGGCATAAACATCAACATCATTTTATTTTGTTGTGTCATCTCTGTCGTAGTCTGTTTCTGTTGTAAATACGTCGTGACAGCACAGAGCAAAGGAATAATGAAATACGGATCACTAGGGTCGCTAATCGAAGTTCCCTGTTGTAAATTCGCTATCCACAAAAAATTCGTCGGTCCTTCATACTGATACTCGCGGATAGCAAAGAAAATCCCCATCAATATAGGCATTTGAACTATTAATGGCAAACAGCCTGATAAAGGATTGACATTATTTTGCTTATATAGCGCAGCTATTTCTGTCTGAAGCTTCTCTTTGTTATCCTTATATTTTTCCTGTAATGCTTTTACTTTAGGCTGCATATCCTGGATAGCCTTCATAGACTTAACCTGTTTGACCGTTAATGGGTACAATATAATTTTGATCGCAACGGTCAACAAAATAATTGCGATGCCATAACTTGGATATCCCATTTTTTGCGTGAGAACATAGCAAAAAGTTAGTGCATGCTGAATCGGAATGGTCACAAAAGTGTCAAACAAGTTTCATTCACTCCTTAAAATTATACACGGCTAATTTTAAACCGGATCATATCCGCCAGGGTGAAACGGGTGGCATTTTAATATCCGTTTCACTGACAGAAAAAGGCCTTTCCTCACACCATACTTTTCAACCGCCATTACCGCATATTGTGAACAAGTCGGAATAAAGCGGCAACAAGGAGATTTCCATGGAGAAATAGCCATTCGATAAAAATTAATCAGCCAAAGCACTACTTTTTTCAAATTGTAACGCCACGCTTTTTTTCTACAATAAGTTTACACCGCTGAACTGATTCGAGAAACGATTTCACAAGACGGGGCCATGTCGCACCAATCAGAGCCCTTCTTGCAACAATGATCATATCCATATCCTGAGGAACTTCCTCTTGATGTTGTCGATAACATTCACGCAATCGTCTTTTACAACGGTTTCTTGTTACGGCACCGCCCAATTTCTTCCCGGCAGAAAACCCAACACGTCTTTTCTTCTCCGAGTTTTTCATTAAATGAATTGCCATCATCGGATTAGAAACAAACATACCCTCTTCAAAAACTTTACGAAAATGCTTTCTTTTCCGCAACCTATTCAATTTACTCAATCTGAAACTCATAACTATAACCCCGCAAAAGGAAAATAGGCCACTACGATGAGCAGCCTATTATGCGGACAATACTTTTCTTCCCTTTGCACGTCTACGTTTCAGCACCAATCGTCCACCAATTGTTTTCATCCGCTCACGAAAACCATGAGTTCTCTTTTTCCACAATACATTCGGTTGATAAGTCCGTTTCATTCTACACCACACCTCCTTGAAACAGGAAAAGTTCCTATGGATATGCTGACTATTAAAGATTATAGTTCACAGACTTAAAGGTGTCAACAAAATTGACAAATCCACAAAGCTGTTGATAACTATGCCCATATTTGCTATGATTAAACACGAAAAACCTTACTCTTTACACAAAATAAATACCATATCATTACTAATTTTTCGTGCTTTTACATTCGAAAACGCCATAAATAAAAGAAAATAACACCCACTTATACACAACTGTTGATAACCTTGTGGATAACCTATTAGAGAGGGGCGTCTTTTTTTTGTCTGAACAAAAGCCTTCGGATATTTGGCAATTAGCGCTGGAACTGATGGAAAAGGAAATGATTCGCCCAAGCTTTGAAACTTGGATTAAAGTACTCACCCCATTATCTTATGAAAATGGTACATTTGAAATCGGGACAACTCGCCAAATAGTAAAAGAATGGGTTGAAACACGCTATACCACAATTATTCGAAAAGCTTTGGAAGAAGTAATTAAAACGCCTGTTATTATTAAATTAACTTTGCAACAAACAGATTCCAAATATATTTCTGCAGAGCCCATCCAAACGCCTTCCTCTTTTTCCACAGCAAACGTAAATGACCAACTAAAATCATTACAAAGAAGTACCAACGAAGAAACATATTCTCCCCTGAATCCAAAATATACTTTTGATTCTTTCGTTATCGGTAACTCAAACAGATTCGCTCACGCTGCTTCCTTAGCAGTTGCAGAAGTTCCGGCAAAGGTATATAACCCTTTCTTTATTTATGGCGGAGTTGGTCTTGGTAAGACTCATCTCATGCATGCAATTGGACACCGAATCATGCAAATTCATCCAGGCACAAAAGTTTTATATATTACGAGCGAAAAATTTACCAATGACTTTATTAATGCAATTATGAGCGGTCATCCTGAAAATTTCCGCAACCGATATCGGAATATTGACGTTTTATTAATTGATGATATTCAGTTTCTTGCAAAAAAAGAACAAACGCAGGAAGAATTTTTTCACACATTTAATGCATTGCACGAAGCAAATAAACAAATCATTATTTAAAGCTATCGTCCGCCAAAGGATATTCCCACATTGTAAGACAGACTTCGGTCACTCTTTGAATGGGGCCTTACAACCGATATTCAATCTCCCGATCTTGAAACTCGTATTGCAATTTTACGCAAAAAGGCTTTACTTGAAAATATCACTATGCCTAACGATGTGATTGTTTATATTTCTACTAGGATTGATAATAATATCCGTGAACTCGAAGGTGCATTTAATCGCGTAAATGCATTTTCTTTTCTAAACAGGAAACCAATTACCATTGAGCTGGCAATTGAAGCACTTAAAGATCTTTTTCCTAAAGAAAAAACTAGTCAAGTTACTCCACAATTGATTCAAGAAGTTGTTGCTCTTCATTTCAAAATAAAAATTGATGACCTGATTTCAAAAAGACGTACGAGAAATGTAACTGTCCCCAGACAACTTGCAATGTTCCTCTGTCGAGAACTTACAGATTGGTCTCTCCCAAGAATTGGTGAAGTTTTTGGCGGCCGAGACCATACCACAGTAATTCATGCGTATGAAAAAGTGAATAGAGAACGAATGGAAGATAGTAAACTTGCTTCCTTACTTACGGATTTAAGCACTAGAATAACAACAGGATAAAACTATTTTCCCTGTTGATAAAAATACTAATTATTTATTTTTCTCCCTCTATAAATTTCATTATAGATAACTTTCTAACTTTATCCACTTTTTCTCAACAGGGCTAATACTATTGTTTTATTGCTTTTCAATGAGTTATTAACAATTTCTACAGCTCTTACTATTATTATTAACCTATCAAAGGAGGACAATATGAGGATTCGATGCGAAAAGGAACATCTTCTTTCAGCGGTGCAAATTGTGCAGAAAGCAACTGCATCAAAAACAACATTGCCGATTTTAACCGGTATTTTCTTATCAGCTTCAGAAAATTCATTAGAACTTCAGGCGACTGATTATGAAATAGGGATTAGCATTGTGATCCCTGCTGAAGTATTGATGCCTGGGAAAGTAGTGTTGTCTGGGAAATTCTTTCCTGAAATTATTCGAAAGATTGCAGGAAAAATGATAGAAATATCTTCTGTATCTCAAAGTAATATGGTTAATGTATCATCAGACAAAACGGAATTTCGTGTGCTGTCATTTCCCGCTGACGAGTTTCCTAATATAAAGAGATTTGAGAGCAACAATAGTTTTATATTAAAAGATGATGTGTTGAAAGATTTGATCAAAAAAACAGTCTTTGCTTGTTCAACAGATGAGAGCAGACCTCTATTTACTGGTGCGCTCGTTGAAATTTCCGAACGGGAAATGAGTATGGTTGCAACAAATACTCATCGTCTATCTCTAAAAAAACATGAGGTCGAAAATGGACCAGCTGCTATAAAAATGATTATCCCAGGCAAGATGTTGAGTGAGTTAGCGAAAGTAATGTCCTATGAAATGCCGGTTGATATTAAAATTTGCTGGGTTAAAAATCAGGTGGCTTTTTCATTTGAAAATATTTATATAATGTCACGTTTGATCGAAGGGCAGTTTCCAGACTATCGAAAGGTTATTCCTGCTGATTTCTCTTCATTTTGTACGGTTGCCGCCGATAAGCTTTTTGAAGCAGTTGAAAGGGTTGCTTTGTTGGCAAAAGATGGAGAATACAATATAGTCAAAGTAAAATTTAATAAAGATAATGTTGAATTATCCGGAAATAATCCAGATGCAGGTAGCGCTATGGAAAGCATTGATGTTGCAATTGAAGGGGAACCGATTGAGATTGCTTTTAATGCGAAATACTTGCTTGATATTTTGAGGATTGCTGGAAATGGGCAAGTACGTTTTAATCTAAAATCAGGACTAAGCCCCGTGAAAGTGAATTTGCTCGATGATAATGAGTATACTTATATTATCACTCCTATACGGACGAATTGAATGAAGAGTGAAATTAGTAACGCAACAATCCATTCTAAAATGATTCAGTTGGATCAATTGATTAAATGGCTTGGCTTATCCGATACTGGAGGACAGGCACGGATATTGATTGACAATGGAAGAGTTATGGTAAATGGAAAAATAGTCTTAGAAAGAAGAAAGAAAATTGTACCGGGTGATGTTGTAACAATAGATAGAAATGAGTATCTGATCATAGCTGAGGATGAGTAAAACATGCTCGTAGAGAGGATAAAACTTAAAAATTTCAGGAATTACCGGGAAACTGAGGTTGTTTTTGATAAGGGAGTTCATGTTTTTTCAGGGTTTAATGCGCAAGGAAAAACAAATTTATTGGAAGCTATATTTCTAGCAGTTCTTGGTAAATCATTTCGGGCAGGCCATGATGATGAACTGATACGATGGGGTGAAGAATGTAGTATTGTAGAGAGTTCATTCTCAAATCATGTTGCTGAGCATAGTTTAGTTTTTAAATTACACCGTGGAGCGGTCCGTGAAAATATTTTGAATGGACAACAAGTGAAAAAAAAAGAAGTAATTGGCCTCTTGAATGCTGTATTCTTTTCTCCGGAAGATTTATGGTTGATTAAGGGAAGCCCTTCCGGTCGCAGACGATATATTGATTTTTCGATTGCGCAATCAGATAGTGTATATTATCAAAATTTATTGCGGTATAACAGAGTTCTGTTACAAAGGAATCAATTATTAAAAAAAATTAATGCTGGTTTTTCCAAAAAGAATTTATTGGACTTATGGGACGAGCAATTAAGTTTTCTTGCGGAAAAGATTTCGTTAAAGCGAGTGGAAAGAGTAAAAGAACTTTCAAATGCATCAAATATGATTCATTCCAGAATTACCAATGGGGCGGAAGATTTTTCTGCCCATTATTTAATTTATTGCGGCTCGGATATGACAGAGAATAACTATAGTGAATGGTTTAAAAATAAACTGATTGTTGCCCGGGAAAAAGATATTGCAAGAGGAACAACGGATGTAGGTCCACATAAAGATGATATTTGTTTTACATTAAATTCTTATGATGGAAAAATTTTTGCTTCCCAGGGACAACAGAGAACTATAGTTTTATCTTTAAAATTGGCCGAGATAGAAATAATACGCCAAATTACAGGAGAATATCCATTATTGTTGCTTGATGACGTAATGAGTGAATTAGACGAAATTAGAAAAGATAAATTGGTCGAAACTATCTCAGATAAAATTCAGACTTTTATAACTGGAACAGAAGATATGAATTATTTAAATTCTGTGATGTCGAACCAATATCATATCGAAGAGGGAAAGGTTATAAAAATATCAGGTGGTAGGGATTTTGAAAGAGCTAAATAAAATAATTTTCCTTATCATGGAAAAAATGAAAGAAACAAATGGTTACAAAAATTACTGGCTTGGGCAGCATTGGGCTGAAATTGCCGGTGATGTGGCAAATAAGCATTCAAGACCATATAAAATAGATCAAGAAGTTTTGTATGTTCGAGTAGATAGCTCCGCTTGGAATTATAATTTGTTTATGATAAAAAAAACGCTGATAAAAAAAATAAATCAAAGCTTTGGATGTTTAATTATAAAAGATATAAAATATCATATGGGTGAAATTATGAATGAAATATCTGAAACAGAAAAAACTCTGTCAGAACTTCATGAAAACGAAAAAAGCAGGAAAATGCGTTTTAATACTTTTTTATCAGAGCGAAAAATGATTGAATGCCTGAGAAAAAAAATTAATAATTGAGCATTTCATTAAGCCAAAAGAAGGAGAGTTTTTCTTTTTATGTATATAGATATTGGAAATGAAATTACGCTGTCAACAAAAAATATTGTTGCAATTATCGGTTATTCTAAAAGAGGTTCTGAAATAAATAAAAATAATGAGAAATTTTTGTCTGTAAGTGAGCAGGGGGGAGAAGTAATTGATATTTCCGGAGGAAGGGTCAACAGTATCATTTTAACGAACCCTAATCGCGTGTATTTGTCAGCTCTATCTAATAAAACGCTGGTAAAGCGTTATCTGAATAATGGATTAAATGGAGGCGAAAAACAAATTGATTGATTCAAACGATACAACAGTAAATGGACAATATGGAGCAGAACAGATACAGGTCCTGGAAGGGCTCGAAGCGGTTCGTCGACGTCCGGGTATGTATATTGGCAGTACTTCTGTCACTGGATTACATCATTTAGTATATGAAGTCGTTGATAATAGCATTGATGAAGCCTTGGCAGGATATTGCGACAGAATTTTCGTTTACATTCATGGCGATAATTCTATTACCGTTGTTGATAATGGACGTGGTATTCCTGTGGATATGCACGAGACAGGAAAACCGGCTGTTGAAGTTGTTTTGACAATTCTTCACGCTGGTGGCAAATTCGGAGGAGAAGGGTATAAAGTTTCAGGCGGACTCCATGGGGTTGGTGTCTCTGTTGTTAATGCACTAAGTGAATCTTTGCAAGTAACGGTACAGCGTGGAGGGAAAATATATCAAATTGGTTTTGAACGGGGAAAAACGATTCAGGAGTTAACAGTAAAAGGAGAAACAGAAACAACAGGGACTCGTGTCTGGTTCAAACCGGATCCGGAAATCTTTGAAGAAACAGTTTTTAATTTTGATATTTTAAAGCAACGGTTGCGTGAACTTGCATTTTTAAACCGAGGGTTGACAATCAGCCTGATTGATGAGCGAAGTGGCGCAACCAAAGAATATATGTTTGAGGGTGGAATTGTCTCTTTTGTTGAACATTTGAATAAGGCAAAAGACGTATTACATCCCAGTCCAATATATATTATTGGAACCAAAGAAGGGACTATGGTTGAAGTCGCACTTCAATATAATGACACTTATGTAGAAAATATATTTTCTTTTGTTAACAATATCAACACGCAGGAGGGAGGAACACATTTAAGCGGCTTTAAATCGGCTTTGACCCGTTCTGTAAATGATTATGCAAGAAAAGTGAACCTCTTGAAGGAAGCAGATGATAATCTTAGTGGTGAAGATTCAAGAGAAGGCTTGACTGCAATTATCAGCATAAAAATTCAAGAACCTCAGTTTGAAGGACAAACGAAAACAAAACTTGGCAACAGCGAAGTTCGCGGGATTGTGGATGGATTAGTATTTGAAAGGTTAAGCGAGTTCTTTGAGGAGAATCCATCGGTTGCGAGAAAAATTATTGAAAAGACGATACTGGCCGCTAGAGCTAGGGATGCCGCCCGAAAGGCACGAGAACTGACACGGAGAAAAAATGCACTGGAAATAAGCTCTCTGCCAGGCAAACTTGCAGACTGTTCTATGCGTGACCCGATGCAGACGGAAATATATCTGGTCGAAGGAGATTCGGCCGGTGGTTCTGCAAAGCAAGGTCGGGACCGCAGATTTCAAGCGATTCTCCCGTTGCGTGGTAAAATTCTTAATGTGGAAAAAGCCCGTTTGGACACGATATTAAATAATGCAGAGATCAGAACGATGATCACAGCTTTTGGTAGCGGTATTGGTCCAGACTTTGATATTGAAAAATCTCGCTACGGAAAAATTATCATTATGACAGATGCTGACGTGGACGGCGCGCATATTCGTACATTGCTCCTGACCTTTTTTTACCGGTACATGCTGCCGCTGGTGGAGAACGGCCGGGTGTTCATTGCGCAGCCGCCGCTGTATCTGGCCAAAAAAGGCAAGGAACACTGGTATTTGTATAACGATGCCGCCTTGGAACAATTGATGCAGAAAATCGGCAGGCAGGACATTGGGCTGCAACGTTACAAAGGCCTGGGAGAAATGAATCCGGAACAACTTTGGGAAACAACAATGAATCCTGAAGATAGAACTCTTTTGAAAGTAACTATGGAGGATGCGATGGCTGCCGATGAAATTTTTTCAGTTCTGATGGGTGATAAGGTGGAGCCCAGACGTAGATTTATTGAAGATAATGCTCATCTTGTACGAAATCTTGATATTTGACATAGTGGCATCGAGGAGATGAATGTATGGAAATAAATCACGGTAAGATTCAACCTATTCGTATCGAAGACGAAATGCAAAAGTCTTATATAGACTATGCAATGAGCGTTATTGTCAGCAGGGCTCTGCCGGATGTACGGGATGGACTGAAACCGGTACACAGGCGAATTCTTTACGCCATGCATGAAGCTGGTATGGCATCTAACAAGCCTCATAAAAAATCCGCCCGTATCGTTGGTGAAGTGCTGGGAAAATATCATCCTCATGGAGATTCTTCGGTTTATGACGCGACTGTAAGACTGGCTCAGGATTTTTCCACACGCTATATGATGGTAGACGGACATGGAAATTTCGGCTCGGTGGATGGCGATAGCGCCGCTGCAATGAGGTATACGGAAGTTCGAATGTCAAAAATAGCCGAAGAAATGTTGGAAGACATCGAAAAAGAGACTGTCGATTTTGTACCGAACTATGATGAGTCTTTGAAGGAACCTTCCGTTTTACCGGCAAAAGTCCCCAATCTCTTGATTAATGGCGTAACAGGAATAGCCGTAGGTATGGCAACGAATATTCCGCCACATAATTTAGGCGAAGTGGTAGACGGCCTTGTTAAAATGATTGATAATCCGGAAGTTTCGTTGAGTGAGCTGATTGAAGCAATACCGGGTCCTGATTTTCCGACAGGTGCAATGATCATGGGAACAGATGGAATTCAATCGGCGTATGCCACAGGCAGGGGATCCGTCCGTATGCGCGCTTGCGCACGGGTAGAACGTATGAGCAACGGGAAACCGAGAATCATTATTTCAGAAATTCCCTATCAGGTTAACAAAGCCCGCCTGATTGAAAACATTGCCGACCTTGTCCGCGAAAAAGTGATCGAAGGAATCACAGACCTGCGGGACGAAAGTGACCGCAAGGGAATGCGGATTGTCATGGAACTTCGCAAAGATGCAAATGCCGAAATATTGTTGAACCAGCTCTATAAACATACGCAATTGCAGGATAATTTTGGCGTCAATATGCTGGCTCTGGTCGATGGTAGACCGAAAACACTAGGGTTACGCGAGATATTGTTTCATTATCTTGAGCATCAAAAAGTCATTATTATACGTCGGACACAGTTTGATCTGAAAAAAGCCAAAGATAAAGCGCATATTTTGGAGGGTCTGCGAATTGCCCTGGACCATATCGATTCTGTCATCAATACAATTCGCGAAGCACCGACGGTAGATGCGGCCCGAATCGCCCTGATGGAAACCTTTGCCCTGTCGGAGCGTCAGGCAACAGCCATATTGGAACTCAGACTGCAAAGATTGACCGGGCTGGAGCGGGATAAAATTGATCGCGACTATATTGATACAATGGAATTGATCGAGTACCTTGAATCGGTTTTGGCGGACGAACATAAAGTATATGGTATTATCCGTGAAAACCTGCTGGAAATGAAAAAGCGTTTTGGTGATAAGAGAAGAACGCAAATTGTTCAACAACCTCCTGATTTTTCCAGGGAAGATCTGATTGCAGAAGAAGACATTGTCATAACAATCACTCATTCCGGCTATGTCAAACGACAGCCGATTGACACTTATCGCAGTCAAAAACGTGGTGGTCGCGGCATCCAGGGAGCTGGCACTAAAGAAGAGGATTTTGTAGAACATCTCTTTGCCTCTACAACTCACCATCATGTGCTGTTTTTTACAACGAGAGGCAGAGTTTTCTCCATCAAGGGTTATGAACTGCCGGAAGCGGGCCGCACTGCCCGTGGCAACGCGATTATCAATCTTCTTTCACTTCAGCCGACAGAAAAAATTACGGCAGTGATTCCTATCAAAGAATTTGCTGAAGGTGCATTCCTTTTTATGGCGACAAGAAATGGCATTGTAAAGAAGACGGACGCGACAGACTTTGATTCCGTCCGTAAAAATGGACTGATTGCAATTGCTCTTGATGATGATGATGATCTGATTGGAGTCAAACTGACGGATGGGAATCAAAACATTATCCTGGGAACTAGAGATGGCATGGCTATCACATTCTCTGAGACAGATGTGCGCGCTATGGGCCGGACTGCTCGCGGAGTCAAAGGAATCAATCTTGCTGACATGGATTCCATCGTCGGCATGGAGACAATGGCGCCAGGCGGACAGGTGCTGGTAGTATCAGAACTTGGCTTTGGAAAACGTACGGCAGTCGAACAATATCGGATTCAGACTCGAGGCGGCAAGGGACTGATTAATCTCAAAGTTACGGAAAAAACAGGTCCCGTAGTCGGGTTGCGAGTGGTCAAACCGGATCAGGATCTCCTCCTTATTAACAATGACGGGATCATTATCCGCATGGATGTGGAACAGATACGTGTCATAGGCCGCAACACGCAGGGAGTTGCATTGATGCGTGTAGTGGACAATCAAAAAATCGCCGCCCTGGCAATGGTTGAAAAATCCTCGGAAGAAACCGAAAAAAGCACGCTGACTACAGAGGAAAAGAGCGATACTCCAGCGCCGGAAAAATAGCGGATAATCATGGGGAGATTTATTGACAACTGGATACACCTATGGTAACATAATAATCCCAAGAGGGCTTTTGCGATGGGGAAGACGGTAAAACGGCTTCCCCAATGATATCAAAAGAGTTAAAAAAAGATGTTGACACGGAATAACAGCTGTGTTAATATATAAAAGCCGTCGAAAGACGGGTGTTCCTTGAAAACTGAACAAAGAGAC
>CAZXCC010000004.1:0-29234 GCA_964638945.1 uncultured Veillonellaceae bacterium | reverse complement strand
GCAACTGCTAATGAAAAAATAAAACAGAAGGAGAAAACCAGGAGGACTGAATTGTAGCTTTGGGTCGTTTCCTTGACCCAGGCGACAAACAGCGGGCCGACGATGCCGGCCGCAGCCCAGGCGGTCAGGATTTTACCATGAATGGCGCCGAGTTCCCGCGTGCCGAACAAATCACTTAAAAAAGCGGGAATTGTTGCAAAACCTCCACCATAACAGGAGATGACCAGATAGACCAGCAATTGGAAGAATATGATGTCAGTGGTTTTTGACAGGAAGAAAAATGCAAAACCCTGAATGGTAAAGAATGCGAGGTATGTATTGGCACGACCCAGAAAATCAGATGCTGAAGCCCAGAAGATCCGGCCGGCGCCATTGATCAGACCGATGATTCCTACCATGGTTGCAGCAGCAGCGGGAGACATTTGCATCGATTCCTGCGCCATGGGGGATACGACGCTGAGCAGACCTATGCCGCATGTGATGTTGATGAACAGCATCCACCATAGGGTATAGAATTGCCAGGTTTTGAGTGCGTCTTGCGCAGTAAACTGCATTGCATTGGCGCTGGGTAGGGGGATGCCGGATGAAAGTGCACCTGGTTTCGTTGCATCGGGTGGCGAGAGGTATAAGGAAGAGGGGAGCATAACAAAGAGGTAAAAAAGTCCGAGACATTCGAACGTTGCAATAAGCCCATATCGTTCCATGAGCGCCTGGATCAGAGGAGCGGCAATCAAGCTGGCGAAACCAAACCCCATAATGGCAATGCCTGTAGCGAAACCTCGTTTTTCCGGAAACCATTTCACCAGGGTTGAAACAGGCGCAATGTAACCGGTACCGAGCCCGATGCCGCCAATCACGCCATAAAACAGATAAAGCAGAGGCAGACTTTTGAAAAAGACGGCGAGACCGGCGCCAAACACACCGGTGCAAAAACAGGCAGTAGCAAAAAATCCTGCTTTTCTGGGACCATATTTTTCGACGTACTTACCCAAGAAAGCAGCGGATAAGCCTAAAAACAAGATAGCCAGGGAAAAGGTCCACTGGATTTCCCTGATACCGGCGCCAAGTTCATGCATGAGAGGTTTTGTCAAAACGCTCCAGGCATAAACACTTCCAATACAGATGTGAATTCCAACGGCGGACAGAGCGATAAGCCAGCGATTTTTCATGATGTTTTCCACTCCTTGCTATTGTTTTTCTGATAGAAAAAAATCGACCCTCTGAACAAAACTCATTGCCCAGACGGTCGACGTTTTTTTCGATGCAGTACACGTGGTAAACTCCACATTATCCGTCAGTCCTGCACCGTTTCTATTCATTATTAATAATAAAAAAACCACCTGAACAGCAATAAAGTGTCCAGGCGGTCGACATTTTTTCTCCGATACGGTGCACGTGGTGTACTCCACTGATCCGCCAGCCCCATACCGTACTATCAATTATAGTGCAATTTTATCAGGGGATTGGAAGCCTGTCAAATGAAACAATGTAAAGAATGCCATCGCAGAATCTTCTAATAATTCTTGCAAAAACCGTTTTAGCATGCTACAATATAAACAAGCACCATCCTTACAGCGACAAACGTTTCCAGTAAGTTGCAAAATTCGTGAAAGACTATCTTTCCCAGTTTCTGCACAGTGAAACCAGTCCAAAGGATCGTGTGTTTTGTCTATCCAAAAGTCGAAAAGCCATATGACCGGTAAAATCCAAAACCCAAGTTAACCAGTTATCGGAGGTTCAAAAGTCTATCTGTATCTCGAATCGTGAAAAATCCAGTCTAAACAGTCCATGCTGTAAGGATGGTCGCTTAAAATAAAAAAAGGGAAGGGCAAAAGCCCTTCCCTTTTTTTATTTAGGCTATCATTGCAGGAACCTTATTTTAAAACTCTGGAAAGCACCGCCGTCAGGATAGCCATCATGGTATCGATATCGGAATTTGTGACGATGAGGGGCGGAATCAGGCGGACTGTGAAAGGCTGCGGCGAATTGACCAGCAAGCCATCCTGCATGCACTGCGCCACAACTTCGCCTCCCTTTTCCGACGGCAAATCAAAGGCAAGGAGCAAACCTTTGCCGCGAATATTGGTTAGGCCAAACTGAGCGGAGATGCTCTGCAATTTTTCCGTCAGGTAGGCTCCCTGGCGTGCGGCATTCTCAGACAAATTTTTACTGATGATTTCATTTACGACAGCATAGCCGACTGCCATAGCCAGCGGTTGCCCCGAATAAGTGCCGCCCTGGTCGCCGGCTTCAAACACGTTGAATTTTTCCTTGGCAAGCATGGCGGAGAGGGGAAAGCCGCCGCCGATGCCTTTTGCCAGAGTCATGACATCCGGTTCGATCCCGTAGTGTTCATAGGCAAACATTTTCCCGGTCCGTCCCAAGCCGGTCTGGACTTCATCGACAATCAGCATGATGTTTTTTTCGGTGCAGATCTGGCGCAATAGTTTCATGTATTCGTCCGAAGCTGCATATACCCCGCCTTCGCCTTGCACCGGTTCCAGCATGATGGCGCAGGTTTTTTCGGTAATGGCGGATTGGAGTGCGGCGGCGTCATTCAGGGGCACGTGGATGAAACCAGGCACCTTCGGCTCAAACAATGGTTCCCATTTTTTCTTGCCGGTGGCGGACATGGTGGCAAGAGTGCGGCCATGGAAACTGTTGGTGGTAGTGATAATTTCAAAGGCGCCGTCCTTGAACAGCGACCCGTATTTGCGGGCGAGTTTAATCGCGCTTTCGTTGGCTTCCGCACCGCTGCTGGCAAAGAAAATCCGGTCAAAACAGGAGATATCGGTCAATAGCTTGGCAAATTTAAGCATGGGTATGTTGTAATATGCAGGGCTGGCATTTACCAGAACACGGCTTTGTGTAGTCAGCGCATCGGCAATCGCTTCCGGACTATGGCCGAGCGAAGTAACGGCCCAGCCGCCGACGAAATCAAGATAGGTTTTTCCGGCAGTATCCCACAGATACATGCCCTGGCCTCGTTCCATGATGATATCAGGACGATTGGTTGTAAACAGGATGGATTTTTTTGCTTCGTCCAAAAATTCGGGGGAAAGGTTTTGTGCATTGTTATTCATGAAATCACACTCCTAACGAGGATTTTGTATACATTTTACATCAAATATGAAAATAAATGCAATAAAAACTTGATAATTATTCTGGGAATATGTTCTGGAATGAAAAAGTCGAAAAAGACTATTGAATGCTTACAGTCGGCCGTAGAGAACCTGAACAATAAGCGGAAACAGGTATGACTATGATAAAATAAATTATGCAAATGGAAATATTTACGTTGTTGGAGGGTCGACATTGAAAAAAATAAAATCTCCGGTGGAGGGCATACTGATTTCGTTGAAGGTTGCTCCGGGTGATAAGGTTGTGAAGGGCCAAATCGTGGCAGTTGTGCTGATTCTGAAAATGGAGAATCCGGTACCCAGCAAATGGGAAGGCATCGTGCAGGAGATTGCGCTAAAGCCGAAATCCCGGATAAAACAAGGGCAGCTGATTATGACAATTACAGAGGCCGGAGATGACATTGCACCTGATTGCGTCCGTTCTGCTTCGCCAGATACAGCGTCTGATCCGCTGCGAGCAAAATAGTGTCAGGGTCGGAAAACCTTTCCGGGACAACTGTTGCGCAGCCGATGCTGACCGTGACATAGGGACGAACAGGAGAAGCCTTATGTTCAAGATGCAGCTCCTCCATGGAGGAAAGCAACTTGTAGGCCAGGGCCATAGCATTTTGCTGCGGAGTGCCTG
This sequence comes from uncultured Veillonellaceae bacterium, assembly GCA_964638945.1. GTDB lineage: Bacteria > Bacillota > Negativicutes > UBA1444 > UBA1444 > CAZXCC01. The sequence continues at coordinate 25,469 of CAZXCC010000004.1, read as the reverse complement.
GCAGAATCAGGGCAAATTCTTCGCCGCCATAACGGGCTGCCAGATCGGTGGCCCGTTTTGTTATGCTTTTTAACGTGGCGGCAACCTGTTTTAGGCACTCGTCTCCAGCGATATGGCCGTATGCATCGTTATACAGTTTGAAATGATCGACATCCAACAGCAGCATGGAGATGGGGCTTTGCTCGCGCTTGGCCCTTTGCCACTCCCGGAAAAGGAATTCATCGAAATAACGTCTGTTGGCAATGCCGGTGAGTCCGTCCAGGAGAGAGATACTTCTCAATTTTTCATTGAGCTCTTCTAACTCATGAGTGCGTTCCCGGACTTTGATTTCCAGGGAATCGTAAGCCTGTTGCAATCTTTCTCCGGCCAGCTTGCGTTCGGTGACATCCTCCACCGCTGCATCGATCCAGGTTAATCCGGTTTCCGGGTCAAAATGACGATTGGCGGTACAGGAACACCAGACCTCAACGCCATCTCGGCGTTGGATTTTGAGTTCCCGGTCTCTGACATGAGTTTCCATGTGAAGCAACTCAAGGTAGTTGCGAAAACTTTCCTGCTTCATAAGAAAATGGGAAAAATCCGTGCTGAACAATTCTTCCATCGAAGAACAGCCGAGAATTTTCACAAGGGCAGGATTTGCATATTCGAGAAAAGCGCCGCTTTCGTTGAGCCGGCGATATACGCCGATATTCAGGTGTTCCACCATGGAGCGGTAGCGCGCCTCGCTTTGTTTCAGATCCGCTTCTCTCTTTTGTATTTGCACCGCCATGTTGTTGAAGGATGCGGCCAGTGTTTGGAGTTCCTCTGTATCGTGCACCCAGATGCTTGCGTTCAGATTGCTGCCGGCCAGACGCTCTGCCATGACTGCCATGTCGGTGATGGGCTGGGATATGGAACGGGCGATGCGTATCCCGGTCAGGATCGACAGGAGGACGGTGAATAGGAAGAGAAAGACAAGCACATTCCTCAGCCAGTCCATATCGGCAAGGGCTTCATCCAGCGGCTGCCGGACGACTAAAAACCATCCGGGCTGGCTGATTCTGCTATAACCACCCACGAATTCTTTTCCGTCCAGTTCGTAGAAGACGGCTCCATCCTTTGTCACTTGCATTTTTTGGATTGGAAGGAGACCGGACAGGTTTTCACCGATATTGCGTCCGGGGTGGTATAAGATTTCCCCATCGGCATTGACAAGGAAAGCGAAGCTGTTGGGAGTGAACTCATACTTGCGGGTGAGATCGATGATTTTTTGAAGATCAATGACGGCAATAATGAGGCCGCGTATCTCGAGTTGTTTGTCCAGAATGGGCTGGGCTACGGCTATGCTGAGGATTCCTGTGCTGCGAGACGCCTGGGTTTCAGAGAAGGCGGTCTGTTTTGTCGCCAGGGCCGTCTTATAGTAGGAACGGTCAGAATAGTTGATGTTCGGATCGGGTTTCTGCGCATCAGAACGAGCCACTTGGCGGCCGTTTCTGTCGCTCATCACCACAATGAGCAGATCTGGATCCAGTCTGACCATTGAGGCCAGTATTTCTGTCTGGACAGGGGTGCCCAACGATTGCATGGCCGGACTTGCCGCAGTGAACTTCAGCGTGTTGATTTTTTCACCGAGCATCTGTTCGAGGTGCACACCGATATGCTCGGCCAAAAATTGATTTCGTTCCATAACGATTGTGGAGACAAAGCGGTGTCCAATAAAATGGATTGCCAAAGCCAAAATAAAAAAAGGCACAAGTGTAATAAGCAGAAAAGCTGTGCCCAGCTTAGTCCGCAAACGTTGTTTTTGCCAGTAATGGGCGGCTTTAACGGGGAATAGGGTCATTTTGTACAACTCCCGGTATGGAAAATGGGATAATGAATTGCGGAAGCCATGTAAAGAATATTATTCGCGAGACTCTATCATTCTCCTTTCGGCATTACTGGGTATGGAGAAAGAAGAACCCGCGAATTTCGCGGGTTCGGTCGTTACGACAGTCTTTCGTTCAATATTTCCAGCAGTTTATCCGGTGTCATTCCGGAAAGCACATCGTCAGCGATTCGAACACTGGGTCCTTTCCTGCACCCCTTCAAGCAGGAAGCTTCACTCAGGTCGATTTGTTTTCGTTTGTCTTCGGGCAGAGTTTCAACGGCGTCCAGCAGGTCTTGGGAACCCAGCAGGCAGCATCCGGTTCCCACACATATTTCTACTGTCAGGGATTTCATCGGCATTTTCCTCCATCCTGTGTGATGGGCAAAACCTTATTTAGAAAGAAATCCCGGGCTGTTGCTCCCGATACGCTTTGCACCTCTCCATTGTTGATACGGACCGAGACTGCCTCTGCGCAGTGGCCAAAACAGAACGCGGCGTTGACTTCAACCGAATCGGCAAGGTGATATTCTTCAACCATTTGTTGAAAAGTGTTGATGATATTGTACGAACCTTTCAAATGGCAGGCGCTGCCGATGCACACTTCAATTTTCATGTGGTTGCTCCCTCTTTTCCCCATAATGAACGTGCAGCAGTTTGTGAACCTTGCCTTTCAGTAGTCCGCTGTAGAGAGACATCATCACGGGATTTTCCTCAGAACGCTTGATGCTGCTCATCCGGTCCGCTTCATAAAGACCGCTGCTGCGTAGTTTGCGACCCTCCCTGCCTGTGACAGGCTGTCCTGCGCCACAGATGCAGCCTCCTGGACAAGCCATGACCTCAATGAAATCATATTCTTTTTCACCGCTCTGGATTTTTTTGATCAGATTGTCCGCATTTTTCAGCCCGCTGACAATCGCGATACGAACTTTTCGACCGGCATAATCCAGAGTAGCTTCTTTCAGTCCCTGCATGCCCCTTACCCCTGTAAAGGCAATGGTTTTCAGGGTGGAAACGGACTTGTCGTCGACGATACGTCGAATGACGGCTTCCGTCACTCCTCCGGTCACACCAAAGATCACTCCGGCACCGCTGGTGGAACCAAACGGCATATCCACGGCCTCCGGTTCAATTTCAGTAAAGACGATGCCGGATTCGCGGATCATCTGAATCAGTTCCTGTGTTGTGATGACATAATCAACTTGGGGAATTCCATCTGTTTTGAATTCTTCGCGGGCCGCTTCGTATTTTTTTGCAGTGCAGGGCATTATGGCAACGACAACCGTGCGTCGGTTCGAGTGACTGAAATGCTCTTTCAGTACGGAACCAAACATTTGCTGCGGGGAACGGCATGTAGAAATATTTTCCATAAGTTGAGGGTAATTCAGCTCAGCATAGCGAACCCATGCGGGACAGCAGGAAGTGAACAGCGGCAATTTCCCGCCTTTTTGAATGCGGGCAAGAAACTCGCCTGTCTCCTCGAGGACGGTGAGATCGGCGCCGGTAGTGGTATCGAATACTTCGTCGAACCCCATCCGGCGCAGGGCTGCGACGATGCGCCCCATAGAGTTTTCTCCGTCGGAAAGGCCCAATTCCTTTCCAATACCTACGCGAACTGCCGGAGCAATCTGCACTACGACTTTGGTGTCTTTGTTGCTGATATCCTGCCAGAGACGGGCCGTGTCATTCTTGACGACGATGGCACCGGTCGGGCAGACGGCGGCGCATTGGCCGCAGTTTACGCATTTGGTGCTGGAAATCGGGGCGTCGAAGGCCGGCATGACTTGCATTTTTGAACCGCGGAATGCGAAGTCAATGGCACCGACATTCTGGACCTCTTCACACATGCGGACGCAGTCGCCGCACAGAATACACTTGCTTTTGTCGCGAACGATGGAGAGGGAGGAGTTATCCAGTTCCGGCTCGGGGGAGCTGTTGTTAAACCGCACCTGCTTGATTCCGAAACGCTGTGCCAATTCCTGCAGCTTGCAATGACCGTTTTTTTCACAGGTCGTGCAATCACGGCAGTGACTGGACAGAAGCAGTTCGAGGATCATTTTACGGTATTTGCGCAGGCGGGGTGTATTGGTTTTTACTTCCATGCCGGGTTCGGGCAGGGTGGAGCAGGAAGCGTGAATTTCGCCTCTTTTGTCTTCCACCACACACATGCGACAGGCTCCATACACAGAAAGTTCCGAGTAATAACAGAAGGTGGGGAGTTCGATTCCGGCTTTGCGGATCAGGTCCAGGATATTTTTTTCGCCGTTGATTTCCACCGGCATATTATCTATGATCATGAACTCGCTGCTCACGGCATCAGTCCTCCTTTATCGCTTTGAACGGGCAGTTTTCGATACAGGCGCCGCATTTGATGCATTTCGCCTCATCGATAGTAAAGGGTTCCTTGATTTTTCCGGAAATTGCCTCGACCGGGCAGGAGCGGGCGCATTTCGAACAACCTTTGCAGAGGTCTGCATCGATCTGGATGCGCTTTAATTTCTGGCATGTTTTGGACGGACAGCGTTTGTCGACAACATGCGCCAGATATTCATCACGGAAATATTTGATCGTGCTGACGACCGGAAATGCGGCGGTCTTGCCCAGACCGCACAGTGCTGTCGAAGAGATGGTATCGGCCAGTTCCAGCAGCATGTCGATATCGGAAGGTTCCCCCTGTCCGGATACGATGCGTTCCAATATTTCCCTCATCCGTTTGGTGCCTTCACGACAGGGAACACATTTTCCACAGGATTCATTTTGCGTAAAATTCATGAAGAAACGGGCGACTTCCACCATGCAGGTATGTTCATCCATGACGACCAGGCCACCGGACCCGATCATCGCCCCCGCTTTTTTCAGCGAGTCGAAGTCAAGCGGTAAATCAAGATGTTCTTTCGTCAGACATCCGCCGGAAGGGCCACCGATCTGCACGGCCTTGAAACCGGCTCCACCACGAATGCCGCCGCCGATGTCGAAAATTACTTCGCGGAGGGTGGTTCCCATGGGTACCTCGACCAAACCGGTGTTCTGAATGTTTCCTGTCAGAGCAAAAGCTTTCGTACCGGGGCTTTTCTCCGGTCCGATGCCACGGTACCATTGGGCGCCTTTTTCAATGATGAGTGGCACGTTGGCAAACGTTTCCACATTGTTCAGGACCGTAGGTTTGGCAAAGAGGCCCTGTTCAACCGTGCGTGGCGGTTTGACCCTCGGCATGCCGCGGTTGCCTTCAATGGAAGCGGTCAGGGCGCTGCCTTCGCCGCAGACGAAAGCGCCGGCGCCTTTGCTGATTTTTATATCAAAATCATGCCCTGTTCCAAGAATGTTTTTACCAAGCAACCCAAACTCTCTGGCCTCGGCGATAGCTGTTTCCAATCGGTCCACAGCCAGAGGATATTCAGCACGGACATAAACGTAACCGTCGGAAGCGCCGCAAGCGATTCCTGCGATCATCATGCCTTCGAGCATCCGGTGCGGGTCGCCTTCCATGACGCTTCTGTCCATGAATGCGCCAGGGTCGCCCTCGTCTCCATTGCAAACAACATATTTTTGTTCGGATTGCTGCCGTTTGACCTGGGACCATTTGCGGCCTGTCGGATACCCGCCGCCCCCACGCCCGCGCAAATTGGATTCGCTGATTTCAGTGACCACTTCCTCTGCAGTCATGTCAAACAATGCTTTTTCAAAGGCGGCATAGCCGTCGATAGCCAAATACTCCTTGATCGAAGTGGCATCGATATGGCCGCACAGGTCGAGTACAAGCCGGGTTTGTTTTTTATAAAAAGGAATTTCTTCCTGTGTCGGATAGATTTTATTGTCAATTTTATAGGAGAGACGCTCGACGATCTTTCCTCCGACAATCGAAGTCTCGATGATTTCTGCGCAATCTTCGGGTTTTACTTTGATATAGAGCCAACCTTGGGGCTCGATACGCACGAGCGGTCCCATTTCGCAAAAACCATGACAACCGCTTCGTTTGAGACCTACGGAATCATCATGTGGCTCTTTCTCCAGACTGACGCCGCAGTGGATGTTCTTTTCACCGATCAGGCGGTTGAACTCGGCATAAATATCCAAAGATCCACCAGCTACACATCCGGTTCCGGCACAGACAAGGATTTTCTTTTTTTGTGCATCCAATGATTTTTTGTATACGGCACGGATGTTTTTCAGGTCATCCCTGTTTTGCAGCATCTTCAGTTTTCCTCCTTGAGTTGTGTCAACAATTCAGTTGCCTTTTCCGGAGTCATGGCAGGATAGACCTTTTCATTGACAGTCAGTACCGGTGCCAGCCCGCACGCACCCAGGCAGGAAACCGTTTCGATGGTGAACAGGAGGTCGTCGGTTGTAGCTTTGGCTTCAGACAAGCCCGTTTCTTTCCGGAGTCGGTCCAGAATAGGAATCGATTTTCTGACATGACAGGCGGTTCCGTCGCAAATCCGAATTACATATTTTCCTTTCGGTTCCAGTGAAAAGTTTTCATAGAAGGTTGCGACGCTGTAAATTTTTGCAGTGCTGATGCCAAGTTTGTCTGAAAGATAAGGAAAGATCTCCTTGGGCAAATAGCGGTATTTTGCCTGGGTATCCTGCAGAATGGGGATGATGCTTTCCGGTGCGTAGTGATACTTTTGAAGAATTTCATCCATGACTTGCAAATCAACATTCTCCTGCATAACTCGACCTCCTGTAATTTGTGAAAATAATAACAATACATAGTCTATAATAGAATAATGGGACTTGCAAGACTATTTGTGAAAAAATTCCCGTTTTCGATATTGTCGATATTATCTGAATAATATGAGGCGTGGAAGGGAAAAAAAACCTTCTGCACGAAAGTTCTTATGTATAGAAGTGTTCTGCAATATTTAGCCGTGATATGGTTGCAAACAGAGCGGCGGACAATGCGGGCAGTCGTTAGAACCTTGAATATGGGGATGAAACAGCATGTCGATGAAAAAGCAGGATTTATTCATTTTTGTTGCCATACTATTTTATTGCCTTTTCTCTGTGATAGGCCGTTGTAATGCCGCTGAGCAAAAAGCCTTGAAAATTGTCATGGATGATAATTATCCGCCGTACGTGTTTCGCGATCAGTCAGGGGCTTTGCAAGGCATTCTGATCGATCAATGGGAACTGTGGAGTAAAAAACGCGGGCAGACGATCCAAATCACAGCCATGGATTGGGGTAAAGCTCTGAGTGCCATGGAAAATGGCGAATTCGATATTATTGATACAATCTTTTTAAACGAAGAGCGAAGGCGTTTGTTTGATTTTACGCACGCGTATGCCACTTTAGATGTGGCAATTTTTTTTAACCGGAATATCAGTGGGATCGAAGGGCTGAAAACTTTAAAAGGGTTCAAGGTCGGCGTGAAAAGTGGCGATGATGCCATGAATATACTCATACAAAACAGTATCCATGATCTCGTTTTCTATGACAGTTATGAAGCTATGATCCAGGCGGCAAAAAAGCGGGAAATCGTAGTATTTGTGATGGACAAACCGCCAGCTCTCTATTTTTTGAATAAGATGGGTTTGCAGGATGAGTTCAGGGCAACACTGCCAATTTCCTCCGGTCAGTTTCACCGGGCTGTGAAAAAGGGCGATGCCGCACTGCTGGCATCGGTTGAAAGCGGTTTTGCCGCCATAACTCCTGCCGAATACGAAGGCATAAACAAGCGGTGGTTTGGAGAATCCCTGAACACAGGAGAATTTGCCAAATGGACGATGATCGCACTGGGAATCGTGGGAATTATCCTGGTTGTTCTGGCTGTCTGGAGTTATGGGCTCAAAACAGCTGTTGGAAGGAGAACATCGGAACTTCAGGCTTTTATTGATGCGATTCCTGATTTGCTTTTTACTGTCAGCCGACAGGGGATTTTTACCAATTACCGTGAGGGGAAGATACACCTCGATGCCGCAGAAAATGGGCAAGTCGGCAGGAAAATCGAGGAAGTATTTTCACCGGATATTTCCCGGGGAATTATGGAGTGTGTGGAATCGACACTGAACACGGGAGAAGTTCAGGTTTTAGAATATCATCAGCTATCCCAAGGCGGAACGGCTTTTTTCGAGGCAAGAATTGTTGCGAGCGGAAACGAGGAGGCATTGGCCATTATCCGCGACATCACAGTAAACAAAACAGCAGAAAGTGCTTTGAGGGAATCAGAGTTGCGGTTGACGGAACTCATCGAATTTTTCCCTGATGCAACCTTTGCCATCGATTGTGCTGGAAAAATCACGATCTGGAACCGGGCAATGGAAAGGATGACTGGCGTAAAGGCTGATGCTATGCTGGGAAAAGCGGAATATGAGTATGCTTTGCCGTTTTACGGAACCCGCCGCCCAATTCTGATCGATCTTGCATTCGAATCGGATGAGGAACTTGCAAGCAAATATCATAGTGTCCATAGGGATGGTGAATTTCTGACGGCGGAAGCCGATGTCCCCGTTCAAGGCGGACCGTTGCGCTCCTTATGGGGTGTAACCAGGCTGTTGTATGACAGCGAAGGCCGGGTAGCCGGTGCAATCGAATCGATTCGGGACATTACCGAACGAAAAAACGCAGAAAATGCTTTGGTGGAATCACGAAACTATTTGGATATGATTATCAATACCGTTGCTGATCCTATTTTTGTCAAAGACCGCAAGCATCGATGGGTTTTGCTCAATGATGCGTTATGCAATTTGGTGGGAAAAGTGCGGGAGGAATTGTTGGGCAAAAGTGATTATGACTTTTTTTCCAAAAAAGAAGCGGATGAATTTTGGGAAAAAGATGAGGTTGTGTTTGCGACAGGCACTGAGAATTCCAATGAAGAAAAACTGACAGACAACGCTGGCAAGATACATACGATTGTCACAAAAAAGACCCTGTATCGGGGAACGGACGGCAATGACTATTTGGTGGGAGTGATCCGGGATATCACAGAAATCCGAAACACGGAAGAATTGCTGCGTCAGGCCAAAGATGGACTGGAAATGAAGGTTGAAGAACGAACGCAGGAACTGATGGCGTTGAATGAAGAAATGACGGCGATGAATGAACAGCTTGGTCAGGCAAAAGAAGCTGCGGAAGCGGCGAACCGGGCAAAGAGCTCTTTTGTTGCGAATATGTCCCACGAAATACGAACTCCCATGAATGCTATCATGGGGTTTGCGCAACTGTTGCAGCGTGAAGTCGGACTGACCCAGCAACAAAAAGCCTATCTCGAAAACATCAACAATGCGGGACGTCATTTGCTGGGTCTGATCAATGACATTTTGGAAATATCCAAGATGGAGGCGGGACGAACCCAGCTGCAACCTACCTTGTTTAACCTGCATGGAATGTTGCATGAGGTGGAGCAGATGTTTAGCCTGCGAACCGCGGAAAAAGGGCTGCGCTTTACGATTGAGCGCACAGCCGATGTTCCAAGGATTGTCTTTGCTGACGAAGGGCGTGTGCGCCAGGTATTAATCAACTTGCTGAACAATGCGGTGAAGTTTACACAGGCAGGCAGTGTATCGATGTGCGTGGACGCGTTGGCGGAAAAAGGAAAGAAAGTCCGGTTGCGGGTCAGTGTGACAGACACCGGACCCGGTATTACGGAAGAGGAAAGGGGAAAATTGTTTCTTCCGTTTGAACAAACCCGGCTCGGCCGTGAAAGCGGTTCCGGCACCGGACTGGGACTGGCAATTTGCCGCGAATATGTGCATTTAATGGGGGGCAATATTACTGTTGAGAGTCAAATTGGAACAGGAAGCACTTTTGCATTTGATATTCTGGTACAGGTTGCCAATGAATCCGAAATATCGGAGATAAAGGCGAAAAAAAGAATCACCGGGATTCAATCCGGCCAGAGAAAGTTCAAAATTCTGATTGTAGATGACGAGACAGTGAATCGTGAACTGATAAATCAAATCCTGACCCCAATTGGCTTTTTGACTTCTCAGGCCAGTGATGGGCAGGAGGGCGTGGAGCTGTTCAGAAGCTGGAAGCCCGACATGGTGCTTTTGGACCTGAAATTGCCTTTGATGGACGGCTACGAAGTAATGGACCAAATTTTGGCCCTCGATAGAAAAATACCCATAATCATTGTTACGGCGAATGTGTTTGAAGACGAACGCCAAAAAGCACTTGCAGCAGGAGCGAGTGACTTTTTGCGGAAACCTTTCCGGGAAAATGAACTGCTCGAGAAAATTCAGCCTCTATTGGGACTGCATTATGAATATGTGGAAGAAAGGCCAGGGGAAGCGCAGCAGGCAGAAACGCTTCAGAATGGAACCAGTAAAGACAGGCCGTCAGCCATGTTGGAGCCGGAGATGGAAAGAAAATTGCGTAATGCCGCAGTCAGCGGCGATTATTACCTGGTTCTCGAACTGATTGATGAAATAGAATTGCAGAATCAGGGGCTCGCGGCTGAATTGCGTGTGCTGGCAAAGAAGTTTAACTTTCAGGCATTGCTGACATTGTTGCCGAAGGAGATGAACCCGAATGCATGAACAGCATGGCGAAGCAGCGCCGATGCTGCTGATTGTGGATGATGTGCCAACCAATGTGGAAGTTCTGGCGCGCATGTTCTGGAAGAAGGGGTACAATGTGCGGGTGGCACTCAGTGGCCAGCTGGCGCTGCAGATTATGCGCAACAACAAACCGGATTTGATTTTGCTTGATATTAACATGCCGGAAATGAGCGGACTGGAAGTATGCGGACATATCAAGGCCACTCCGGAATGGCGCGCCATTCCGATCATATTTATCAGTGCGATGGATGATGCTTCGGATAAAGTAAAGGCTTTTGACGCAGGCGGTGTGGATTATGTGACAAAACCATTTCAGCTGACAGAAGTGGAAGCCCGTGTCGATACACATTTAAAACTCTACTATTATCAGCAGCACCTCGAAGCGATGGTGGCCGAACAGGTGAGGGAAATCGCCGAAGCGCAGATGGAAACCATCTTTGCTCTGGCAAAACTGGCTGAGTCCAGAGATGATGCGACAGGACAGCATCTGGACAGGGTGAAAGTCTGTTGTCGAATGGTCGCGGATGCCCTTTACGGCAAAGGAGATCCGGAAATACTTGTGGACAAGGCTTTTCTGAAGAACATGGAGCAGGCCAGCTCTCTGCATGATGTGGGCAAGGTTGGCATTTCCGACGCAATCCTGCTCAAACCGGGAAAACTCACGCCGGAAGAGTTCGAGCAGATGAAGGAACATACTGTGATCGGCGCTCAGACACTGGAAATGGTGCAGGCCCGCTTTCCCAACAACGCGTTTATTGCTTTGGGAATCGACATTGCCAGATCACATCATGAAAAATGGGATGGCACCGGCTATCCCGATGGTCTGGCCGGAGAAAAAATTCCCCTCCCGGCCCGAATCATGGCGATTGCAGACGTTTATGACGCATTGCGTTCCAAACGCTGCTATAAGGATGCGGTGGGGCATGAGGCCGCATTGGAAATCCTGCGGCAAGGAAGGGAAACCCATTTCGATCCCCGTGTAGTGGATGCCTTTTTAATGGCGGAAGAGAAGATCAGGGAGGTTTATAGCATCAGCCTGTAACGAAAAAAACACCGGCGCAGAATTGCGCCGGTGTTTATCTGAGTACATCAGAATTTCTTGCATTGCACGATATGACGAGGTATTCCCAAAGCTTCGGAAGAAAGTCCCAAACCCAGCCCGATAAGCTGGGCCAGGTGCAGGCAGGGCATTTCCGCATTGGTGCCTGCCGCAGCCCGGGCATCGGGTTGATACACATCGAGCTGCATCTGGCAAAGAGGACAGGGAGTGACGAGACAATCAGCCTGCGCTTCGGCTGCATTCTTCACTGTGGTTCCCGCACGGCGCAGCACATCCGGTTCCGCCGGATACGCTGCGTGAAAACCACAGCATTTCAGTCGGTCCGACGTCGGAACCGGAACAGCTCCCAGGGCGGTAATCAATTGTTCCAGACTGGTAGGAGCCAGAGCGTTTTCATATGTCTGAATTTCTGGCGGGCGAATCGTGTGGCAGCCATAAAATGGAGCAACGCGCAGTCCGGTCAAAGGCTTGGTGATTTTTCCCAGCCATTCTTCTTTGCTATCGACAAGTTCCCACAGCAAATGTGTGACCGTGGCTGTTCCTGCATAGCCTAGACCCCCTTCCGCCAGGTAGGTGTTGATTTCATCCTTGGCGCCGTCATCCAGCTCCATTTTTGCTTTGCGCAGCATCAGTGTACAGGTGCTGCACACCGTCAAAATGGGAAGACCCATGATTTCGGAAAGGGCCAGGTTTCTGGCATTGGCGGTGAGGGCCGCTTTTGCGTCGATATCCTGCACATGGCTGGCTCCGCAGCAACTCCAACCGGGAATTTCTACGAGTTCCCAGCCAAGAGCCCTTGCAACAGCCAATGTAGCCTGATGGCATTCCTGTGTGGCTTTTTCCAGAACACAGCCTGGAAAAAACGCATAACGCTTTTTCATTTCTTTTTCGCCCTCCTTGCCGCATCCAGAGCTTTGCAAAGACCTTGATGACCTTCGATGGTCTTGCTTTGAAATACTGCCAGGGGGTCGAGTTTGCCATGGGAAAGCATCCGCAGTGCAAATGGAAAGCGCGCCATGGTTTTGAGCAGTCCTTCCGTTCGAAGCGCCATCTTGGGTTCGTTCAGGCGCCCGGATTCCTCGATGTCCGTAAGGAAAGCCTTGGCATGCTGCGGTCCGACTCCCTGATCATGCCCGGCTTTAACCGTCATCTGCCGCAGGCGTGAAATGTCTTCAGAGGGTTCGATATGTTTTGGACAGTGGGTGACACACTGAAGGCAGTGCAGGCATTTCCAGAGACCATCATTTTTCAGGGTGGGCTCTGCATGGCTCATGGGGGCTTTGTCGCGTGAATCTTCCGCATACCGGACGGCATGGGTATAAACGAACGGCTCTTTGAAATCTTTTTCGTTCAGTGCTAGCATGCCGCATTCCGATGCGCAGCAGCCGCAGAGGATACAATCCCACATTTTCCTCAATATCTGGAAATCTTCGGGTTGTTGTTGACAACCTTCTTCGGCAGAGAATTGGTCTTTTGCAATCAGTCCGGGTTTGATCGAAGCCAGGCGATCCATTTTGGCATCCCAGTCGACAACCAGATCCGATATGACGGGATAGTTTCCGATGGGGCCGATGGAAAGGCTTTCCGCACCGAAACATTCCAGCACATCATCCAATTTTGTATCGCAGGCAAGGAAAGGGGCGCCGTTTACCCTTACGGCACAAGCGCCGCAGATAGCGCTGCGGCAGGCAGCTGTGAAGTTCAGTGTCGGGTCGAGTTCTTCGCGGATGCGGATCAGAGCCGCCAGAATGGTCATGCCGGGCTGGTAGCTCAGATCATAGTCCTGCCGGTAATTTTTGCTGCCGTCATAACGATCGATAGTAAAATGAATCGTACGCATCAGTATTTTCGCACCTCCGGTTGGTATTTTCCCATCACCACAGGGCGATACGACAGTTCATACTTGTCGTTTTTCACGTGTACCAGACTATGTTGCAGATATTTGTCGTCGTTGCGTTTGGAAAAATCTTTTCTTGTGTGCGCGCCTCTCGACTCTTCGCGGTGGAGCGCGGCGAGCGCTGCGGATCGGGCGAGTTGTATGATATTGCCGACTTCGACGTAATGGGTGAAGGCACTGTTGTAGATCAGTTGGCTATTGCCAACCCAAGCCCGGTCATATTCCTGCGACAGGGCTGCCAGCTCGGCATTCAGCTCCGTAAGCTGTTCGCCGGTCCGGAAGATTCCCATCTTGTTCCAGAGGAGTCCGGCCAGACGATCGCGCAGTTCGGGGATTCGGGGACCATTTTGGCGGGAAGTGGCTTCACGGAATTTATCCCTCCAGTATTTGGTCTGTGCTTCCATCGCTGCTGTTGCAGGTACAGCTGTTGCAGTGCTGGCGTAAAGGGCTGCTGCTTCTCCGGCCACTTTGCCTGTGACCATGGCATCTGCGAGCGAATTGCCACCCAGGCGGTTTGCTCCGTGGATGGATACGCAGGAACATTCGCCGGCGGCGAACAGACCAGGGATGGGAGTGCCCATGGTACGATAATCGGTTACATCAATTCCACCCATGGAATAATGGGCTGTTGGACGGATCGGCATCGGTGCTTCAACCAGGTCGACATTTTCGAACAGTAGGCCGACATGGCGGATTTGCGGCAGACGGTCCAGAATTTTCTCCTTTCCCAGGTGACGCAGGTCGAGGTGAACGTGGGCTTTCAGGCCTTCGCCAAAACCACGGCCTTCCAGGATTTCGGTTTCGATGCCGCGGGCTGTGATGTCACGCGGTGCCAGTTCCATTTTTTCCGGCGCATATTTCGACATGAAACGTTCATTATCTTTGTTGACGAGATATCCGCCTTCGCCGCGGGCCGCTTCCGTAATCAGTGCGCCGCCGTTGGATACTCCCGTGGGATGAAACTGCACCATCTCCGGATCTTTGAAAGCGACTCCCGCCCGCATGGCAGCAGCCACACCATCGCCGGTGGCGATGTAAGGCGTGCTGGTACGGAGCCAGAACATACGAGTATAGCCGCCTGTGGCCAGCACGACGGATTTGGCCTGAATTGGCTCGATTTCTCCTGTCTTGAGATTGCGGACGATTACGCCGGCACAGACTCCATCATTTACCACAACATCGAGCAGTTGCCAATCAATCAGAAATTTTACGCCCGAACCCAGGGCGAAGTCAAAACAGGAATGCAAAAGGATGTGCCCAGTTTTGTCAGCGGAAAAATTGGTCCGGGGATTGCTGTGTCCGCCCATCATGCGGCAAGAGATCTTGCCATCAGGCCTACGGCTGTAGGGGGTTCCCCAATAGTCGGTTTCTCTGACGGCTTCAGCTGATTTTTCCACGAAAAAATCGATTGCATCCTGGTCCCCGAGATAATCGCTGCCTTTTACAGTGTCGAAAGCATGGCTTTCCAGAGAGTCTTTTTGCCCTGGAAAATCCAGAACTGCATTGATTCCACCTTCCGCCATGCAGGTTGCGGAACGGGTCGGCATCATTTTGCTCAGGACCGCGACAGAAAGATTTGAATTCTTCATCGATTCAACCGCCGCCCGAAGTCCTGCGCCGCCTGATCCAACAATCAGTACGTCATATGAAAGCATAGTTCACCTCACTGATTTATATGGATGTCATCCACACAAAAATTTATGGTTGTCTGTCGGAAGAAGCAATCGCTACCGGCGATAGCGTTTTTGTCCTTCTTCGTAAAAATTTCCGCCTGCTGCATCGATTACCACGATGGCAGGAAAATCCACGACAGTCAGTTTGGCCAATGCCTCGGAAAGCAAATCCGGATATGCAACGATTTCGTAGCTTTTGATAGTTTTGGCAATCAGCGCCGCTGCGCCACCGGTTGCGGCAAAATATACCGCGCCGTTCTTTTTCATCGAAGCTACAACATCCGCATTGCGATATCCTTTGCCGATCATTCCCCGGAGGCCTTTATCCATCAGTCTGGGAGCGTAGGCATCCATGCGGCCGCTGGTGGTGGGCCCTGCTGAACCGATAGGATTTCCTGGTTTTGCCGGAGAAGGACCTACATAATATATGATTTGATCAGTAAAATCGACAGGCAGTTCTTCGCCCCTGTCCAGTGCTTCGACCAGGCGTTTGTGAGCGGCGTCGCGTCCGGTATAAATGACACCGCTGATCAGTACGCTGTCGCCGGCTTTCAGTTTGCGGGCAGTCTCTTCCGATAGCGGCGTAGTGACACGGATGTTTTCAGCCATAATTGTTAGCGCCTCCTACAATGTAATTTCGGCATGCCGGGTGGCATGACAGTTGATGTTGAT
This sequence comes from uncultured Veillonellaceae bacterium, assembly GCA_964638945.1. Taxonomy (GTDB): domain Bacteria; phylum Bacillota; class Negativicutes; order UBA1444; family UBA1444; genus CAZXCC01. The sequence goes on along the minus strand of CAZXCC010000004.1, from coordinate 9,822 downwards.
CACTACCGGCATTCCGGCAATATGTGTCGGATAATGGTTGATGTTTACAGCCAGTGCTGTGATCCGTCCGCCGAGTCCCTGTGGTCCCACGCCGGTATTGTTGACTAGTTCCAGCAGTTCTTCTTCCAGTTTGGCATATTCAGGATTCGCATTACGGACGTTGATAGGCCGCGTCAAGGCTTTTTTTGCCTGAATGGCGGCCATTTCCACCGTTCCGCCGATGCCGATGCCGAGTACGATAGGCGGACATGGATTCGAACCGGCATTCTGGACAGTTTCCACGACGAACTTTTTGACGCCTGCCACGCCGTCGGAAGGTTTCATTCCCCGCATGGCGCTCATGTTTTCGCTGCCAAATCCTTTGGGTGCCAAAGTGATTTTCATTTTGTCACCGGGAACGATTGTCAGGTGAATGATGGCAGGGGTGTTGTCTCCGGTATTTTTGCGTACAAACAGGGGGTCGTCGACGACGGATTTGCGCAGATAGCCATCTTTGTAGCCTTTAGCAACACCGGCATTGATGGCATCGTTCAGTCCGCCACCCGTGACGTGCACGTCCTGGCCCAATTCGACAAAAATGACAGCCATGCCGGTATCCTGGCAGATGGGCATATCTTCGTTCTTTGCAATACATGCGTTCTCGACAAGTTGCTCCAGAATCTCCTTGCCGAGAGGAGACTCCTCCGTTTTGACACCTTTCTGCAGGGCCTCCAGGACATCCGGCGACAGGTAGTAGTTGGCATCGATCGCCAGTTTGGCAACAGCTTCTGTTATTTGTGCCGCATCGATTGTTCGCATTGTGTTGACTCCTCCTTCATTATAATAAGGTTCTTTTTTTCTCGCAGACAATAAGCATAATTGTCAGACAAAACTCTCAAGTGTAGAGTATCACACTCCCACATTGATTTATAATATCTGTTTACTATGGTATAATAGCCAAAAGCTATCAACTTTGCATTATAGGTGGTGCTTGGATGGAAATCAGACAACTCGAATATTTTTATGCCATCAGCAATACCGGAAGTTTCACGCGTGCAGCAGAAAACCTGCATGTTGCGCAGCCATCCATCACCAAGGCAATCCATCAACTCGAAGCAGAACTGGGAATCATACTGTTCGACAGGTCCCAGAAAAAGAACGCCTTGACTGCTGAAGGGCAGGCTTTTTTCATTCGGGCGGAAAAAATATTGCGCGAGGCAAACGAAGCCGTCGCGGAAATGAACGATTTTAAAAACCTTCAGAAAGGCACCATCAAAATCGCTATCCCGCCGATGATTGGCGCGTATCTGTTTCCGAATATTTTTACGGGGTTTCGGAAGCAGTACCCTTCCCTGGAACTACTGGTTTTTGAAGAAGGGTCGCTTGCGGCGCGCACAATGCTGGAACGGGAAGAATTGGATCTGGGGCTGGTGATTTTACCTGAGACTTCCCATGTGCTTCAGATGGTTCCCATGATTCAGGAAGAAATCATGCTTTGCGTAAGTTCCAGACACCGATTTGCCGGCAAGACCTCTGTTTCCTTCGAAGAATTGCGGAATGAACAATTTGTCATGCTGAAAGAAGATTCCTACCATAGACAGTTGGTTATCGAAGAATGCAATAAGTTTGGATTTTCGCCGCGCATCGTTTTTTCTTCCAGCCAGATTCAGACCATCAAAGGCCTGGTTGCAAGTGGGGTTGGCATTTCTTTTTTGTTTTCCATGGCGGCAAGAGATAATAACCGGATTTGCCTGATTCCTCTGGAAAAATCCTTGCGAATTTCCATCGGATTGGCCTGGAAAAAAGATAAATATCTGTCTAAAGCATCACAGACGCTGATCGAGTTCATTATGGAGTATTCCCGGTCGCCTCATTATGAAGCTGTGACGATAGAATGAAAATACTTTGACTGTGGGAAAGCCTTGTTTTTCCATGGTCATATTTTTATCACATACAAAAACTGGCAAGGGAGCGGTCGGCAATGCATGGTGGCTCACATAAACCTGGCAGCATTACTTATGGTGTGAATGATGTACCGCCATGGGGAACAATCATTCCGCTTGTGATGCAGCATGTGGCAATGCTGTCCGTAGAACTGGTTTTTCCTGTTATCATTGTAACGATGGCAGGTGGTTCGCTGGATATGGCACGTGAAGCGGTCAGTCTGATGATGATTGCCATGGGCATTGGTACGATTTTGCAGGCATTGCGCAAAGGCCCGGTCGGATCGGGCTACTTCTGTGCGCACGAAACCGGAACTGCCTATTTTCCTGCCGTAATCGCAGCGATTCACGCCGGAGGCATCGGATTGATGAGCGGCATGGTTTTTGTATCCGGATTGGTGCAATTGCTTGTCAGTCGGGTGGTGCATCGCCTGCGCGTATTGTTTCCAACGGAAATTATCGGTCTCATTATTGTAATGATGGCATTTTCGTACATTTCCTACAGCATGACCTCATTTTGGGGCGTCGGAAGCGGGAGTCACCAGATTATTGTTGGAAGCAACGGCCTCCTTGTAGGATTTACCACCTTGATGGTGATTGTTGCCCTGTATGTCTGGGGTGGAAAAAAATTGCGCGAATACGCAATTTTGGCCGGAATCGCCTTTGGTTATGCCAGTGCATGGCTGACAGGAGTCATGACGACGGAACATCTTGCACGAGTGGCAGCTGCGCCGGTGATTACCGTACCTCATTTGTCAGGCGGCTGGTCTTTTGACTGGAAACTACTCCCCGCCTTTGTCGTGGCCGCTTTTTGTTCCAGTATCATTACGATTGGAAACATGTCTACCTGTCAAAAAGTCAATGACAAAGACTGGCGGCGGCTGAACCTGAGATCTGCGGGAGACGGTCTGTTTGCCGAGGGGTTGGGAACTTCCGTCAGCGGAATTTTGGGAGCTCTGCCACAGACAACCAGCCCGGGCAGCGTGGGATTATCTGTCGCAACGGGCGTAACCAGCCGGTATCTTGCTTTTGTGGTCGGAGCATTACTGATAATATTGTCTTTTTTTTCTCAGGTGGCAACATTTTTGGCGATTATGCCAAAACCAGTGATCGGTGTAATTCTGATTGTGGAAATAGCTTTTATTTTTCCGGCCGGCATGCAGGTCTGTGCATCCAGAATGCTGGATTTTCGCAAAATGTTTGTTCTTGGGCTCGCGCTTGCTTTTGGTATGGCTGTGGAGGTCGTGCCGAGCATGAGCAGTTCATGGCCCGAGTGGTTGCAGCAACTGTTCCGTTCACCACTGGCCATGGCAGCGGTAACGGCAATCGTTTTAACATTGCTGTTCCGCATTGGCATTTCCAGCCATCAGATTATTGAACTTGATCCGATGGAAAGCGGAGAGCGGCTTGCGTCTTTCATGGAGGAAAATGGGGAGAATTGGGGAGCGAGACGGGAAGTTGTGAACAGGGTCATGTTGACGCTGGAAGAGTTGCTGCAGATTCTGAATGCGGAAAAATTACCAGAGGGGAAAATCATGATCGATGTTGGGTTTGAAGAATTCAGCATGGACGCGCATGTTCAATACGAAGGCAAGCCTCCGGTGCTTTCTTCGGTTCGACCGAGCAACGAGGAATTGTTTCTGGAAGAAGAAGCATTAGTCCAACTGTCCGGCTTTCTGGTCAGAAAGCATGCACGAAAAATAAAAATTGAATCTATTGCAGGACGCAGTCACATTTATCTAAATTTCGAACATTGACAGGCATTGCATCAATCGCAGCCGGGGCAAAGCACGCGTTGCGGATGGGTATACAGATTCATCCGGTTGCCGCGGGCAAAACCAACCACTGTGATTCCCAATTCTTCTGCAAGACCAAGGGCAAGACTGGTAGGCGCAGAACGGGCTATAAGGATGCTGATTCTCATCTTGGCAAGCTTCAGCACGATTTCTGACGACACACGACCACTGAAGATCAGTGCTTTATCCTCGGTGGGGACAGCGTTTGTCAAACAATACCCATAGATTCTATCAAAGACATTGTGGCGCCCAATGTCCTCGCGAAAACAAACAAGCGTTCCTCCGAACCCAAGAGCGCCGCTGTGGACGCCACCGGTCGCATGGAATGTAACTGATTTTTGATCCAGCTCTTCCTGATAGAGCTGGATTTCCTCTAGTGTCAGAGTGAGCTGGTTATCATTATATTGCTGAAGACGGGCATCCCCGGCATAGTAAAATCCGACCCGGCCTTTGCCGCAGCAAGCTGTCAGGCAACGTTTCAGATACAGTTTATCCGCAGATGGGGATACTGTTTTCGCTTCAACCCATGCCATGTTTCGGTCTTCAGAAAAATTGAAGCTGCTGATTTCCTGCGGTCCGGCTAGGATTCCCTCTGATACCAAAAAACCGGTTATCAGTTCCGGTTCTCCTCCTGGTGAACACAATATGGTTATCAATTCTTGCCCATTCAGGAAAATCGTCAGAGGAACCTCTTCAACCACAGGGTCCTCTATGGTAATGAATGTATCATGGCACACTTTTTTTACAGGAAAATTCACTGCTCCTGGAACAGATTTTTTCAGTGTAGTCACTCCTTGTATATCCGACTTTTTTCTGCAGGAAAATCTTCGGCAGGAGAGGGCGATTGTCCTTCCGGGAGGTCTTCATGGTCAGGAATCCGAGTGATTCAGCGGTCACTATGTATTTTGCAGTATTTTTCGTCTCCATCGAAAAATAACGTGAAATCAAGGTTTTTTGCGAAAATCAAGTTATATTCGACAAAAGCGGCTATTCTTGGTATCATAATTATTAGTGAAATTTTAAAAAAATCCATTGGGAAACCACAGGAGTTTTGCAGGAATGAACATTGCGACACCCTATTATCTTATTGATGAAAAAAAACTTCTCCGCAATATGGAAATCATCCAACAGGTTCGGCAGATATCGGGCGCCAAGTCAGTGCTGGCACTGAAGTGCTTTTCCTCCTGGTGCGTGTTTGATCTGATGCGACAGTATATGGATGGAACAACATCCAGTTCGTTGTTTGAGGCGCGCCTGGGTTATGAGAAGTTTGGCAAGGAAACTCATGCGTATTGTGTGGGTTATTCTCCGTCGGACATTGCAGCTGTGACGAAATACGCGGATAAGATCATTTTCAATTCGGTTTCACAGCTGGATATGTATTACGATACTGTGAAAAGCAAAACGTTGGGGCTGCGTGTTAATCCCGGCATCAGTCATTCGCATTTCGACATTGCCGATCCAGTGCGCCGGCATTCCAGACTGGGCGTAGCGAACAAGGAACTGCTTGTGGAACAGATACCCCGGATTAGCGGACTGATGTTCCATTTCAACTGTGAAAATGATAATTTTAACGTTTTTTCGAAACAGTTGGATTATATCGGGGAAGCATATGGAGACATGCTCCATCAATTGCAATGGGTCAGTTTGGGCGGTGGCGTTTATTTTACCAAAGAAGGCTATCCCGTGGAAAAATACGCGAAAAAACTTGCTGATTTTACCCAAAAATATGATGTGCAGATTTACCTGGAACCGGGAGAAAGCGCTATAACAGGTTGTGCTGAGCTGGTGACCAGCGTGGTCGATATTGTGCATAACGAAATTGATGTCGCGATTGTCGATGCTTCGGTCGAAGGACATATGCTGGACTTGCTAATATACCAACTGACTGCCAAACTCGACCCTGCGGATGCTGAAGTTCATCCGTACATGATAGCCGGACGATCCTGTCTGGCAGGGGATATTTTCGGAACCTTTTTCTTCCCGGAAAAACTGGAGATCGGCAGCGAAGTCCGCTTTGCGGATGCAGCCGGATATACCATGGTGAAGAAGAACTGGTTCAATGGTCTGCAAATGCCGGCGATCGCTGTTCGGAGGCTGGATGGCCAAATTGAGGTTGTACGCGAATTCGGTTATGCCGATTTCGTCAACAGTATGTCATAACAAGTTAATACATTGTCAGAGGAGGAGTATCATGCGTAAAAATGTTCTTATTGTTGGCGCCGGTGGAGTGGCGAATGTGGTAGCTCACAAGTGTGCGATGGTCAATGATATCCTGGGAGACATCTGCATTGCTTCACGCACACAGACAAAATGTGATGAAATCATTGCCAGCATCAAGCGAAAAAACAATATGAAGGACACAACGAAGAAATTGCATTCGCGTCATGTGGATGCGTTTGATATCCCTTCGCTGGTACAATTGATCAAGGAGACGCAGTCGGAAATCGTAATCAATGTCGGGCAGGCATACATTAATATGTCTGTGTTGGAAGCTTGCATCGAAACTGGCGCAGCCTACATGGATACCGCTATTCATGAGGAACCGGACAAGGTATGCGAAAATCCGCCATGGTACGCCAACTACGAATGGAAGCGCATGGAGCGGTGTAAGGAAAAAGGAATTACCGCCGTTCTCGGCATCGGCTTCGATCCCGGTGTGGTGAATGCCTGGTGCGCATTGGCACAAAAAGAGTATTTTGATATTATCGATACCATTGATATCCTGGATGTCAATGCAGGCAGCCATGGCAAATACTTTGCGACTAATTTCGATCCTGAAATCAATTTCCGTGAATTCAAGAAAGTCTGGACCTGGATTGACCGGAAGTGGGTTCTCCAGAAAGTTCATTCCATCAAGGTAGATTATGATTTCCCTGTCGTTGGAAAACAACCGGTCTATCTGACGGGTCATGATGAACTGCATTCCCTTTCGAAGAACATCAACGCCAACTCGATTCGCTTCTGGATGGGTTTCGGCGACCACTATCTCAATGTTTTCTCCGTGTTGTCAAATATCGGCCTGATTTCTGAAAAACCGGTAAAAATTGCTGAAGGTGTGGAAATCGCACCATTAAAGGTTCTTAAAGCGCTCTTGCCGGACCCGGCATCACTCGCGCCCGGATATACGGGAAAAACCTGCATTGGCAACTATATTCGAGGGACAAAAGATGGGAAGCAGCGTGCAATATTCATTTACAACATCTGTGATCATGCTGCATGTTATCGGGAAGTCGAATCGCAGGCTATCAGCTATACGGCGGGTGTGCCTGTCGTAGCGGCTGCTCTCCTGATTGCCAATGGCGAGTGGGATGTCAAACGGATGGTGAACGTGGAAGAATTGAACCCTACGCCATTGATTGCTCTCATGGATAAAATGGGACTTCCGACGGAAGTGCTTGAGTCGCCTCAACCGTTCATCGCGCCGGCGATTCATTCGCTGGAAATCGTTTGATAAGAGACTCTTCCTATATTTTCATGGTTGCTAAAACTCATAGGCAATGTTGCATAAACCATATGCAACATTGCCTATAGTGTTTTTGCTATGAAAATCAGGCTTGCTGTACACAATTTGAAATTTGATGATAATACTGTATTCATTATTGCTCATTGCGGCTCTGGTACTTGGATTACTGAAAGTGCAATGGTTAGCTTCGTTTTACTGGCGCAAATCTTGCATAAATAATATGACTATAAAATATTTGCGCGAGTATAAGGAGGTTTTTTCATGTCTGCAACAATGTTATTGGAGAAGAAACAGATTGCCAGTGAAAAAAATGAAATTCCAACTGCTGCAAAAAATATCGGCGTCACATGTACTTGCGGTATTTCCCACATGGCCTCGCACAATGCGGTTTGCCAGGCTTGCTCCATAGAAAAACCATCTACAAAATAGCGGAGACGTTTTATACGGAAAACAAAAATGAGGTTGGCGGCATCGGTTATTTGCCACCAACCTCAGAGCAACTGAGCTGTCCCAGTACATCTACATTTTTTTGCTGTATTCATCAATCAAGGCATCCATCATAAATGCGCATTCTTCTTGTGACAAGTTGGGCGCATGATCAATTCGGATTGCACCGCTTGTAGTGTTGATAAGGGTTAGGAGTTCGTTCAACAGTTCCTCGCGCATTCCCAGAATCGTAGCGGCTTTACATACGGCGGTAGTCATGATTCATAACCCTCCTTCATAAACTCTTTTGCAAGACTTTCTGCTTTCACGGTCCGGTGAAACCAAATCTGGCACTTGTCGGCAATGGCCCGAGAAGGAACACCAAATCATTCTGTTTAACCGTTTTCCAGCTACGGGTTGGTAGCTGGTTTCCCGTGAAAGAAGAAATCTATTGGCAACTGCTCACTAAATAATGCAATTTTCATGCCACAACTTTTTTGAATAATCGAACTTTTATTGCGCTGGGCAGGATATTGAACCGTCATTGTATAAAATATCAAGTATGTGTATAGCGATGAAGAAAAGGATGTAGCTCATGACATTAAACGTTGACCGTATTGTATTGGAGAACAAATTGCTGTGGAGTTTGGTGGATGCTTCTTATGACGGCATGTTTATGACCGATGCGGAAGGAAACGTGGTGTATTGTAATGCAGCATATCTAAAAATCTCCGGCTTTACCAGGGAGCAAATTATTGGTCGCAACATTGCTGAACTGGTCAGTTCGGGGGAAATCCCGGATGCATGTTCTCCTGAAGTTATGCAGAAAAAGAAGCCTATATCCAAAGTCATAAATTATTATCATGGATCATCTGCTCTTGTCACCAGTACGCCGATTTTTGATGAAAGTGGAAAAATGGTCCGCATTTTTTCCAACGTCAGGGACATTACCCAGCTGACGAAGCTCAGAAAACAATTGGGCGAATATTCCCGGCGATTACGACAGGCTGAACGCACATCGAGTAAAGAAAATCAGTTTGTTGCCGTTAGCAAGATCATGGAAACCATCGTGAATACGGGTGCCCGCGTCGCGAATTTTTCTTCACCGGTCCTGATTCAGGGTGAATCAGGTGTTGGCAAAGATATGTTGGCCCGCTTCATCCATGACAGCAGCGATGCTGAAGAGGAGCGCCCCTTTGTGCAAATCAATTGCAGTGCGATTCCAGAACTGTTGCTGGAATCGGAACTGTTCGGCTATGAGGCGGGTGCATTTACCGGTGCTTCAAACAAAGGAAAAATAGGTCTTTTGGAATTGGCTAACCAGGGGACGCTGTTTTTGGATGAAATCGGTGAAATGCCACTGTCGCTTCAGGTTAAAATGCTGCATGTGCTACAGACGAATACGATGTTTCGGGTTGGCGGAACCAAAAAGATTTCGTTGACGACGCGGATCATTGCGGCGACGAACAGCAATTTGGAAAACTTGATGGCAACAGGACGATTCCGTCAGGATTTGTATTATCGGTTGAATGTTGTTCCGATTACCATTCCGCCGCTGCGTGAGCGCAAGGAGGATCTGATACCTCTCATGTTGCATTTCTTGGAAAAAATCAATCAAAAATTCAGCCTGAACAAAAAACTGACCCCACGCACAATAGAAATTTTGTCCTGTTACAGTTGGCCTGGTAATGTGAGAGAACTTAGCAATGTGCTTGAAAACATGATGATTATGACAGACGGCAGTATCGTGGACGAACAGAGCATTCCAGCCCATATTTTCCAGGCGGTGAAAAAACCATTATACATTGATACACCGGATTATTTTGATTCCTATAATCTCAACGAAATTATGCCTGTGGTGGAGAGGGAGGTAATCCGCAAAGCCATTGCCGAATTCGGCTCCCTGCGAAACGTTGCCGCTCATTTGGGTATCGATTTGTCAACTTTGGTACGTAAGAAACGCAGATACAAGCTTTAAAGAGTGCATCGGGCAGTACGTTTTTTTGCTTGAATCCATATCGGAATACGGGGTATAATAGACAAAAATGAAGGCTTTATTTGTCATAATGACAAGTAAAGCCTTTTGGACATCTGTATTGAAGGAGCAAAAACGAATGCCGATTAAAATTCCAAATAATTTACCTGCAGTACATATTCTCGAGAACATAAACACCGATACTTGAAGAAAGGCGATGATACGGGCATTTAGCGG
>CAZXCC010000003.1:9825-29517 GCA_964638945.1 uncultured Veillonellaceae bacterium | reverse complement strand
GCGTCTGCCGGTATATATTTTGGCGCGTATGCCCCGGATAATACGACGGCGGCAATTCTGCTTTCCATGGGGATTGCTTCCATTGGCTTCGGCATAGCGCCGGCCTGGGCAATGGTGCAGCAGATCGTTCCTGGTAAAGCAATTGGCGCCGGTTCTGGCATGATGAACGGCGTTTCCAACGGTGGATCGGCATTTTCACCGGTTTTGATGGGATTTTTCATCAGCATGTCCGGTAGTTATGTCGGCGGTCTGATGTTCCTGGTGGGATTGGGCATGCTCGCAGCCTGCTGTGCTGCGATTCTGACATACCAAAAATATTGAGACCCTCTGGGGTCAATCTGAGTTTCCCTTTATAGCAAACAAGATAAAAACCCGCGAATTTTTCGCGGGTTTTTTTAGTGCTTCTGATGTCAGTGTGAATATATATTCTTTAACACAAATTTATATCACAAGTATTCATTGGGTGAAAATTTGAAAAGTATCTTTGAAATATTTATCTGTCATGAGCTGGCGAACAGCGCCCAATCCCTCTTTTTCAATCAACTCGCAGGTATCCTTGATGTCTTCTCCTACCAGGACTCGTTCCATTTTCATATTATAGATGCCGCTGCCTACTGCATATCCCTTTCCGCTTGGTGATTCGGCTTTCATGACAAAGGATGATTTCCAGTCTTCCTGACCGGAGTGCGGATTAATCCCCAGATAATGAACCCAGACTGCTTTCTTGCCATGCAGGGTCAATTCGTCCAGATATTGTTTAATCATTTGCGTTCCCCAGGAATTTTTCAAATGTAACACGTTTTGTCCTTCCAGTTCGGGAGCAGGTGGGTTGACAAACCCCATCCCGTCTAAGCCGGCGACGAAGATATAGCTGCTGTTTGTATACCATGGGTCAGTTCGCAATTCCGAAAAAGCAGATTCGCCTTTTTTTTCGATCAATGCAACGGCGTTTTTGACGTGTTGAACCAATTTCTTTGTTTCTTCAAATTCATATAGCGAAGTATCGGAAAAATCGATTTCTGCCTGATTTACTGCACTGCTCGAGAGCAGGACATCCTTTTTGGGTTGTGAACTGCTTGCCGGAAAAATGTGGTTCACCAAATCAGCCAGTATTTTCACATGCAACGCCTCCGAGCTTTATATTGTGTATGTAGTGATTGTAGCAGAAAAACGCTTCGGAGTCTTGTGTTTGCCTGAAATCTCTCTGCGTTGTGAAATAGGTTTCTCCATTCCTCATGCGAGGAGGAAGGCAACCTGCAAGAATCAAAAAAAATATGGAGAAAAAAAAGGAGTTGTGAACCTGTGCGTAGAAAAAAAGAACAAATGATACTGAGCCATGAACTTTTGTAATTATTGGTTTCTGTGTGGAACGAGAACGAACGGCACGATGGAAAAGAATGATTAAAATGAAACTAAAGGACGATTATGGCGGATATTGCAAAAACAAACCTTCTTGTCCAAGTGGCTCGGATGTATTATGAGCACAATTGGAGCCAGCAGTTGATATCCGAAAAAGTCGGATTTTCCCGGCCGTATGTGTCTAAACTTATCAACGAAGCACGGGAATGCGGCATCGTGGAAATCAAGATCAATGATCCCTATGCAGCTGAATCTCAGCTGGAGAAGGAAGTTCGCCTGCGGTTCGGCTTGCAGAAAGTGATTGCCGTGCCGTTTGCCGAAGATTACGAGACGTTGTTGGTGCGGATCGCCCACGCAACGTCAAGATTCCTGAACACGATTGTTGAGGACGGAGATATCATCGGCGTCAGCTGGGGCAACACACTGTATGTATGTTCCCTGCATCTGAAGGTGATGGAAGAATTGGCCAACATATCGGTAGTGCAAATGTGCGGTGCTGTCAGTCTGGCTGACAAATACATCTATGCCAGTGAAATTCCCAAGAAATTCGCCGACGCCTATAAAGGAACCCCATATCTGCTGCCGTTACCTGCCCTCGTAGACAGCGTTGAACTCAAGGAAGCGATTGTCAAAGACCGGAACGTCGGCGAAATCCTCGAGATGGGCAAAAAAGTGAACGTCGGGCTGTTTTCTGTCGGTGTATTCGGCCATGACAAAACGCTGGCAAGTGCGGGTTACATTTCGGGCCGCAAAGTGGATGAGTTGCTGGAACGGGGTGCGGTAGGGGACATGTGCTCGCGTATCATCAATATTAAAGGACAAATCTGCGATGAAGAACTGAATCAAAGGACTATCGGCATCGACCTGGAGGAGCTGAAGAAGAAAAAATACAGCATTGCTGTTTCCGGCGGGCTGTTCAAGGCAAAGTGCACGTTTGGCGCTTTGGCTGGAGGTTATGCCAACGTGCTGATTACGGACGAGGGGCTGGCAAAAGAACTGATCAGGATGGCTGACGCAGGTCTGGAAGCCTGAACGTCGCACTGCAGAAACACTTTAAACCAGGAGGGACAAGAATAAGTGGCTCATATCGAATTCAAAAACGTGACGAAGCAGTTTGACGAATCCATCGTGATCGAAGGGCTCAATCTCAAGATCGAAGACGGCAAGTTCACCGTTTTGGTCGGGCCGTCCGGTTGCGGCAAAACAACTCTGCTCAGAATGATTGCCGGTATTGGGCCGCAAACATCCGGTCAGATCCTGATCGACGGGAAAGATGTGACTGATATTGCGCCAGGCAAGCGGGAAGTCGCCATGGTTTTTCAGAACTACGCCATTTATCCTACGATGACCGTTCGGGAGAACATTGAGTTTGGTCTGAAGAACAACAAAGTGGAGAAATCGGAACGCAACCGTCTGATTGCCGAAATCTGCGGCATTGTGGGTCTGGAAGAGTATCTGGACCGCAAGCCGTCCACATTATCAGGCGGACAGCGGCAGCGGGTGGCGCTTGCCAGAGCCATGGTCAAGAAACCCAAAGTATTCCTGATGGATGAACCGCTGTCAAACCTGGACGCAAAGTTGAGAGTGCAAATGAGGGTGGAACTGATCGAGCTGCATAAAAACCTGGGCACTACCTTTGTTTATGTGACGCACGATCAGGTGGAAGCCATGTCCATGGCCGACACCATCGTACTGATGAACAAGGGGGTCATTCAGCAGGAAGCGGCGCCGGAAGTGATTTACCACGACCCCAACAACATGTTCACTTCACAGTTTATCGGTACGCCGCCCATGAATATCCTGGACTTCGGTCGCGATGGAGTCCGGTTTGGTTTCCGTCCGGAAAAAGTAATGTTGAAAACGACTATCGGCGAGGGCTATTTTACTGCGAAGGGCAAAGTGGTCACGAGGGAAATGCTTGGATCAGAAACTATCTATCAGGTGCGTACCGAGAGGGGACCTCTGATGGTCAAGAGTATTGCGGATGATTTTCGGGTAGACAGCGAAGTCTTTGTCGGCGTGCAGCAAAAAGATTTGTATCTGTTTGACAAAGACGAGCAAAGAATCAGGGATGGCCAGGAAAAATACCAATTCTATATTGGGTGCTTGAGGGAGATGTAAGATGATCAGAAATTCCAAGGCCTATCCGTATCTGCTGATTGCTCCCGCCATGATCGCCCTGTTCACTTTTGTGGTTTACCCCTTGGGATATCTGGTCTATTTGAGTATGACGAACTGGAATATCATCAACCCGGTAAAGAAATTTATCGGGCTGACGAATTATGCCACTTTGTTCGGACGTGACGAATTCTACACGGTCGCATGGAATACTTTTGTCTATACATTTTTTGTTGTGGTAATTACCCTGATCCTATCGCTTCTGTTGGCCATCTGGTTCAACAAGAACACAAAGTTCAATATTTTTGGACAGACGGCGATTTTTACGCCGCATATCATTTCCCTGGTTTCCATTTCTATGGTGTGGATGTGGATCATGGACCCGGACATCGGTCTTTTGAATTTTATCCTTGGCTGGGTGGGGATTCCGCCTCTGCGATGGCTGCAAAGCTCGGATACCGCCATGCTGTCGATCATCATTGTGTCGGTGTGGAAGGGACTGGGTTATTACATGCTTGTGATTCTGGCGTCATTGCAGAGTATACCGCCAAGTATTTATGAGGCCTGCGAACTGGATAATGCCAGCAAGACCCAGGTGTTTTTCAAAATCACCCTGCCGATGATTTCGCCGCAGCTGTTCTTTCTGTTGATTGTCATGACGATCGCTTCCTTCAAGGTGTTTGACACCATTCGGATCATGACCGGGGGCGGGCCGAACAATGCAACCAACATGTTCGTCTACTACATTTACGAGTATGCCTTCGTCAACATGAAGATCGGTTATGCTTCAGCCGTAGGCGTTGTCCTGCTTGGATTCGTTTCTATCATCACGGTCATTTACTTCAAGGTGCTCTCCAAAAGAGTGCATTACCAATAAGCTGCTGAGGAGGCACACCCGTGAGCAACAAAACAACCAGGGCGCTTGATTACTTTTTGAAGTCACTGGTGATTATTTCTTTTATATTTCCATTTTTTTGGATGATCACTACAGCATTTAAAACCTATCAGGAAACCATCCAGTTTCCTCCCAAGCTGCTTGCCGAATCCTTTATGCTGGACAACTTTTTCCAGGCATGGAACTCCGGGCCGTTTCTGACATATGCGGAAAATTCGATTATCGTTACGGCTGCCATCATCGTAATCCAGTTTGTGATTATGGTTCCAGCAGCTTACGGTTTCGCCAAGTTTGACTTTCCGGGCAAGAATTTCTGTTTTGCCATTGTTTTGCTTGCCTTTATGCTGCCGCAGCAGATTGTGTTCATTCCGACCTACCTGATGATGGCGGACTGGGATCTTATCCAGACCCTATGGCCTCAGATTCTGCCGTTTGCTGCCAATGCCTTCGGCATCTTCCTTCTCAGGCAGTATTTTATGCAGGTTCCCGAAGAAATCATTGAAGCTGCCAGACTCGACAATGCGAGCGAGATGCAGATTTTATTCCGGATCATGGTACCGATGTCAAAGCCAGCTCTGGTAACGGTGGCCCTGTTCAGTTTCATCAGCCACTGGAACAGTTATTTCTGGCCTTTGGTCATGACCGATACCATTGAAGTGCGGCCACTTACCATCGGTATCGCGATGCTTAAGGCGACGGAAGGAATCGTAAACTGGCAGGTGATTATGGCAGGAAACGTGATTCTGGTGCTGCCCATCATCTTCATCTATCTGTTCGCCAGCAAGGAAATCGTCAAGGCATTCATTTATTCCGGCATCAAATAATCAACATAATGAGGAGGTTTATCATGAAAAAGGGGATCATTCTCGCGCTTATTTTCGTATTGGCGGCATCTCTGGCTCTTGCCGGTTGCGGAGGAAAAACTCCGGCTGCCGCCCCGGCTCAGAAAGACGGGAAAACTGTCGTTCACTACTGGCATTCCATGGCTGGAGCGAACGGTGAACTGGTGAAGGCGATGGTGGAGCGTTACAACGCAAGCCAGGACAAGGTGCAGGTCATCGAAACTTTTCAGGGCGGATATGAGGATGCCGCTGCAAAATTGCAGCAATCCATCGCTGCTGGAACCGTTCCGGAAATCGCAATGATCGAGCGGGCTTTTGTCGAGCGTTTTGCCGCAGCCAATGCGCTGGTCGATCTCACTCCCTATCTGACAAAGGCCGGTCTGAGCAAGGATATGTTTGTCAAGGGATTGATGGGATATTCGGAATACAACAATGACGGAAAACTGGTTTCGGTTCCGTTCAACCGTTCGACGCCGATTCTGTATTACAACAAGACCGCTTACAAAGAAGTGGGCCTGAACCCGGACAAAGGTCCGGAAAATTGGGCACAGCTAAAAGAATACGCAGAAAAGCTCACGAAAAAAGAAGGCGGCAAAACTGTCCGATACGGATTGACCTGGCCGATCGAAACCTGGTATTTCAAGGCCATGGTGGCGCAGCTTGGCGGCAGGACCATCAACGAGAAGAGGACGGATGTCGGGTTTGCCGACAACGGCACCGGAGTGGCTGTGCTCACATACTGGGCCGACCTGAAAAATTCCGGAGTGTTTAAGGTGGCACCGGCCCAGGATGGACCCACGATCTCTCGCCAGTCCTTTATCAACGGCGAATCAGCTATGTTCATGGAGTCGACTTCCCTCATGGGGACCATCATGAAAAATACAGAAGGCAAATTTGAAGTCGGCGCGGCATTCCTGCCGATGAACAAAGTGCGCGCCATGCCGACAGGCGGCGCGAATGTCGCGATGATGTCCAAAGGCAAGAATAAGGATGCCGCCTGGGATTTCCTGAAATGGATGTTGACTGATCCCAAAGGAGGAGCAGAGTTCTGTCTGAAATCCGGGTATATGCCGTTTACGAAACAAATGGTCGACAGTCCGGAAATCCAGGCTCTCTGGAAAAAGAATCCCCAATTCAAGGTTGCTTTCGACCAATTGAACTATGCGGTGGATACCGAGCAGCATCTGCATTGGTCTGAGCTTAAGGCTGAATTGAAGAAATCGCTGCAGGCCGTTATGCACGACAATAAAGATCCAAAATCGGTGATCGACAATCTGTCCAAGGAAGCAAAGAGGATTTTGGCCCAGTAGTTTTCAATCGTCGATACAGGCGCATAAAGGACCAGCCTATGTCCTTGGTTCAATAGGCTGGTCCTTTGAAATAAACGAATACGAGGTGGCATCCATGCTGGCACGACTCGAAAACAAAGCGGAAATCATTGTGGCAGGACATAGGGGGATGAAAGCCCTTTATCCTGAGAATACACTGCTCTCTTTTCAAAAAGCACTGGAACAAAAGGTGGATATGCTTGAAATCGACCTGAATCTGACAAAGGATAAACAGGTTGTTGTCATACATGATAATACGTTGGACAGAACGAGTAATGGCGCCGGATTCGTCCACGATTATACCCTGGAGGAGATAAAGAGACTTGATGCAGGCAAATGGTTCGCCGACGAGTTTTCGGGTTTGAAAATTCCGACCCTCAGGGAGTTTTGCGAACTCGTTGCACCATATCAGGAGCTCCTGCTCAATGTTGAAATCAAGGAAAAAACGCATGAGACCGTCGACCTGGCTATGCAGATGCTTCAGGAATACGCTCTGATGGAAAAGTGCGTTTTTACTTGCTTTGATGCCGAAATCATCGGATATATGCATGAGCGGTACGGCGTCAGGACGCAGGGATTTCCCGCTTTTTTGATGCAGAACTTTGTGGAGGGGGAGCAGGGAACGTATTCCAAGATGTATGCCGTGGGGATTGCCATGAAGTATTTGACAAAGGAAATGGTTCAGGAGTTTGACGAACGAGGAATCCTTCCCTGGTCATATTGTCCGGATACGGATGAGCAGGTGCTGCAATCGATTGAATGCGGAGTCAGACTCGTCACGGTAAACAATCCGGAACCGGCACTCAGAATTCTTGCGGAAAAAGGGCTGCACAGATAAGCATCGATTGAATCAAGGAGATGGTGGCGTGGAATTGTGCTCGGATAGCATCGGCAACTTGCGCAGCGGCGATTTTTTAGGAAAACAATGCACCTGTGAGTGTGGGAAAGTGCACGGGGTCCGCATTGAAAAAGTGATCATCGAAAACGGCGCAATCGGCCAAATTCCTCAAGTTTTGCAGGACCTCGGCTATAAGAAAGCCTTTATCATGGCTGATACCAATACCTATAGGGCTGCGGGCCGGGCGGTCGAGGAAGCGCTGCAGGGCCGGTTTCCCTATGAAACGCTTGTCTACTGCCGAAAGGAAGAACTGGTTCCGGACGAAAGAGCTGTTGGGGAATTCTTCATCCGTTTTGCACCGGATGCCGATGTCATCGTTGCTGTTGGGACAGGTGTCATAAACGACCTGGCCAAATATGCAAGTTATAAGTTGGGTGTGTCTTACATCATTGTCGCCACGGCCCCGTCCATGGACGGGTACGCCTCCGACGGCGCGGCTCTCATTGTGGATAATGTGAAAGTATCGTACCCCTCGCAGAATGCGAAGGCGATCATCGGCGACGTCGACGTGTTGAAGTTCGCCCCCATGAACATGATCGCCGCCGGACTCGGGGACATGCTGGGCAAGTACTCGGCTCTGCGGGACTGGAAACTGGGAGCCATGATAGAAGACGAGTATTATTGTGATGTTGTGGCAGCCATGGTGGAGAAGTCGGTGGGGCGATGCATCGACAGCATGGAAGGCCTTTGCCGGAGAGAAGACTCGGCTGTGAAAAATTTGATGGAAGGGCTGGTTTTGACAGGAATTGCCATGAGTTTTGCGGGTACTTCAAGGCCGGCTTCCGGTTCTGAGCACCATCTGTCCCACTTTTGGGAGATGATGTTTCTGATTGAAGGAAAAAAAGCTGTTCTGCATGGAACCAAAGTGGGGATCGCTTCGGTTGTCATCAGCAAACTGAGTGAACAACTGGCGTCACAGTCTGTTGACTGGGCGGAGTGTGAACGTAAAGCAAAAAGCTTCAATCTTGAAAAATGGCAGGAAGACATCAGGACAGCCTACAAAAATTCTGCGCAAGGCATCCTGAAACTGGCTGAGACAGGCAACAGGCATTCGCTGGCAGACAGGATGAACAGGATCGAAGTCATCAGAAAAAACTGGCCAAGGATTCAAAAGTTATTGGGAGAGGGGCCATCTCCTGTCCAGATCCAAACCTGGCTGAAGCAGATGGGGGCTCCGGTTTGTCCTTCGGAAGTCGGTATCGGACAGGATGATCTTTATCATGGTATCCTATATGCAAAGGAAATACGGACCCGATACTCCATCCTACAGCTGCTGGGAGACCTTGGGTTGCTTGAGCAGTATGCAATGGTGACGAAGGAACAGGTTTCGTAGAATCTGTGGATTTTTTGAGGGGTGTGCCGATTGTATTCCAATAAGGAAAAACCATGAAGCGGCTGCGGAATAAAATGAAAGCGCTGATCATCACTTTTTGTCTGTTGGTGCTGGGACTAATGCCAGTCACGGATTCACCGCTATGGCCGGGGTCCGAGGGAGAGTATCAGCGCATCGTTGTCCTTTCGGACGCTCACCTGCCGGTTCGCCCGGAGGTCACGGATCCTGCACGGCGGCAGAGGATTATTTCGGCAAAAGATAAAGTCATTGAAGATATCAATTCGTGGAAAGACGTTCGGCAAATCGCAGTGATTGGTGATCTCGTCGCCGGTTTCGGCACGGATCAGGAAAGGGCATATGCCGCACAATATTTTTCGCGGCTCGATAGGCCCCTGTCCATTGTGCTCGGCAATCACGACTACATATACGAGGACTCTTTATCTCGTTTCGGTTCTCGGGTACGCGGCGATGCCAGTCTTCGCGAAACAAAAATCAGGAAGTTCAGAGAAACATTCAAGCTGAATGAAGTTTTTTACAGTCAGCATGCAGGCCGATATTTTCTGGTGTATTTGTCGACGGATTCCCTGGATTCGGGACAGCTTACCCAGATGTCTGAAAGGCAGTTGGCTTGGCTGCGTCAGGAATTGGCGAGAAATTCTTCCAGGCCGACTATTATTTTTTTTCATGCGCCTCTGAAGGGTACGGTATCCAACTATCGCGAAAGTGCGAATATGCCGGATTTCATTGCACAACCGGAGAAAACCGTTGCACAGATTCTCAGGGACAATCCGCAAATCTTCCTCTGGGTGTCGGGGCACAATCACACACCTGCCACACAAAGCGATTTTGCCGCTCCCATCAATGTATGGGAAGGGCGTGTAACGAATATCCACAATGCCGACATGGACAGGGAGACGATCTGGACGAATTCCCTGTATCTCTATCGGGACAAAGTCGTGATCAAAACGTTCGATCATCGCCGGGGGGTCTGGCTGGAGGTGCTGGAACGCACCGTAGTGCCGCCAAACGGCGGATGATATTGAGTCACACGGAGGTTTATCCATGGGCGCGAAGAAATACACTTTGGGCGTGGACTTCGGAACGCAGTCAGGGAGAGCTGTGTTGGTGGAATTGGATACAGGCAGGGAAATTGCTCATGTAGTTGTTGCGTATGCCGATGGAGTAATCGACGAAGAGCTTCCCGGCAATGGATGCCGTTTAGGCATTGACTGGGCGCTGCAGAATCCGGATGACTATCTGGAGGTGATGAGCAAGGCGATTCCCGGCGTTTTGTCGAAAGCAGGTGCGGACGCACGGGACGTGATCGGCGTGGGGATAGATTTTACATCCTGCACAATGCTGCCTGTCAGTTCTGATGGCCGTGCCTTGTGTCAGATTCCTGCCTACAGAGGGAATCCCCATGCCTGGGTCAAGTTGTGGAAGCACCATGCTGCACAGGTTGAAGCCAACAGGATGACTGAAATCGCAACCGATAGCAGAGAAAGATTCCTTGATTTCTATGGAGGCAAGATTTCTTCCGAATGGCTATTGCCAAAAATTTGGCAAATTCTGATGGAATCGCCGGAGATCTATGAGGCGGCCGACAGTTTTATGGAAGCCGGTGACTGGGTAGTCATGCAGCTTGTGGGAAAAACCGTGCGGGGCAGCTGTGCCGCCGGGTACAAGGCAAACTGGACCAAATGCGGAGGGTATCCCGGGAAAGAGTTCCTTGCGGCGCTCGATTCCCGATTGGAAAACCTGGTTGAAGAAAAACTGCAGGGAGAGGTACTACCTCTTGGCAATAAAGCAGGAGAAGTAACCCCTGCTGCAGCCCGGCGGTTCGGCCTGGCGGCAGGAACAGCAGTTGCCGTTGCCCATGTCGATGCCCATGCTGCCGTACCGGCAACGGGTGTGGTGGTTCCCGGCGCAATGGTCATGATCATGGGAACTTCCACGTGTCATATGGTTCTCAGTAAAGAAGCAAGATTCATCGGCGGCGTTTCCGGGATAGTTGAGGACGGCATCGTGCCGGGATATTATGGCTACGAAGCAGGACAGGCTGCAGTGGGGGATATCTTCGACTGGTTTGTTGAGGCTTGTGTACCGCATGATTACAAAGTGGAGGCACAGTCGAAAAATCAGAATATACATCAGCTTCTTGAAGAAAAGGCTGCCGGACTGAGTCCCGGAGAGAGCGGCCTTTTGGCGCTCGACTGGTGGAATGGCGTTCGTACGCCGCTGGTGAACGCAGATTTGTCCGGTCTGATTCTGGGAATTACCCTGCAGACCAAGCCGGAAGAAATCTACCGCGCATTGATGGAAGCCACCGCTTTTGGCACACTCTTGATTATCGAAGAATTTGAATCTGCCGGCATAGAAATCGACCGTCTGGTAGCTTGTGGCGGACTGCCGGAAAAGAACCGGCTGCTTGTTCAAATCTATGCGGATGTCACAGGCCGGGATATCCACATAGCCGCCACCTCAAATGCTTCTGCCCTGGGTGCGGCCATGTTCGGGGCGGTTGCGGCAGGCAGGGCGAAAGGCGGGTATGACACGATCACTGACGCAGCCCAAATTATGGCTGGCATTAAGTTGGTATATAAGCCCATTTCTGCAAATGTGGAAAGCTACAAAATGCTTTTTGATGAATACAAAACTCTGCAAAAATACTTTGGCAGGGATGGCAACGATGTGATGAGACGGTTGAAACAATTCAGGAAAACTGCAAAAAAGACGATTGGCTGAATCGGTTTGCCATCGTAACTGCAACTTCGGGGCGCATTGCTTCGAAGTTTTTTTATCTTTGAGAAAGGTTAGCTTTCTGAGGCATAAGAAATCCATGACTTCCGTCTTCATCAGACTCTCTGCGCAAGCCGGGTTTTCTAAGCAGGATATTTGCCTGGATGAATCTGCAGTAGCAGAAAATTCTCGCAGGGAATATGGCGGTGACCGTCAAATGTAAAAGATAATGCAATGATCATCCATTCATTCGAAAAGAAGCAACAGGAGGGGTACATTTTGAAAATGAGAAAACCTGCACTTTTTTATGCTGTATTGATGTGCGCCATCGTTCTGACTTTGACTGGCGGTTACGCAACCATTGCCGATGCTGCCTCAACGCCTTCAAGCCCCAACACTCATTCAACATCGCCGGAAAAGCTGCCTGGCTATCTGGGGAAAGAAGAGGTTCCTGATAGTCTTGGACTTCTTCCTCCGCCACCGGCTCCTGGATCGGTTGCCTTTGCGCTTGACGAAGATGTTGCGCAGCGGACTTTTTCGTTGCGAGAAACTCCCCGTTTTGCAATGGCACATCTGGATTATGATTTAACTTTTCCTAACGCCGCCGGCACATTTTCCTGTGCGTTGAACGCACCTGTCACAGAACAGGATACGCCGACTCTATATCGTTTGCTGCGCCGGGTGAGGACGGATGCAAGCCGTGCGACCAGTGCAGCCAAGGAGCATTATCAGCGCCCGCGGCCTTTTATGGTGAATCACGAACCGACATGCGCTCCGGAAGCGGAGGCTTATCTGGCCAAAAACGGATCATTTCCGTCAGGCCATACCACCACGGGTTGGGCATGGGCCCTTATACTTGCCGAAATATCACCGGACAGAGCCGATATGGTTATGGTCCGGGCCAGGGTCTATGGAGAAAACCGAAATGTTTGCAATCATCATTGGTACAGCGATGTGGAGTGGGGACGCACTATGGCTGCAGCTACGGTAGCCCGCCTGCACACGAGTCAGGAGTTCCGGACAGATTTGGAGATTGCAAGAAAGGAATTGGCGGCTGTCCGGGCGAAAGGTCTTGCACCAACTCGCGATTGCGCTGCAGAAGCAGCAGCCATGGCTATTCAGCCTTATTGAATCCGGCAAATGAAAGGAGATTTGTTGTAAGATATGAAAATCAAACGAATTGCGGTATTGGTTCTTGCCCTCGTTTTGAGCCTGAATTTCGTTGCCTTTGGAAACGAAATTCAGCCAACCGATTACACCCGCTCCGAACACTGGTTGGCCGTGCCTGATAAACCTGACAAAACGGTGGACGTTTTTTACCTCTACCCGACGGTCTATCAAAAGACATCTCCAGGCGAGCCGAACATCTGCGATATTGATAACCCTGTCATGTTGAAGTATTCGAAGCTTGCATTTGCGCTTCAGGCTTCTGCGTTTGAATCGGTGGGGAATATTTATTCCCCCTATTATCGGCAGGCGGAAGCTGCATACACCTTGAGCCTGCCGTTGCCGGAACAGGGAAAAGTGGTCGGCGGCATACCTGCGGCGGATGCGTTGGCGGCATTCGATTATTATATCAAGAATTACAATCATGGCCGGCCGTTTATTCTGGCGGGACATTCGCAAGGGTCGAACGTTCTGTTGTATCTGCTGGCGGATTATATGAAACAGAACCCTGAAGTATATAACAGAATGATCGCTGCCTATGTGATCGGCTATTCCATTACTCCGGAATACCTGTCGAATAATCCTCACTTGAAATTTGCCCAGAATGCGACAGATACGAGGGTTATCATCTCCTATAACACGGAAGCGCCAATCGTGGCGGGTCGTAACCCGGTCGTCCTACCGGGAGCTCTTGCGATTAACCCCATTTCCTGGACCCGGGGTGAGGCAACGGCAAGTGCTGCGGAAAATCTGGGATCTATTGAAATGAATACAGACGGGAAAATGGTACCCTTGAAGAATTATGCCGATGCACGGGTGGATATAGCACGAGGTGTGGTAATCTGCAGTACGGTGGATGTCAACAAACTCTCGTCGGGAAACAAGGTTTTCCCAAAGGGAGTATACCACCACTATGATTATTTGTTTTATTACTACAATCTTCGGGAAAATGCAGCAGCCAGAACGAACAGTTTTCTGGGCGGACAATAAGCCGGGAGGGTTACGATAGCGAATGACGACAATAGAAGGGGTGTTTTCATGAATCAATTCAAACTGAGCTGTCTTGTACTCCTTATGGTTGCTGTCGGATGTACGGCTGTGGCGATGGCAGCCCCAGCAGAACCCAGTTATCCTATCGATTCTACAGTTTTAACCACTGTGGAACGTACCGTTCAGCCTGTTGAGGTGCCTGTGAACGCGCCGAAACTTCTTCCAACCGATATTCCAAAGTTTGCAAAGAACGGTTACGGCTTCTGGCAGTTTGGCGAAGGGCTCGGTTTGCAAAAAAGACTGGACCTGATGCCGCCTGCCTATACCGGCGAATCTGTTACAAAGGCGGCAAAATTGCTGCGTTTCTTTACGATTACCGATATCCATATCTCCGATAAGGAAACTCCAGCCCAGGCGATTTTTTACGGATACAGAGGCGGTGTTTCATCAGGCTATTCGCCGATTATGCTGTATACAACGCATGTGCTTGATGCAGCCGTTCAGACTGTCAATGCCATTCATAAAACGAATCCGATAGATTTCGGACTTTCTTTGGGCGATACCTGCAACAATAGTCAATACAACGAATTGCGCTGGTATATCGATGTTCTCGACGGCAAGAAGATCAACCCCGATTCCGGCGTCAAGGATGATCCGATTCCCGGACCATTAAACGACTATCAGGATGTTTACCAAGCGGCGGGATTGGATAAATCGATTCCCTGGTATCAGACCAGAGGCAATCATGATCATTTGTTCGTCGGTTTCCTGCCTCATAATGATTATAGCCGGCAGATTCTTGCCGGCGAAGAGATCATCAATTTGGGCAATGTGTTCGCTGATCCCCTTGGGATGGGAAGTCGCGGGATTTATATGGGATCGATGGACGGACGGACACTCTACGGGGATGTCATCGGCGCAGGACTTGCCAAAGAATTTAAAAGTCCACCGAGAATCCCTGCGGCAGATCCGAACCGACGTCCGCTTACGCGGCAGGAGTGGATCGGAGAATTTTTAAAAACGACATCCAATCCACCTGGTCACGGTTTCACAAAGGAAAATGTCGATAAAGATTTTGCTTCCTATAGTTTCGAGCCGAAGGCGCATCTGCCGATTAAAGTGATCGTGCTTGATGATACCCAACGGAACGACGATTTTAACAATCCCGATTCCTTCGGTTATGGACATGCTTCGTTAGACCAGGAAAGGTATGAATGGTTGGTAAAAGAACTGGACAAGGGCCAGGCGGAAGGCAAACTGATGATCATTGCAGCGCATGCACCGATCGGCGTCGAAACGTGGCCTTCGCTGATGGCCTGGAACCCGAATGGCCCAGTGACAGAAGGACAGTTTATCGCCAAACTTCAGGAGTATCCCAATTTCATTTTGTGGGTGGCAGGGCACCGGCATGTGAATACAATCACCGCATTTAAATCACCTGACGCAAACCGTCCCGAACTGGGCTTCTGGCAGATAGAAACTTCTTCCTTGCGTGATTATCCGCAGCAGTTTCGTACGTTCGACATTGTTCGCAACAGCGATGACACCCTATCCATCCTGACGATCGATGTGGATCCGGCTGTCAAGGCTGGTACGCCGGCTGCAATCTCGCGCTCTTATGCGGTTGCGGCCCAGCAGATTTTCAAGAACGACGTTCCGTATATTCCTACGGGATCTTACAATGCGGAACTGGTGAAAAAATTGAGCCCTGAGATGCAGGCAAAGATCAGGAATTTTGGGACTCCGGTAAATAAATAATCGTTTGATTTTGGTGGATATCTGAAATAAACGGTAAATACGCAAGGTCTTGAAGGAGATGATATTCATGGCTAACCGGCAAAAGAAAACAATGGACGGCAATACTGCCGCAGCGTATGTATCCTATGCTTTTACGGAAGTGGCGGCTATCTATCCGATCACTCCATCCTCACTCATGGCGGAGTTGGCGGACGAATGGTCCGCCCTGGGTAAGAAGAATATTTTTGGTCAGCCTGTACGCGTAGTACAGATGCAATCCGAGGGAGGCGCGGCGGGAGCTTTGCACGGTTCTCTCCAGGCGGGGGCTTTGTCAACGACGTATACAGCATCTCAGGGACTGCTTCTCATGATTCCCAATATGTATAAAATCGCCGGTGAAATGTTGCCTGCGGTTTTCCATGTCAGCGCCCGGTCTCTGGCATCCAATGCCCTGAGTATCTTCGGCGACCATCAGGATGTCATGGCGACGCGTCAGACAGGGTTTGGCCTGCTTGCCTCCGGCAGTGTGCAGGAAACAATGGATTTGGGAGCCGTTGCCCATTTGGCGGCAATTAAAAGCCGGATACCCTTCCTTCACTTTTTTGATGGGTTCCGTACGAGTCACGAAGTGCAAAAAATTGAAGTTCTCGAGTATGATGAACTGGCGGAAATGCTGGACATGGATGCGGTGAAAGCTTTCCGCGACAGGGCGCTCAGTCCGAACCATCCGGTAATTCGGGGAACTACGCAGAATCCGGATATCTTTTTCCAGACTCGCGAAGCGGTGAATAAGTTTTATACGCCGGTGCCGGATATCGTGGAAGAAGCCATGCAAAAGATCAACAAACTCACCGGCAGAGAGTATCACCTGTTCAATTATTATGGGGCAACGGACGCCGACCGGATGATCGTGTCCATGGGGTCTTCCTGTGACGCCATCCGGGAAACCATCGATTATTTGAACGCGGGCGGGGAAAAGGTCGGTCTTTTGGAAGTTCATTTATACCGGCCCTTTGCGACGGAACGTTTTCTTGCGGCGATTCCGGCAAGCGTCAGGAAAATTGCAGTTTTGGACCGGACAAAAGAGCCGGGGGCTTCCGGAGATCCGCTGTACCTCGACGTCAGAAACGCCTTCTGCGGAAAACCCGGTGCGCCGATTGTCGTAGGCGGCCGCTACGGGCTTGGTTCAAAGGATTTCACACCTGCGCACATTGCAGCGGTCTATGAGAATCTCAGACTCGATACCCCGCGGAACAATTTTACGGTCAGCATTGTGGATGATGTGACATTTTCCTCGCTGCCGGAATATGAAAAAGAACTGGATACCACTCCCATCGGTACTACGTGCTGCAAATTCTGGGGACTGGGGTCCGACGGTACGGTGAGCGCCAACAAGAGCGCCATCAAAATCATCGGCGATCATACCGACATGTACGCGCAAGCGTATTTTGCCTATGATGCGAAAAAATCCGGCGGGATCACCGTGTCGCACCTGCGCTTTGGAAAATCCCCCATCCGGTCATCCTATCTCATTACCCAGGCTGATTTTGTAGCCTGCCATAATCAGTCCTACGTCAACAAGTATCATGTGCTCGCCGGACTGAAACCCGGAGGGAAATTCCTGCTGAACTGCGAATGGGTCGGGCAGGAGCTTGCTGAAAACCTTCCGGGCTTTATGAAACGTTTCCTCGCAAAAAACAGGATCCAGTTCTATACCATCGATGCTGTAAAGATCGCATCCCAAACCGGACTCGGCGGGCGGATCAACATGATCATGCAATCGGCCTTTTTCAAGATCGCCGGAATTATTCCGATGGAGGATGCCGTCAAATATCTGAAGGAAACCTTGGCCGAAGATTATGGGAAACAGGGACAAAAAGTCATCGACATGAATTTTGCCGCCATGGAACAGGGAATGCAGGCCATCGTGAAGGTTGCCGTGCCGGAAGAATGGCTGACAGCCGCTGACAAGGAGACGGATATACGGCATGCGGCGTGTGCCTGTTCCAGTGATGCCACAATCACGGATTTGCCTGATTTCATCAATCAAATTGTTGTTCCCATGAATCGCCAGGAAGGAGATGCCCTGCCTGTCAGCGTGTTCAATGGACGCGAGGACGGTACTTTCCCTTCCGGTACCACGGCGTATGAAAAACGCGGCATCGCTGTCGAAGTGCCGGAATGGCAAAGCAACCAATGCATCCAGTGCAATCAGTGCTCTTTTGTCTGCCCGCATGCCGTCATACGCCCCCTGTTGATTCGCGGCGATGAACTGGCCAAGGCGCCAACCGGTCTTGCCGTTATTCCTGCGACAGGCTATCCGGATTACCAGTTCCACCTCGCCATCTCTGCGCTGGATTGTACCGGCTGCGGCAGTTGCATCGAGGTATGCCCGGTGAAAAACAAGGCTCTGGAAATGAAACCGCTGGCAGACCAATTGCCTCGCAGTGAAGAGTGGTGGGCTTTTGCCGGCAGTGTATCAACAAAGCCGATTGATGCTGGTCAGCGATTGACGGTGAAAGGCAGCCAATTCGCCCAGCCGCTGCAGGAGTTTTCCGGAGCTTGCGCCGGCTGTGGTGAAACCCCCTATGCAAAACTCATTACACAGCTTGTGGGCGACAGGATGATGATATCCAATGCGGCAGGGTGCTCCACGGTTTGGGGTGCCAGTGCGCCCTCTGTTTCCTATACGACCAACGCAAAGGGCTGTGGCCCGGCCTGGGGGTTCTCCCTGTTTGAAGACAATGCGGAATACGGTTTTGGCATGCATGTTGGCGTGGCACAGCTGCGCAGGACGCTACAGGCCAAAATGGAATCAGCATTACTGCAAAACCCTGCCGCAGAGCTTAAAGAGGCCATCACCCAATGGCTGGCGCACAAGGACGAGGGAAGCGGCACCCGGGAACGGGCCGAGCGATTGATGGCGGCGCTTGAATCGGCCAAAGGCACGGACGAGCTGTTGAATGAAATCTACGACCAGCGGGATTACTTTGTCAAGCGTTCCCAGTGGATCTTTGGCGGAGATGGCTGGGCGTATGACATTGGCTATGGAGGCCTTGACCATGTGCTTGCCTCCGGAGAAGACATCAATGTTCTGGTTTTTGACACCGAAGTG
This sequence comes from uncultured Veillonellaceae bacterium, assembly GCA_964638945.1. Lineage (GTDB taxonomy): Bacteria > Bacillota > Negativicutes > UBA1444 > UBA1444 > CAZXCC01. Next base: position 10,996 of record CAZXCC010000003.1, on the reverse strand, counting down.
TATTCCAACACCGGCGGCCAGTCGTCCAAAGCCACGCCGACGGCGGCAGTCGCCCAATTTGCATCCAGTGGCAAGAAAACGCGCAAAAAAGATCTTGGAGTCATGGCAATGTCCTACGGCTACGTATATGTCGCGCAAATTGCCATGGGCGCCGACCGGAACCAGACACTGAAGGCGATTGCCGAAGCGGAGGCCTATCCGGGTCCTTCGCTGGTCATTGCCTATGCACCTTGCGTCAGTCATGGCATTCAGGGCGGGATGCGATTTAGCCAGGCACAGGCGAAAAAAGCCGTTGAAGCGGGGTATTGGTCGCTTTATCGTTACAATCCCCAGTTGAAAGGGCAAGGAAGGAATCCATTCCTATTGGATTCGAAGGAGCCGACTGCCAACTTCCAGGAATTTTTGCGGACGGAAGTGCGTTATGCCGGACTGATGCGGCAATTCCCGGAGATCGCGCAGGAACTGTTCACCAAAGCGGAAAATGATGCAAAAGACCGCCATAATACCTATAAGAGACTGGCGGCCCAATAAAGCGAGGGAAAACAAAAAGCTTCTGGCATTTTGCCAGAAGCTTTTTGGATGAGGGAGTTCAGATAAATTCCCTGATGCTGTCCACGGCAGCGCCCATAGAACAGTCTGTGGATTGTTCGCAAACGATGTCGATGATATACGGTTTTTGAGACTTGACGGCTCGTTCCAGCGCGCCGCGGATCTCATCAGGTTTTTCCACCCGCTCGCCCGCGGCTGCAAAACCTTCAGCCACTTTGACATAATCCATAACGCCCTGGTTCACTTTCATCTCTACGGCATGTTCGAAATTGTAGGCATATTTCTGGTTCTGGCGGATCAGGCTGAGACAGGCATTATTGACGATGACGACGATCAGGGGAATATTGTATGTGGCGGCAACGGCCAATTCCTGCACATGGAAAGTAAAACCGAAATCTCCCATGACAGCAACGGCATGTTTTCCGGGGTTGGCGATTTTTGCCCCGAAAGCAGCAGGAATGTCATAACCTAGAGTGCCCGCTCCGCCGGATGGCATGTAAAGACCCGGTTTATTCACGTCCTGCAGCTGCCCCGACCAAATCTGGTTTAAGCCGCAGCCTGTGGTAAACATCGCATCGTCCTTAAAGAATTTGTTTAATTCTTCATAGACTCTGTGCGGTTT
>CAZXCC010000003.1:0-9725 GCA_964638945.1 uncultured Veillonellaceae bacterium | reverse complement strand
ATGCCGGCATGCCCGGCGTGAAGCGGATGGTCCGCGGGAATGCCGCCTTTGGCCATATACGTTGTAATGACAGGCATCTGCATCATTTCGGCGAATTTAACGCAAAGATCCGTGGCGTCGGCCAGGACGACACCTCCCCCCATGATGAGAGTCGGTGCTTTTGCTTCATTGATCATAGCGATTGCTTTTTGGATTTCTTTTTTGTCAGGGTGAGGGTTGTCATAGGCCAACGGCTTGTAGTCTTCCATATTATAGTCGACTTCTGCCATCTGGACGTCCAAAGGCAGGTCCACCAGCACGGCGCCCGGTTTTCCGGACTTTGCCAGCATAAAGGCTTTTTGCATGACATCAACAATCGTATTGGGCTCGGTTACGCAAAATGTAGCTTTTGCGACCGGTTCGCAAATTTTGGCAATATCGACGCACTGGAAGGCATCTTTGCCGAGTTGGGCGGTGACGGCCTGCCCGGTGATCGCCAGCAGGGGAATGGAATCAACGTTGGCGGTGTAGACTCCAGTGACAAAATTCGTTGCGCCGGGACCAGAAGTGCAAAGAGCTACAGCCATTTTGCCGCAGGCCCGGTAATAGCCATCGGCCGCATGTACGGCGGCTTCCTCGTGACGCACGCAGTAGTGTTTGATGCTGGACAGACCAAGCTCCTTATATACGGGATTTATCCCTGCGCCAGGAATCCCAAAGGCATCCGTAATACCTTCCTTTTCCAATATCTTGACGACAATTTCTGAAACTTTCATCCATCGCACCTCCATAAATTTTCTGGTTCAATTGTATTATATGCAAGAAAATCCATAAGGTAAAATTGGATGTTATAATATTCAAGATAGGTATTTCCTATAATAAAATGGATACATCAATCGCGGAGGGTACGTTCATGAATATTCGACAACTGGAGGTTTTCCTGGAAATCGTCAGACAGGGAAGTTTTAGCAAGGCAGCAAGCATTTTGCACGTTTCCCAGCCATCCATCAGTGAAATGATAAAAAATCTGGAGGATGAAATTGGAACGCCGTTATTATATCGAGATGCAAAGAGGCTGGAGATGACTGATGTCGGACAGACAGTCTGGGAACAGTCGCAACAGATTGTCTGTCTGTTCAACAATCTTGCGGGGCATGTCAAGGAAAGCACCCTGCTCAAGAAAGGCAAGATTCGTATCGGGATTCCCTCCATTACCGCATCGACGATTTTTCCGCGCGTGCTGGGAGAGTTTAAGCGGGAGCATCCCAATATCGAACTGCAGTTGTACGAATTTGGTTCAAAAAAGGTAAAACAGGGAGTAAATGAAGGCTCGCTGGACATAGGAATCGTTTGTACTTTGCCGGACAGAAGCGATGATTTTAACGTATTTCCCTTTGTGGAGGACCCGCTTTGGATGATCGTCCATCCGGAACACCCGTTGGTCCACTCTTCCGCAGTAAATTTTTCTGATTTGGCAAAGGAAGGGTTTATCCTTTATAGTCAGGATTTTTCATTGTATGATCAGATTTTGAGTCGTTGCAAATTGGCAGGGTTTCAACCCAATATCATTTGTGAGACTTCCCAGCGGGAATTTATGACACAGATGGTGGAAGCCGGGTTGGGCATCGCTTTGCTTCCCGGCAAAATTTGTGCTGAACTGAATCCTCAGACCATCGTTTCCATTCCGTTGGCAGAGCCGCAGATATTTTTGCAACTGGCGGTCATTTGGCGGAAAGACCGCTATCTTTCTTTTGCAGCACGTCATTTGCTCGAATATATAACCACCGAATGCAATTTGGGCTAAGTTTGCGTTCCATTGATATGATTCCCAATATGCAATAAAATATAAGACGATATTCATCCTGACCGTAAGCGTATGATTAACGAAAGAGGTGATGTCTCATGGCACAGGTGAGACGGATTTTTGTAGAGAAAAAACCCGGATTTGATGTGGAGGCCCGCGGCCTTCTGCTGGACCTGAGAGAAAACGTGGGACTGAAAGGGCTTGCGCAAGTTCGCCTGATCAACCGGTATGATGTGGCGGGACTGGATGAAGCGGAATATGTGTTGGTGAGAAATACAGTATTCGCCGAACCTCCTGCGGACATGGTTTTTGAGGAAACCATCGAATTGGAGAAAAAGTCGCGGGTTTTTGCCATGGAGTATCTTCCCGGGCAGTATGACCAACGCGCAGACTGGGCCGCGCAATGTATCCAGGTGGTGACACAAAAGGACCGCCCGCAGGTCACATCTGCAAAATTGGTCGTTTTGTACGGTGAAATCTCCAATGAACAGTATGAAACCGTTAAATCTTATTGCATCAACCCAGTGGAAGCACGGGAAGCCTCTCTGGCGAAACCGGAAACTCTGGATATGACTGCTCCTGTGCCGCCTGATGTAGCTCAGATAACCGGTTTTTGCACTTTGGACAGCACCGGACTAAAAGAATTGGTCTCAGAGATGGGCCTGGCTATGAGTGAGGCTGATCTGGAATTTTGCCAGAGTTATTTTCGTGATACAGAAAAACGCGAACCCACTGTCACGGAAATCCGGGTGATTGATACATACTGGTCCGATCATTGCCGCCATACCACATTTCTGACGGCTGTGGATCAGGTCGAAATCGCCGGAGGGCGTTTTGCCGAACCGATTGCTGCAGCCTATCAAGCCTATCAGGCATCCCGCAGGAAACTGTATGGAAAAGAAATGCGGGAAATGTGTCTTATGGATATTGCGACCATCGGCATGAAGGAACTGAAAAAGGCCGGGAAACTGGATGATCTCGATGAATCGGAAGAAAACAATGCCTGCAGTATTGTTGTAAACGCTACAGTTGACGGTCAGCCGGAAGACTGGCTGATTATGTTTAAAAACGAGACCCACAATCATCCGACGGAGATCGAACCGTTTGGCGGAGCAGCGACCTGTCTGGGCGGCGCCATCCGGGATCCTTTGTCCGGCCGTTCTTATGTGTATCAGGCGATGCGGGTTACCGGAAGCGGCGATCCCCGACAGAGACTGGAGGAAACATTGCCTGGAAAACTCCCGCAGCGAAAGATTACAACCGGTGCCGCGGCAGGGTACAGTTCCTATGGGAACCAGATTGGACTGGCGACGGGACAGGTAGCCGAGGTATATCATCCGGGCTTTGTAGCAAAGCGCATGGAGATTGGAGCTGTGATCGCCGCTGCGCCACGGGAGAATGTTTTGCGCAAAACTCTGACTGCAGGGGATGCTGTAATTCTTACAGGCGGCAGAACCGGACGGGATGGATGCGGCGGGGCGACAGGCTCTTCCAAGGAACATACGGAAGAATCACTGGCGTCCTGCGGAGCTGAGGTGCAAAAAGGAAACCCTCCAACAGAGCGCAAAATCCAGCGTTTGTTTCGCAAGAGCGAAGTCAGCCGTCTTATCAAAAAGTGCAATGATTTTGGCGCCGGCGGTGTTTCTGTTGCCATTGGCGAGTTGGCAGCAGGACTGGACATTGACCTGGATGCCGTTCCTAAAAAATATGAAGGCCTGGACGGCACGGAACTGGCGATTTCAGAATCACAGGAACGGATGGCGGTCGTAGTTGATTCTTCCGATGTACAGAAATTTATTGCACTGGCTGCAGAAGAAAATCTGGAAGCCACTCTTGTGGCGAGGGTTACCGGAACACGGCGGCTGCGGATGCATTGGCGCGGAAAGACGATTGTGGATATAAGCCGCGATTTTCTAGATACCAATGGGGTGCGTCAACATGCCAATGTTTGCGTAAAAGCACCGGAGGAAGACCGATATTATTTTGAACAGCCTGTCTATCATGGAGATGTTGTGTCTGATTGGCTGGCAAATCTGTCCGACCTGAATGTTTGCAGTCAGCGGGGGTTGATCGAACGGTTTGACAGCACGATTGGAGCAGCAACCATCCTTATGCCGTTTGGCGGGCAGTTCCAGGCAACTCCTCCGGAAGGAATGGCTGCGAAAATTCCTGTGCTGGCCGGGGAAACCGAAACAGGAACGCTGATGTCTTTTGGCTACAATCCGTTTTTGTCGGACTGGAGTCCGTTTCATGGGGCTGTCTATGCTGTAACGGAGTCGGTTGCCAAGATTGTCGCCATGGGAGGCAATCCCGCAAGAAGCCGCCTGACACTTCAGGAGTATTTCGAGAAACTCGGCAGTGACGAAGTCCGGTGGGGAAAACCATTCAGTGCGCTGCTGGGCGCCTATTGGGCCCAAGTGCAGCTGGGAACTGCCGCTATTGGAGGAAAAGACAGCATGTCGGGTTCCTTCAAGGATATGAACGTTCCTCCAACATTGGTTTCGTTTGCAGTCGCTCCTGTTGACGCTGCTAAGGTGATTTCTCCAGAGTTTAAAGAATCCGGAAATACCGTGGTCATGGTTCCGCTGGTCAGAGATTCTTCCGGGATGCCGGATTTCAAGAAAGTGAATGCGGCATTTCACAGGATTGCTGAGATGATTGCCTTAAAACGCATTGTATCGGCAAAAACGGTCCGCCTGGGCGGCGTTGCCGCTGCCGTCAGTGTCATGGCGTTTGGCAACCGGATCGGCTTTGAATTTGAGGCGAATGTTTCGAGAGAGCAATTGTTCCGTCCGGATCACGGCTCCATGATATTGGAACTGGCCTCCGGTGAAAACCCGGATGCGATTCTGAACGGGATTGAATACGTTTTATTGGGGCAGACGGTGGATGAACCGGTTATTTCCGTCATGGGAGCGTCGATTTCGCTGGATGACGCACGTGTGGCCTGGGAAGCGACACTGGAAAAAGTATTTCCTACGAAAACGGGAGAGGAAAATGGACCTGTGGCGTTCAAACCGTTCAGCGGTCGGTCTGTGATAGGGAAAGCGAAAAATTCCATAGCGCGTCCCAGAGTGGTCATACCGGTGTTTCCCGGCACAAACTGCGAATATGACTCTTCCCGGGCTTTTGAGGAGGCGGGTGGAAATCCGGAGGTTCTCATCATCCGCAATCTTTCGGCTCATGACATTGAAGAGTCGATTACGGCTGTGGCAAAAGCGGTTGAAAACTCACAGATCCTTATGCTTCCGGGCGGATTCAGCGCCGGGGATGAACCGGACGGTTCAGGAAAATTCATTGCCGCTTTCTTTCATAATCCCAGGCTGGCCCATGCGGTCATGCGGCTTCTCAAGGAAAGGGACGGGTTGATCCTTGGCATCTGCAACGGATTTCAGGCCCTGATCAAACTGGGACTCCTGCCGTACGGGCAGATTCAGCCTTTGACGGAAGATAGCCCCACGTTGACATTCAATCGGATCGGGCGCCATATATCACGCATGACGGAAACCAGGATCGTCTCCGGACTGTCACCGTGGCTCAGTCTGGTCCAGCCGGGAGATGTGCACACGATTGCCGTATCGCACGGAGAAGGACGATTGGTGGCGGGCAGGGCTCACCTTGAGCGTTTGGCCGCCAACGGACAGATTGCAACCCAGTATGTGAACGCTGCAGGGAACCCGTCGATGGAGATCGCCATCAACCCCAATGGTTCCGACTGGGCAATCGAAGGGATTACAAGCCCGGACGGGCGAATATTCGGCAAGATGGGACATTCCGAACGCAGGGGAAGAGATGTGGCCATCAATGTGCCCGGCAATAAGAATCAACGGATTTTTGAAGCGGGAGTTCGCTACTTCCGCGATTGACAGATACTGCATTGCGGTAAAGACCGAGAATCGGGTCCCTGTTTCGGCAGGGACTCTTTGTTTTCTGATGCAGGCATGCATGTTTCCCAAAACCTGCAGGAATAGAAAGCAAAAGGAGAGAAAGAAAACATGAGTCAGTATATAGTCTTGGGCGGTGAAACCTTTGGATGAATCATTGAAAGAGATTCATCAGCGAGTAAGCATCGGTGTTTCGAAAAGAGAAGGGAGCGCTATTGTTGCGAATTTTGCATACGGCCGACTGGCATCTTGGCAAAACGTTGGAAGACAGGGACCGTCGTGAAGAACAGGAAAGCTTTGTTGATGAAATATGTGAGATAACCAGACAGGAAAAAATTGATCTTGTATTGCTCGCCGGCGATGTTTTTCAGTCTCCCAATCCCGGTGCTGCAGCGCAGGATTTGTTTTTTGATGCGATGGACCGCCTGGCTGATCACGGAAGGCGTGGAGTAGTTGTAATCGCCGGGAATCATGACAGTCCCGAGAGGTTGTCTGCACCATCTCCTCTTGCGGATAAACTGGGAATCACATTGATCGGTTATCCGTTCGCCCCTTTGCTACCGACAGGGACGAGGAGTGCGGAGCGGGTCAGACGGATTGCCTGCGGCGCTTCCTGGCTGGAAATTGCAGTTCCGGGTCAGGATCACAGTGCAGTGGTTCTCGCTCTGCCATATCCGTCTGAAGGTCGTTTGAAGAGACTCTTGTCGGACACGATGGAAGAATCGGACCTGCATCGAGGATATAATGACTGTCTGAGCGATATTTTCAGCCATCTGGGCCGGCATTACCGCGAAGACAGCGTGAATCTCCTGATGAGCCACTTGTATGTGCGCAACTGCGTCGAGTCGGATCGTGAAACGGAACTGGATATTCAGATGGGCGGCGCATATGCCGTGGATCCGCAAGTCCTCAATATCGGCGCACAGTATGTGGCACTCGGACATTTGCACCGGCCGCAGAAAATCAACGGGTGCGGCACGGCTTCACGCTACGCCGGATCGCCGATAGCTTATGGGTTCGCCGAGGCAGGCCATGCAAAATCTGTTACGGTTGCTGACATACAGCCTGGCGCTGCGGCTCAGATCAGGGAAGTGCATTTGGCGGCATCCCGTCCTCTTGTGAGGTGGAAGGCGTCCGGGGGACTGCCGGAAGTATATCGATGGATTGAGGAAGGAAAGGACTGTAACGCCTGGATTGATTTGGAGATTTGTGTCACTGAACTGCTGACTGGCAGCGATATTCATCGGTTGCGTGAATTGCGGCCGGGGATTGTCGGCATCCGACCGCTTCCCGTATCGCAGGCTATGGAAGACGAAGAGTATCAAAGTTTGGCAGGACTGCCGGTAAGTGAACTTTTTGCCCGCTTTTATGCGGAGAAAACAGGAGGATTGTTACCGGAGCCCGCTTTGTTGCAGCTTTTTTGCGAATTGATCGGAGAACAGGATGCGGAACAGGGGGCTGAAAATTCATGAAGCCTCATAAGCTCAGCATTGCAGGGCTGCAAAGTTTTCGCGAGCAGCAGGATATTGACTTTTCCCGATTGTCGGATATTGGCATGTTCGGGATTTTTGGGCCGACAGGCAGCGGGAAATCGACGATCCTGGATGCGATAACACTGGCGCTATATGGAAAAATCGGCAGGGCCAAAAGCGGGAAACAAGGAATTGTCAACGAGAGTGAGACCCATGCTTCTGTCTCCTTTGAGTTTTCATTGGGTACGGATTCTGAACGACGGGTGTATCGTGTCGAACGAAAATACAGGACACGTGATCATGTTTCCGTGAACAGCACACTGAGCAGGCTGGTTGAGGTTCGGCAGGACGAGGAGATCGTTCTGGCGGATCAGGAAAATGCCGTTAACGAAAAAGTCGTCGATATCCTGGGGATTACGCTGGATGATTTTGTGCGGGCAGTTGTATTGCCACAGGGGAAATTCTCGGATTTTTTGACACTGGCAGGCGTGAACCGCAGAAAAATGCTGGAACGACTATTTTCACTGGAACAGTATGGTGACATGCTTGCTTACAGAGTAAAAAAGCGCAAAGATGAAACAGCAAACCAATATAGTGCATTGCAGGGCGAAATGCTGGGGATAGGAGATGCTTCCCGGGAAGCTGTGGATGCTGCGCTTGCAAAACTGCTTGCAGCAAAGGAACTATCGCAGCAAGCCGGTAAATATTTTGACGAAGTTCGCCGGATTGCAGAAGATGCGGCGAAAGTCGTGGAGCTGCAGAAACAAATATTGCACAAAAATCAGGAATTGGCGAGCCATAGAGAACGAAGCTCTGAAATTGCGGCAATCGATACACGGATTGTTCAGGCAGAAAAAGCTGCGCGAGTAAACCCCTGGCTTGAAAAAGCAACGGAGGCCCGTGTGCGTTGCGAAACGGCGGAAAAATCGATAGAAACAGCAATTGCGCAAGAAATAGCAGCGAAAACAACTTGCACAGAAAAACAACTGGAATATGTTTTGAAGCAAGAATCCCGAAGAAATAAGGAGCCAGGCCTCATAGTCAAACGGGAGCAGGTTGGGGAAGCGCAGTTGTTGGAAACACAGCTTGTGACGGATGAAAACAAACTTGCGGAGATGGCTGGACAGCTGTCGCAACTTAACACAACGCTGCAGGCTGTCAATGGTGATTTTCAGAAAAAAACAAATCAAATCAGTAGGATAGACCAGGATTTAATTGCATTGCAGGACGACCTTGCCGGCTGTCAGGTTGCAACGGAGCGCCGGAGTGAACTGGTTGAGGCCGGTGAAAGGGTCAGCCAGTGGGAACACTGTCGTAAAATTACTATGGAAGCAATTGCGGAACGCAATATGCGGGACAAGGAAATGCAGGCGGCGATGGAAGCTGTCCAGGCAAGAGTTGAAACAGAAAAACAAACCGGCATCGTGCGCGCGCAACTGGAAGAAAAATTGAACAGGTTGCATACTGGATGTCCAATGGACGGATTGACGCTGGCGGAAGAAGAGTCAAGATTGGTGCGGTGTGAACTCCATGTTCGCAATTTTGGGCAGGTGCAGGTTGAAATGGACAACGCTGCTGAAAAGTTGGATGAATTGCAGAGAAAGCACACGCTTTCCATCAGGGAAACGGAAAACGCTGAATATGAATTGCAAACGATACGCAGAGAACTGGAACGGTTACAGAATGAGCTGAATGAAGCGGTTCAGAACAATAAGCGCAAAATGGCTGTGATGTTGGCGCAGGATTTGATGTTGGGAACAGCTTGTCCGGTTTGCGGTTCGCTGGAGCATCCGAAAATTGCCTGTCAGGAGACGACAGATGCGAGTGATGAGCGTGCAGAAAGACTAAAAGTGTTTGTTAATGAAAAGCAGGGTGCTTTGATACAGACGGAAACTCGGTTGAATGAGGCAAGAAGCAAGAGTGTGTTTTTAGCGGCACAAATTGCTGCCGGACAAAATCAATGTGGAGACCGTCGAAAACAGCTCGCTGTCTTTTGCGGCGAGCTAGTTTCAGAGTTGGGATTAGCGGATGGAATCACTGAAATTCAGATATGTTTGTCGGCGGTTGCTGAACGCAGACAACAGCACGATGAGAAGAAAAAGCTGCTGGAAAAATGGCAGCGAAGCAAGGAAGAGGTGGAGGCAAAGCTGGAAGAATTGCGGCAGCAGGAAGCAGGCAATTCGGCAAGCCTGGCAGCTGCAAGGCAGAAACAGGATTCCGCGGCAACGGAGCAGGATAAAATTATGCGGAATGTACTTGCGGCACAGGAGCGGTTTGAGACGGCATGTTCTTTGGTGGCAAGGTCTGCTGTTGCCCTGGGTGCTTCCGGTGAAAATTCAGTGACTGACCAGGTTGCCTTTATCAAAAAGATTGCCATAGAAATAAATCGGATGGATGCAGCCAGAGAAGAACTGGCGCATAAAATTTCGCACATGCAGGCGGAACGCAAAAAAATGGAAGAAGAGCATTCCGTTTTGCGCAGCAGGATACAAGACCTGGAACTAAAACAGGTAGGCAAGAGGACTGACCATGATAATCTGTCAGTCGGTCTGTTGGCGAACCGGCAGCGTCTGGAGGCCGTTACGG
>CAZXCC010000002.1:9463-38927 GCA_964638945.1 uncultured Veillonellaceae bacterium | reverse complement strand
ATCGATGCCAGGTTGCTTTTCGCCTTGGCCGGCTTTTCTTCAAATTCGGTAATCCGGTCATCCGCGTCGGTGTTCATGATACCGAAGCGTCGCGTCTCTTCCCACGGCACTTCAATCACCGCGATTGTTGCTTCCGCCTGCTTTTCCTCATGAAAATCAAGCATGCGGGAATAATCCATTTTATATATGTGGTCTCCCGAAAGCACCAACAACCATACCGGGTCAAACTGATCAATGAATTCCCGGTTTTGATAAATGGCGTCTGCAGTTCCTTTATACCACTCCCCGCCCGAATCATGGGTGTAGGGCGGCAATACAAACACTCCGCCCTCCCGGCGGTCCAGGTCCCAGGGGCTTCCTATGCCGATATAACTGTGCAGAAAAAAGTGCTGGTACTGCGTCAGTACGCCCACTGTGTCAATGCCGGAATTGCTGCAGTTGGAAAGCGTAAAATCAATGATGCGGTATTTTCCGCCAAAAGGCACAGCCGGTTTTGCAAGTTTCTTGGTCAACGCACCCAGTCGCGTTCCCTGCCCACCTGCCAGAATCATCGCAATCGCTTTCTTTTTTTGCATACTCCGCCCTCCCTGCCTTGTTGCGTTTCCCAGCTCAGACTTTCCTGAAGCAGACCATTCCCAGCGGCGGCACACCGATTGCAAGGGAATGCCTCCAGGAACCCCACCCCTCATTTCGCGCAATAAGAGGCTGCGAATGAAGCGCACCGGTGCCTCCATATATGGAGTTGTCGCTGTTGAAAATTTCCCGGTATTCTCCTGCATCAGGCACACCGATGATATAGCCTTCCCGTCCCATGGGCGTAAAGTTGCAGACGACCACAATATATTCCCCGGCATCCTTCGCATAGCGAATGAAACTTACAATGCTGCCGGCCCTGTCGTCCGGATTAATCCAGCGGAACCCGCTTCTTTGGTGGTCCTGTTCCCAAAGGCAGCGCTCATTGCGGTAAAAATGGTTCAAGTCCCGCACATACCGCTGAAGCTGCCCGTGTTTCTCATATTCCAGCAAGTGCCAGTCAAGGCTTGCGTTTTCATTCCATTCGATGAATTGCCCTATCTCTCCGCCCATAAACAAAAGTTTTTTGCCCGGATGTGTAATGGCAAATCCCAGAAAACCCCGCAATCCGGCAAACTTCTGCCAATAATCTCCCGGCATTTTATCCAGCAGAGACTGTTTTCCATGGACCACCTCGTCGTGAGACAGAGGCAGGATAAAATTTTCCGAATACATGTACATCATGGCAAAAGTCAGCAAATGATGGGACCCGCCGCGAAACAGCGGGTCAATTTTCGCATACCGGAGCACATCGTTCATCCAGCCCATATTCCATTTGTAGTTGAACCCCAGCCCGCCTTCATGGGTCGGGTGTGTCACTCCCGTCCAGGTGGTAGATTCCTCGGCAATCATCAAGGCTGCCGGAAACTTGGCAAAAACAGCGGCATTCATCTGCTGGAGAAAACGGATGGCATCCACATTTTCCCTGCCGCCATATCGATTGGGCTTCCACTGGCCCGGCTTTCTGGCAAAATCCAGATACAGCAAATTTGCCACTGCATCCACCCGCAAGCCGTCTATATGATACACGTCAAACCAGAACAAGGCGTTTGAAATCAGGAAACTGCGCACTTCCGGCCTGCCCAGATCAAAATTGAGGGTACCCCACTCCTCATTGCTGGCGCGTTGCCTGTTCGCCGGCTCGTAGAGTGCCTCACCGTCAAACCGCGCCAATCCGTGGTCATCCTTGCAAAAATGGCCGGGAACCCAGTCAATTATAACCCCTATGCCTTGTTCATGGGCCCGGTTGACAAAATACATAAAGTCAAGCGGACTGCCATACCGGCTCGTAACGGCAAAATAGCCGGTCTGCTGGTAGCCCCATGATCCGTCCAGAGGATGTTCCGCCACCGGCATCAGTTCCAGATGGGTATACCCCATCTCCACGGCGTAATCAACCAGCTGGTGCGCCAGTTCGCGATATGACAGAAACGAGCCGTCGGCACGCCTCCGCCACGATCCCAAATGCACTTCATACGTGTTCAGCGGCCTTCCATAAATCGGTTCCCGTCTCTGCCGCTCAGCCCATTGCGCGTCATTCCACGCAAAATTTCCGAGATCGACCACTTGCGATGCCGTGTTGGGCCTGAGCTCCGCGGCAAAAGCATATGGGTCCGCCTTCACCCTGCCCTCACCGCTATGATGCCTGATCGCATATTTATATAAAGCGCCGGGTCCGACATCAGGCACAAATAAACTCCAGACGCCGGAATCATCCAACTGTTCCATGCCAAAACCATGGCCGCTCCAATTATTGAAACTGCCTTCCAGCCATACTCCTTCCGCGTGCGGCGCCCAGACAGAAAACCGAGTTCCCGCTCTTCCGTCCTTTTCGCAGGGATGTGCTCCCAATATCGCATAGGCTTTGGTCTGGGTTCCTTCATGGAATAAATACAGGTTGGATGCATCAAGCGGTTCTGAGTGCAAGTTCCCTACCCCCCGATATCGCTGTGAGAAAAAGAAAAAAGGCCGACCGAAGCCGAGCCTATTTTGACGCGCCGATAGCCACAGGCGATTTCCCTTTGTCTTGGAAAAACGCGTTGGTATTGCTGACGATCCCGATATAATAATCCGTTCCCGGTTTCAGGGGCAAGACTGTCCACTCCATGCTTCCCTTTCCTCCGCTGCCTGTCGGAACGGACGGAGCAAGAACGGTCACCGCGCCTTCATCCATTTTTATCAATGCCACCTTCACGTTTGGGCCGGGGTCTCCTGCATAGCTCCAGCGAATGACGACTTTCGATCCGGGAGTCCATTTGTCACCGCCTTTCGGAAGCGAGTCCAGCGAAAGCTTGTTCACAGGTGTTTTTCCTGCAGTTAGCTTGAAAAGTTCAGACGTATCGCTCAACCCGTTTTCCGCCATGACAGTCATCGAATAATCATCCCCGGGCGGTAAATCAGCCGGAGTTTGCCATTTGAAAGTTCCTGAACGATTTGCACCAATCGGAGCAGCCTCGGCCAATATTTTTTGCACATTCACCCACCCGACCCGTTGCAGTCGAATGAGCACCGTTTGTCCCGGTTCACCCCGAAATGACCATTTCACCGTATTTGTTGCCCCAATCGTCCATTCCGTGCTGGCGCCCGGTTCTGCAACTTTCAGGTTCATTTCAGCCGGCGCCGCCCAAGCTGCAGAAATTGTCATCAACATAACCAAAATCAAGCTTGCAAAGATTTTTTTCATTTCGTTGTTCCCTCCCCGATTCTTACCGGCCAGCCCGTTCACGGATCTTCGTGACAATCTGCAGCGACATTTCCGAAGGAGTGATGCCGTTTGCCGCTGCATCCTGCGCAGTAATCACCGTCACCGGTTCCTTTTCGTCATTATAATATATGGCCATGGCATTTTCGATGTCATTCACAAACAGCTTGTCGCTGGAATAGTCCGGCTGTGTAATCAGACGATAGATCCGTCCTGCCGTACCATACGCCCGCATGCGAGGGCTATACCCGGCATATGTACTGTAAAATGCAGGCAAACTCCACGGTCCATCGATGACCTGAGCGTATTTTTCGGCTTCCTTCACAACAGGGCGAACTTTATATTCGCCAGTAATCTGTTCTCTCACGGCCTTCACCCTGTTGGCGGAATCAGGATGACTCGAAAACAGGCCGTAATCCGCTTTTTTGCTTAACGCTTCGAGTTTTTCCATTCCGATGAGCATGCTGTATGGATTGTATCCGGCGCGCATCGTGTGGACCACACCCAGATAATCCGCCTCCCGTTCCGCCTCGCGGCTGTACCCTGCCATCAGCGCATTTGCCATGAGTTCGCCGATGATTGCGCTGCTGCTGCTGCCGAACAAGATCGTAAATAGGACTCCGACAGCCAGACTGCGTTCAATCTGCACAACGGTATGTCTTTTTACTATATGTCCCACTTCGTGGCCAAGAATACCGGCTATTTCATGGTCGGACGGCATGTAGTCCGTCAGTCCCTTGAAAACATAAATAAAGCCTCCCGGTACCGCCATGGCGTTCACTTCTTTTGAATTGAGCACCTTGAAACTATAGGACAAATCCTTCCTGTCAGCCACAGCGGCGATGCTTGCTCCGATTCGTGCGATCCGCGCCTGCAGTTCCGGATCATTGACCACTCCGTATTTTTTCTCCAGGTCTCTGGCGACGCCCCTGCCGATGTCAATCTCCTGTTGCGTTCCAATCAGCAAAGCTTCCGCCGTTGGTGGCGTCATCACGTTTGCAAACAAGACAACGCCAATCGTGACCATGAATATTTGAGCTCTTCTTTTCCAGTTCAACATGATTCCCACCTCACAATCCTTACAGCAATCGCATTTCCTTATACAAGGGATTTGCAGCTTTATGTCGAATGATAATGAATTGCATGAAATAACGGGAGGTTACTATGAGCGATATGGAACGAACCCAGGTTACCGACGAGGTACTGAATGAAATCGCCCGTTCTGCGTTGCAGCAAATCCCGGAAGTTGTAGCCCCGGTGAAAAAGAACGCCTTGTCGGAGCTGACGCAGTTGGTATCCGAGCGAATCGCGCCGCAGGTCACAGTCAAACGGCAGGAACCGGAAGGCTCCACCCAGGCGGTCAGCTTTGACCTGAAGCTTACTCTCGTCTATGGCTGCCGAATTCCCGAAGTTGTTTCCAGAGTGCGTGATTCTATCAAAACGGAAGTGGAAACACTAACCGGTTTCAAGGTGGAACGGGTCGATATTCTCGTGGAAAAGCTGGTTCGCCAGGATGTCCCTGACTGCACTGCCCCTCCCACAAAATAAACTTATTGATTTTATTCTCCATACCATTTCCATCTACCTGCTTGCACACAGAAAAATAGCCGGAACTGCCCAAAGCAGTCCCGGCTGTTTTTTGATTCCACTTCGTTACTTTTGTTTCAGTTTTTGCAATTTGGCCACAGCGGCTTCCAACGTCGCCATTTCTTTGCAGAAACAAAAGCGGATGAATTTCTTGCCGTCCGGATGTCCCGGTCTGTAGAAACTGGAACCCGGCACCGTGGCGACTCCGATTTCTGATGCAAGATGGAACGCGAACTCTACGTCGTCATCCCAGCCAAAAGGTGCAATTTCCGCCATGATATAATACGCACCGCCGGGGCGCACGCAACGGAAACCCACTTTTTCCAGCTCACCCAGCAAATAGTCACGACGCTCCCGATAAAATTCGCCCAACTCTGCGTAATAATCCAGAGGAAAGCGAAATGCCTCGGCGCATGCTTCCTGCAGAGGCGCCGCCGCTCCAACGGTCAGAAAATCATGCACTTTCCGTATCGAAGCAGTCAGCTCGGCTGGAGCAAGAATAAATCCAATGCGCCAACCGGTCACGCTGAATGTTTTGGAGACGCTGTTCACGGCAATCGTCCGCTCCGCCATTTGCGGCAATGTCCAGATCGGCACATGTTGAGCGCCATCATACAGGATATGTTCGTAAATTTCATCCGTTATGGCCAACACATCATATTTTTGGCACAAATCCGCGATAAATTGCAGATCTTCCCGCGAAAAAACACGGCCGGTCGGATTATTGGGTGAATTGATGACGATGGCTCTGGTTTTCTCATTGAACGCAGCCGCCAGTTCATCACGGTTGAAAGAAAAATCAGGCGGACGAAGGCTGACAAAACGGGGCGTTGCGCCGCACAAAATTGCATCAGGTCCGTAGTTTTCATAATATGGCTCAAAAACAACAACTTCTTCCCCCGGATTGACCGTCGCCATCAGGGAAGCAATCATGCCCTCCGTTGCGCCGCATGTCACCGTGAGATTTGTTTCCGGGTCAAAAGTCATTCCATAATCCCTATGGGTCTTTGCCACAATGGCGTCACGAAGATTTTTGGTACCCCAGGTGATGGCGTACTGATTGTGATTGTTCATGATTGCACGACAGGCCGCGTCCTTGATCCCGTCAGGCGCAGAAAAATCCGGGAACCCCTGGGCAAGGTTGACCGCCTTGTGTTTTGCAGCTACCCGGGACATTTCCCGAATTACCGACTCTTTAAACTGCAAGGCTTTGTGTGATGCAAAGTCTCTCATGGGTTTTGACCTCCTTGTGGTATTGCCTCTTTGGGTGGAGTCGGAGGATAGCAGCCGTTGAACTTTCCATCTTCGTCAAAAGCTATGAGTCCGCCGACAACACAGGTCTTATTCAGGTTTTTCTTTTCTTTTGCCGAAAATACGCTTTCCCTGTCCAAAATGCAATTTGCTACGTTCCCATCCGCCCTGAACACTACGGGTGAGCCTCCGCGGCAGGCAACAGTCGAACCTTTTGCATAGGGAAGTTCGGTGGATTCTTTTAGCGTGGCGGACTCCACAGTGCCATCCTCGCGGATGACCACGCGTCCGCCCGCTTTACAGGCAACACGTTCCTGTGCCGTTCGTTTGAACGTCATGTCCGAACCCAGCGTACAGTACTCCACCCTGCCATCAACCCGGAAAGCCGTCGCATATTTCGGGGCGCAGGCAATTTTTGTCTGATTCCCGCCCGGCAAGTCGGCAGGCAATGCCAAAAAACAGGATTTTACGGAATCTCCCCGCATTTCTACGCCAAACTCCTGACAGGTAACGGAATAGCCTCCGCCTGTCGGCAATACCCGAACTGAAGGAGCGACGGCAAACGCCGTGCACGTGCCTGAAAAGATAAAACTGCCGATCAATAGATAAAAAATAGTTTTTCGCATCAATCTTTGCCTCTTTATAATTATTATTTGATTATTGTATTATACCACCGGGCGAATGTCCACCCCGTCGCCTGGCTCAGCCGCCTCTTCCAGCAACAAATCCGCGCTCTCACTGGGCAACGCCTGCACGCCCCGAAGTTTCCGCTCAATCGCCCTCGTTTTTGTCGATGCTGCATCGATTGCATTACTGGCTTCCTGCAGTTTCTTGTTCGTCTTGTCCAGTAAGTCGCCAAATTTGCCGAACTCTGTCTTTACAGCACTGAGCAGCATCCATACTTCCGAAGACCGTTTTTCGATCGCCAGAGTACGGAACCCCATCTGCAGGCTGTTCAGCATGGCAGACAGCGTAGTCGGCCCGGCTACCGTCACATGATATTCCCGCATCAAAAATTCATACAGTCCGGTGCGCCGAAGGACTTCCGCATACAATCCTTCCACAGGCAAAAACAGAATGCCGAAATCCGTCGTGTGCGGCGGCGCCAGATATTTGTCGCGAATATCGCGAGCCTCCGCTTTGATCCGCAGTTCCAGCGCCCTGCCGGCTGCTTCGGCACCAGCAGCATCTGCCTGCTCCTGCGCTTCAAGCATTTTTTGATAGTCTTCCTGCGGGAATTTCGCATCGATTGGCAGATACACTACCCCGGCATCGTCCCGTCCCGGCAGGATGACGGCAAATTCAACCCTCTCCGCGCTGCGCGGCTTGGTTGCCACATTTTTCTCATACTGTCCAGGCGCCAGAATCTGTTCCAGCAAAGTTCCCAGTTGGATTTCGCCCCAGGTCCCGCGGGTTTTCACATTCGTCAGCACTTTTTTCAGATCGCCTACTCCGACAGCCAGCGTCTGCATCTCTCCCAACCCTTTATGAACCTGTTCCAGCCTTTCATTGACAAGCTGGAAGGATTCCCCCAGCCGCTTTTCCAATGTGGCGTGCAGTTTCTCGTCGACAGTCTGGCGCATCGCCTCCAGCTTCTGGCTGTTGTCTGCCTGCAACGCCTTCACTTGCGTTTCCAGCGTTTCCCGCAATCTTTCGAGGCGTTGTTCATTCGCCTGCGTGAGGTACTGCAATTGCCCGGAAAAACTGTTCAGTTGCTCGCCCTGCTGCCTCGCATTTTCCACCAGGCGCCGCAGTATCGCCTCATTATACTGATTGAGTGTCACGGACAGTTCTTCCCGCAGCGCTTTGGCCTGCAAGCCGTTATCCTGGCGGGACCGGTCTCCTTCCTCACGCACCTGCCGTTCCAGCCTGTCCATGCGCCCGGCGGTTTCCCTGTCGGCGCCCCGCGTCCCCCGCAGCAGCAGCACAATCAATATCAGAACATTTATCGCCAGCAAGGCCGTCAGCCAGTATTCCAAATTCATCACCCCTTATGCTTTTGCACTCCGGCCGGTTTCGTCAACGAAACGCCAGGCTAAATAAGCTCCGCTCAATCCACACAGACTGCACAGCCAGAAACCCGAATCCAGTCCGGCCCAGTCACCGGCCAAACCGACAATGACAGGCCCGGCAAACATACCCGCCGCATAAAGGGACTGGAAAATTCCCATTGCCGTGGCCCGCACTTGTTCCGACACACTTTTCACTCCCAGGGTCATCAGCAACGGAAAGGCCAGGCCGCGTCCAAAACCGCCGAGCAGTTGCGAGCAGTACAACTGTGTCATGTTCGTCAAAAACGGCACGATTACCGCCGAACCTGCCAAAAACAAGAAACCGAGGAAGATGGAGCGCCGGAGACCCAGCCATCTGACAAACCAGGTTCCCGACAACATGGACGCGGCTACACTGGGCAGCACGGACAACGTCGTGAGCAGACCCAGTTCAAAATTCGACGCCCCCATTTTTTTGGCTATCAGAGGCACAAAACCGAATATTGTGCCGTAAACAACCACTTGCGTCAATATTCCCATGACTGATGCCAGCAGTAAATGAAAATTCCTCAGAATATGGGGCACATCAGCGATGCGCAGGGGAGATGCCCCGGACGGCGTATTTTCTTTTACCAGCAAAGACAGAAAAAAGCCGGCTGCAGCGCCGGCGGCTGCCAGAGCAAATGTCGCCGGCCAACCGAACCACTCCGCAACCAGCCCGCCGGCAAACATTCCGGTCAACTGGCCGGCAAAATTAACGGAATTCAGAATCCCATACGCTCTCGGCGCTTCCTCCGGAGCAAAATACCCGGCAAACAACACCACGATAACGACCCATCCCGTGGCCGCCACCCCGGACATTCCGCGAAACAACACCAATGCCGCGACATCCGGGACCAGCCACATCCCCAGTGCGCTTGCTGCGGAAACAGCCATGGCCGCAACCACAAAGATTTTGCGTTTGCGCCATCGGTCAGACAGCATTCCCTGCGGAATTCTCAGCAGCAACTGCGTTACTCCGTAAATGCCGATTACCAGTCCGACCAGCTTGTACGAGGCTCCCAGCGATGAGGCGTATAATGGCAGAATCGGCACATAAGTGTACATGGAAAACCAGAAAAGCACGGTTACTGTGCAGAACAGCCATTGCTGAACATTCATCAGTCCAGATGCTCCAGCAATTCCCCCAAAGAAGTAATCCTTGTCACATCGCCGGCTTGTCTGGCGCGCCAGGGGTCTTTGCGGTGACGGTCTATCCAGACCGGACGGATTCCCGCCCCGACTGCGCCTTCGATATCTTCCTGGCTGTCTCCGACATGGACCGCCTGATCCGCTGCAAGGCCCATCTGATGCAAAGCCCGGTGAAAAATGCCCGGATGGGGCTTTTTCACACCCACCGCATCAGAAACCAAAATCGTATCGAACAGAGGAGAAAGCTTCCATTTCGCCAGCAGATTGTGAACATATGGAGCATAATCAAAATTCGAGACTAAGGCAAGGGACCTCTTGCGGCGTATTTTTTCCAACACTTCTATCGCTTCCGGGTCCAATCGGACCTGATCGTGCCAGACGTCGATGGAACGTTCAATCGCTATTACCGCTTTTTCCTTTTGGATCACGGTCCCCATTTCCCCGGCAAGACGCTGCAGCCGACGTTCGACGACCGACAAATCGTCATTGCCGGGCGGCTCCGGTTTTTCAAAAAAACCAACGCAATACGGTCGAAACCGTTCATGCGACAAGGTAAGACCGCTGGTCTGAAAAGTTTCATAAATGACGTCATACCATGCATTCCACGCTTTTTCCATATCCCCGTACACGATCAGAGTTCCATATAAATCAAACAGTACCCCTTTGGTTTTCATCCCCTGAACCACCCCGCTTTAAATATCCGTCAAAAATTCGCCGCCTGACAGTCAAACTCCTGCCAACACAAACAGGGAACGATTCTGTATCGTTCCCTGCGAAGCCCGTTGCCACGCTTTATTCTAATTCAGCCGCCGAATATTTCCATGCTCTCAACAGACATCCCCGGTGAAAAAACGGCAATATTATCACAGATATTATCAAAATGTGCCTTCAGGCATTCTTTTCCGATTCCCTGCGGTGCATACGCAACAAATAGACAACGGCTGGTCTGCGGCGTAATCCGGGTTCTGGCGTCCGGGCCTCCCAAAACGCTGGCAATCACTCCTTCCTCATCCTGCATCACCATATCCTGCGCTTTGGTTTCCAGTTCTTTTCCGCCAATCCCGGTATATCTTTCCGTTCCTTCCGCAACGGACAGACTGAGCGGCATCTGTAATGCATCCGCGTCATGCCCCGCCGTAAGAATGGCGCTTTCCAGCTCTGCTATAAACATCGATTCCACCAGAGGTAAAACGCTTGGCAACGGCTTGCCTTTAAAGATTACCGACTCCAATTGCAAAAGAACATGATACGTTTTTTTGTACTTCTTAAAGTAAGCGACATACGCGCTGATAATTTCGTTTGACAGAAGTTCTTCCCGGTTTCGGTATCGTTCGCCCAGCGTACGGGTCAGCACGCGTTTTTTTTCTGTCAGACTCTCACCGGAGATTACGCGTTCGATGCCTCCGACCGCCATCACTCCAACATGCGCCTGCGGCCAGGTTTTTTTCCATTCTTCCGTTACACGAATCACGACACTGCCTCCCTGCCTGTTCTATCACGGGACTGTTGCCAGCTTCACCCGTCTGTATTACAATAACATCAAAAATTGGCCGCGCACAGTTCCAATTTTTCTATCTTTTCAGGTACCAATTTTGCAAAGAAGGATACGAAGATGTTCGGCTTACGTATCGACAGAGATTCCTCTTTGTCTGTCACCCGTCAGTTGTATCACCAACTGCGGCAGAAGATTCTTGACGGGCAAATGCCTGCGGGAACGAAGCTGCCGCCGACCCGGACACTGGCCGGACAGCTCGGCATTGCCCGCAATGTTGCCGTTGAAGTATATGAAGCGTTGCAATTCGAAGGTTTTCTTGACAGCCGTCAGGGATCTTTCACTTTTGTTTCGCAAGACGCTCTTCTTGCAAAACTTCCGGCGCTCCCCTTCGCCACAACGGATACAGCAGCAACGAACCCCGACTTGATCGATTTCAGGTTCGGAGTGCCGGATCTGCGTTATTTCCCTAGAAAGCATTGGAAGGAGGCGCTATTTCAGGTTATTCTGGATGCCCCTTCGCAAAATTTCGGCTACACTGACGTGGCAGGCTGCAGTGAACTGCGGGCAGTACTGCCTGCCTTCTTATTTCAGAGCCGCGGCGTTTCATGCTCCCCCGAGCAGATCGTCATCACTTCCGGCTCGACGCAGGCACTGGCCCTCGCAATTCGACTCCTGACATCACGGAACAGAAAAGTGCTCTGTGAAGACCCGCTCAATGCGCACATGAAGAAATATATCACCAGCCTCGGCTGCAGCCTGGCTCCTTTGCCGGTCGACAGGCAGGGCCTGCAAACCGAGCTCCTGTCCCGTCACATCGTTTCCCCGCCCGCTTTTACGCTCGTCACTCCTTCACACCAGTTTCCCACAGGCGGCATATTGCCGGTGCAGCGCCGCATTCAGCTGATTCGGTTTGCCCGGAATACAAATTCTTTCATTATGGAAGATGACTACGAAAATGAATTCAGTCAGGGGAGAAGCTCTGTCAGTTCACTTCAGGGGCTGGATCCCGAAACGGTTCTTTATTCAGGCACTTTCAGCAAGACTCTGGCGCCTGCCCTGCGGTTGGGATACCTTGTGCTGCCGCGGAGTCTGGTACATCTGTTTCACAAAACGGACTGGTTTTCGCCGCAGCAGCCTTCCACGCTGGACCAGCTGGCTCTCAGCAGCCTTATTGCCCATGGTCGTCTTCAGCAGCACATCTTGAAGATGAATAAAATCTATCAAAAAAAACGTCAGCTCATAATCAGGGAACTACAACAACATTTTGGCGCCAGGGTGACCTTGCCTGACAATAGCACAGGGCTTCACATCACGGCAGAATTTGCCGGAATCAATTTTACGCCGTCCTTTGCAGAAAAAATTACCAAAGAATACGCCGTCCGGATTTATCCTGTGGCAGAGCACGCAGAAAAGGGCAGCAAAGCTCTCTGGCTGCAACAGGCCATCTTCGGTTACGGCAATCTTTCCGAACCGCAAATCGTGGAGGGCGTCGCACGTTTCGCACGAAGTATTTCCAGCTTGGGAAGGAAATCATTGCAACAGTAAGAATATATATTATCGAAACAATGGAATCCATATAGAAAAAAGGGGGGAATTCGCATGGCCAAAGACTTTTTAACCTCAGTGCAAGAACGTCGGACCTATTATGGCATCAGTAAAGACACACCGATTGCAGACGCAAGAATCCAGGAAATCATCGCCCATGCGGTAAAGCATACTCCTTCGGCATTTAATTCGCAAAGCGCCCGCGTTGTATTGCTGTTGGGTGAACATCAGGACAAACTTTGGGAAATCGCAAGAGAAGCCTTGCGCAAAATAGTTCCGGCCAACCAATTCGCCGCAACTGATGAAAAAATCACAAGTTTTCGCAATGGCTACGGTTCTGTGCTGTTCTTCGAAGATCAACCCACAGTGAAAGCGTTGCAGGAACAATTCAAGCTGTATGCCGACAACTTTCCGATTTGGTCGAATCATTCTTCCGGCATGCTCCAATTTGTTGTCTGGACTGCACTTGAAAACGAAGGGTTCGGCGCTTCGCTTCAGCACTATGCGCCCCTGATCGAAGAAGAGGTAAAAAGGGAGTGGAATCTGCCGCAGGAATGGAAGCTCATCGCACAGATGCCTTTCGGCAAGCCTTTGTCTGCGCCGGGACCCAAAGAATTCAAACCCATCGAGGAGCGATTTAAAGTATTCCAATAAGATGGCCATTTTTTCAATGCGCTTCCTCAATAATATATGCAAACCCGGATTTTCCGGGTTTTTCTTAGTCTACCAGAAAGGTTAACTTCTGGAGACATAAGAAACCCACGACTTCCGCAGTCGCCAGAGGCTCGGCGCAAGCCGGGTTTTCTTATTTCCCCGCCACTTGTATTAGCCATATGCTAATTCCCCAAATCCCATCAGTTTTCGACGCTATTCAAACATATAGAATAGTCCTTTCGCGAAAAAATTCCATAATGGTGTGATATAAATAAAATACTCAAATAAATCGGTGTATTTTACGATATATTAGCAGGATTCATCATTATGACAAGCGAATTACTATTCTCTGCTTATAGGGCATGCAGGAAAGCAAAAACTTTCCTCTGAAAAAAGAAAGGACATGATAAAAAGTGGGTGTTCTAAAGCCCCTGTATCGGTTACTGATTGGAAAACCAATGCACAATCAGGAACTCATGCACGAACGGTTGCCAAAATGGAAAGCTCTGTCGATTTTTTCCTCCGATGCCCTGTCTTCTGTCGCATATGGCCCGGAACAGGCCATGCTGGTTCTTGTTACGGCGCCCGGTTTACTCGCCTATGGGTACCTGGCTCCGGTGGCCTTCGCAGTTATGACGCTCTTATTGATTGTCGCCCTCTCCTATGTTCAGGTTGCCCGGGCCAATCCAGGCGGAGGCGGAGCCTATGCAATCGCAAAAAACAATCTGGGAGAAACACCGGCTTTAATTACAGCAGGGGCCATGTTCGCCGACTATGTGCTGACCGCGGCGGTCAGCGTATCCGCCGGGACAGACGCTATTATTTCGGCTTTTCCGGTATTGAAGGGAGAAGAAGTCCCTCTAAATCTCGCCATCTTGTTCGGCATATTGATGCTCGTCAATTTGCGCGGAGTCAGGGAATCCTCCACCGCTTTCGTCTTTCCCACCTACGCTTTTTTGTTCGGCATCCTGGCACTGATTGTTTCTGGAATTTATCAGGCGTTCACGCATCCCATCGCCTTTGTTCCCGCCGAATCGCTTGTCAAGCCCCCTATCGACAGCATCATGCTCCTGATGATATTGCGCTCCTTTGCAAATGGCTGCAGTTCCATGACGGGAGTGGAAGCGATAGCGGACAGCGTGCCTCTCTTCAAAAAGCCGGAAGCTCACAATGCAGCCATCACCACATACTTGATGGCAGGTATCCTGGCCTTCATGCTGGCAGGAATCTCATTTTTGCTCATGCATTTTCACATCATGCCTGTCCCGGAAGTGACAGCATTGTCACAAATCGCTGAAAACGTGTTCGGGCGAAACCTGATGTATTATTACATCCAGATCACAACCATGATTGTGCTTTATCTTGCCGCCAACACCGCCTATAACGGCCTGCCTGTATTGATGTGGGTCATTGCAAAGGATGGCTATCTGCCCCGCTATCTCGGCAAACGCGGCGATCGTCTGACATTCTCCAACGGCATCATTTTGTTGACGCTTGTTGCCGGTGGCCTGATCTTTGCCTACGATGGCAAGACGGAAGCCCTGATTTCACTCTATGCAATCGGCGTCTTTCTTTCCTTTACCATCGCTCAGATCAGCATGGTCCTGCATTGGCGCCGCGAAAAGGAAAAAGGCTGGCGTTTCCGCGCTTTCCTCAACGGACTGGGCGCCGCAGCTACCGGACTGGTTGTAATCATTGTCACTTTGACTAAATTCATGCATGGCGCCTGGATGGTGCTGGTATTTATCCCTTGTGTCGTATGGGTCTGCAAAAAAATCCATTCGCATTATCTGGATATGGCGGAGCAGCTTCATTTGCCGCTTGAGAGCGAACAACGCGTGCCGCCGGCTTTCAGCGGAAAAAACTATGTGGTGGTGCCGGTAGCCAGCCCGACCAGGGTGATCTGGGAAACACTCCGCTATGCCAAGGCAATGAGCGAGGACATTATCGCCGTCCATGTCGCGGAAGACGAAGATGCGGCAACCAAAGTCAAGGCAAAATGGGAAGCCTGGGATCCCGGCGTAAGGCTGGTCACCCTGCGTTCTCCCTACCGGATGCTTTCCAATCCTCTCATGTCTTTCATCGAGAAGCTGGAACGACATAAAAGACCGGAAGATTACATCACTGTTCTGATTCCTGAGTTTGAAACAAAAAAATGGTGGCACCGTATATTGCACGGTCAGACAGGCTGGATGCTGCGCACCATGCTGATTCTCAAAGAAGATGTCATTGTGGCTGCCATTCCCTATCATCTCAAACGGTAAGGAATACAGGCAACTCGAATTCACAAGGCGGCTGGAGAGCGATATTTTCATATCGTACTCCAGCCGCCTTTGACTGTATCGGCATGAATTTGAATTGCCTAGACTACTGCCCTGCAGGTCTTTTGTAGGATTCGGAGGCATCCCAGCGCCATTGCCAGTTTTGCAGATACATTGCCGCCAACTCCTTGTTGCCGCGTAGTACCAAAACATTTTCCCCGTTTTTTTCTTCGGCCGCTTTGGTAAAGTTAAAGCTGCCTGTCACGACAGTCTCTTCGTCGAGTATCATCACTTTACTGTGGGCGATGGCGAAATCATCGTCAATCCGAACAGGCAGACCGGCATTCACAAAAAAAGTAGCAGAAGAATATTTTTCGGTTTCCTGACTTTTGTCCAACACGATCCGCACTTCAACGCCCTTTTTACTGGCATCCACCAAAGCTTTGGCTATATCGGCGTTTGTAAAGCTGTAGGCCTGCACCCTGATATTTTTCTTTGCTTCCGAAACAGCCTTGATAATGATGCCCGCACCGCCTCCGTGGGGACTGAACGCAACTTCAACGGTTCCAGTCGCTTTTACGATGTTCGGCTTTTTGATTGCCGCCGGCATGGGAAGATTGGCCGCTTTTGCCTGCGAAGCCGTAGTGGCATTGACTGCCGCTTTCTCACTCGCTGCCGGTTTTGCCGGTTGACTCCCGCCACACCCCCAGATAACAACAAGTAACAGGCCGGCTATCAATAGCGCCGAGGCCTGCAGCCAGATTTTTTTCCTCATTTCAACCACCTTGTCATGCAAATAATATCAGAGCCATAATTTCCAGATCCTGCGACCCGGTATTTTCAATCGAATGGCTCTCTCCCGGAGGAGTATAAACTACATCTCCCGCCTTGACGGTTTTCATCACTCCATTGTCATTGACAGTCGCTTCGCCGCGCAAAATATAATAGGTTTCAAAATCGCCCTCATGCTTGTGATAGCCCAGGGATGAACCAGGTGGGATGATATTGTGGGCAAACAGCCTTCCCTTGCCTATAAATTCCTCCGCATCCAATAAAGACTTTACTTTGATAGTTCCTTTGCCGCCGAAACGCTTTTCGAACACGGCTTCTTTGAGTGTCGCAGCTTCTTTAATCACATGCGTCGCCTCCGTCATTCAAATCAAATCGCGGCAGGATCATCCATTCTCGACAATTTCCGAAAAATAAATCACGGTGACGATATCATCAGGCAGAATATGCTGTTGATACTTTCGCTCGAAATATTCCCGCAGATCTTCCACCGTTTTGATATCAGGACTCTGATGCCGCAGATCATTCATGGTCAAGGAATGAAATTCCTTGGCATATACGGTGTCGACCATTGCGGTGTAGAGTTTGCGCTTCGTTCCGTATTTCGGGCCAAAAGTCACCCAGACAATCGAGTTTTCCGGATAAATATCACGGATGTCTCCCAAGCGAACCGTGCAGTCTTTTTTGCGCTGGATCAGCAATTCTTCGTTTTGGGGCCACTGAAAGTTTAATGCAAACAAGATTTTCCCTCCCTTGTGTTCTTCTTACCCGAAAAAATTCCACTTCAGCGTTCTTTTTTCCTGCCGTTACAACCCCTGCGGCAATCACTCATGCAAGCCGATATGGACCAGGACCGGAATCCCGTCCACCAGAATCTCCACAGAAATGATTTGGGGTACAGGCAGCGTTACTTTGCCACCTTCTCCCACAAACAAAACCGGCGGCGAAATATCCACGCCTTGTAAGCCATTCTGGCTGAAACGGGTACAGGCGTTGGCGCAAACCATGTTTGCCATTTCAGAGATGGCACTTTGCGCCAGTTCATCCAGCACACAAACATCCATTCCCATCATCATCGCCGAAGCGAAACGGCAGGCTCCATCCATTTCCATGCCTATCGCAATGGACCCTTTCACACTTCCCAGCATCCCGATATTGACCATAATTCCCTGCCAGCTCAGAACCGACCCTGACAATGACACTTTTTTCTTTTCTACAGATTGGAAGCCCAATTGCGGCAATGTGCCTGCCAAAGCATCGAAAATTGGATTAATCAGCTTTACATCCACAATACCGACCCCTTTTTAAACCCGAAACTCAGACAAAGTCGTCCAAAATCAGTTTCGGCCTCCAGGCTCTGCAAATTCATCATGGGGCTGATAATTTCGTTTGTCGCCCCCTGAAACACACTCGGTGGTGCTACCCGCAAGCCAAAAGATTTTTCCTTTTTGTTCAGCATGGAACAGGCAACCCCGCCCACCACATTGGCAAACTCGGCAACCACGGAAACCACTTCCGTCTGACTTTTTGCCGGGCGGCGCAACATGCTTTCCGTAATTTTTTCGGCAGTATCCAGTGCCAGATCAAATACGATGGATCCCGGATACCGTCCGATAATCCCAATAACGACAGTGATGCCCTGTGAAATATTTTTTTCCGGATCTTTTTGCATACGGATCTCCGCCGTTGTTTTCGTCATGCGGGTAATGTTTTGCGCCAGCGCTTCCGAAAAAATTTCCTTACTCCAAATCTCCAGATTCGAATACATCTCGTCAGGCGACATCACATTGCGTATGACTCTGAGAATCACTTCCTCATCCACCGGTTTCTGAACGTATCCCACTGCGCCCGCCCGCCTGGCCTCCGCCTCAGTTTCCTCATCTTTCATGGAGCTGACCAAAATAACCCTTGCGCCTGGATCATGCAGACGCAGGGTCTTCGTGCACTCAAAACCATCCGCGCCAGGCATGGCAATATCCATTGTCACGATATCAGGCCGACATTCGTCATACACCTGGATCAGGGTTTCTATGGACTCTGCTTCTCCCACCACTTCGCAACCGCCCTGCTGCAGAATATCTGCAAGCAATGTTCGGGAAAACGGGGAATCATCTACCAGCATGACACGAATATCCTTCATACCCCATGTCTCCTTTCCTTTTGTAAAGCGTAACCCGACATTCATTCCATGAGCGCCGGTACTTGAATATTCTTTCCCCGCAGGCATTTTCCCTTTTATTGATTTTCTGGACCTGCAACGGAAAACATGGTTTTGATCAACCCGTCGACTTCTCCCAGCAATGCTTCTTTCACAGGTTCCTGATGCTTGTGTCGCAGCTTGTAGCAGACCCTTGCCGGTGCAGGCTCCGTTAATTGCTGCACGACAAATTTCGCAGGATTGGCAAACGCATTGACAATCGACCGGGGTACAACGGCCCATTGCCGTTCATCCCACATGAGGTAAAAAAGCAAAGCCGCTGCATCGACCTGCAGCCGGGAAGAATCGCCCGCATCCCACAAGCGGTCCCGCCAAAGCTGGTACGCAGGCCCCCAGTTGAAATAAATTTCATGCCGGTGGTCCAGTTCCATCGGCGACAAAATATCGCCCATCCTTCTCGTGTCCCCGGCCAGCCGCACCAGCACCATCTCATCCACATAAAATGGCTCGACAATAATTCCGGGTATCACTTTTTCAATATTGACAAAGGCCATGTCCATATCCCGGCTTTCGATGCTGCTATAGGACTCCATCGTGTGCTGGGTGATAACACGCAGGCTGATATTGGGAAACCGCTGAACGATTGCCCGGTACAGCGGCGGGAGAACATACAGGTTCAGGCTGTCCGCCACTCCCAGTGTCAGACGGATTTGCGGTCCGCTTGCCTGCAAAACCGCCAGTTCCCTGTTCAATAAGCTCCAGCGTTCGGCTATGGCGATGAAACTGTTGCCGAACGGTGTCAGAGCGATTGTCTGCCTTCCTTTTCCCCGCTCGACAAGCGCTGCATTTACGCTCCGTTCGAGCACCTGCAGCCGATGGCTGACTGTTGACTGTGACAAGTGAAGCATCTCGGCCGCCTTGGTCAAATTACGGGTCTTCACTATGGCCAGAAACGCCTCTATTCCCAAAAAATCCATACCGGCACCCCTGCTTAATATCGATGATATAGATATTATATAATGTATTTTTCCGTTTTACTTTAACTTTTCCATATTATAAACTGTACCTGTCCGATTTTCCGGACGCAGCGAAATCACATATAAAGGAGCCCTGTATCCAAAATGTATCGCTATGAACCCGAAATGAAACCGGTCATCGTTCTGGCCTTGCTGACAGCCGCCTGCCTGGTAGGCGATTCCATGCTATATATCGTTCTGCCGACACACTGGCAGGAATTTGGGCTCGATTCCCTCTGGGAAGTCGGGGTCCTCCTGTCAGCCAACCGGCTGGTCCGTCTGCCCCTGAATCCTCTTGTCGGTTGGCTGTATAAAAGAATCAGCACCAGACAGGGTGTTTTGCTTGCTGCGGCACTGGCTCTGCTCACCACGCTGGCTTATGGATTCGTAAAGGGTTTTTTGCCTCTGTTGCTTGTCCGTTGTATCTGGGGAGTATCCTGGACGTTTTTGCGGCTGGGCTCGTTTTTTGCCATTGCCGACTGTTCGACCGATGCCAACCGGGGGCACTGCATGGGAGTCTTTAACGGACTGTATCGTCTGGGAAGCCTGGCCGGCATGCTGGTCGGCGGATTTATCGCCGATCTGTTCGGAGTTACCGCCACGGCGTTGTTTTTTTCCGCCATCACCTTGTCCGCATTTCCAGCTGCCTGGTTTTGGATCCCCGCTGCAAAAAACAAAAATGAAAACTCCGGAGAAAAGGAAGCCAATACTTCCATCCTGTGGAAAGATACGACTATCTTTTGGGCATTGATGACCGGCGCGGTTGTCGCCATGATCTATCAGGGCGTATTCACCGCCACGCTGAGCTATCTTGTACAGATACACAATGCTCCCGTTATCGACATGGCAGGTTTTGCAGTCGGCGCGGCTTCTCTCGCCGGCATTCTCCAGGCCATCCGCTGGGCGTGGGAACCGTGGCTGGCTCCCTGGGTGGGAATAAAATCCGATGGCAGGCATGGACGCAAAAAGGTGCTGATATTCTCTTTGTTTATGGCTACCGTGCTCTTTTGCCTGCTTCCCTTCGACATACCGCTCTTTCCCTGGCTCATGATCGTCATGGGAGTCCAGGTCACGGCAACCGCTTTAACAACTCTCACCGACGCAGTAGCTTCGGACGCGGCCTCCCGTTCTTCCAAAATCCTCGTACTCACGGCGTATTCCCTGGCGATCGATCTCGGTTCGGCAATCGGACCCTTCCTCGGATATCTGCTCAATTCATCCGTCAATCCGTATGCTGCCTACTGGGCCGCCGCACTCAGCCTGCTGTTGTTGGCCTTCGCCTGGATCGTTCCGGACAAGTCCGGTGCGAAAGGGTTCGTTCTCCCCTGGTGCAAAAAATAGCCCGGACCGAAGTCCAGGCAAAGGATAAGAGGTTTGGTTCCGAGGTATTTTGGCCCCTGCTTTTACGCTTTTACAAAATTTGTTGACCTTGTTGAAGTTGCAGGAGGTGCAGGGGACAAATTCCTGTCGCTTATTTTCAGTGCATCTTCCGGCCGCATCCACGGCAACCCCTGAATTGCGCTTGTTTCTTCGTGTGTCAGCACCCCGTTGTAAGTAGTCAGGCTCCTTCTGATAAAACCATCTGTGACACAGGCTTCCGCAACGCCGTTATTCATGATGTTCAGGAACATCGGCAACGCTTCCGCCGCAATCACAACAGAAGTCGAATGCGCGACCGCGCTGGGGATATTGCTTACGCAAAAATGCACCACGCCGTTCACGACATATCTTGGATTATCATGGGAAGTCTCGTGGCTCGATTCAATGGCGCCCGGATCATCATTGCTGATGTCCACAAGAACGGAACCCGGTTCCATCAGCTTCAGCATTTCTTTCGTGATCAAAAAGTCCTTTCGTTCCTTCGGCCACCGAACGCAGTTAATCACCATATCCGTCGCCGGCAGGACTTGCTGTATGGATTCTTTGGTGCAATACAAGGTATTGATGTCGTTTCCGTATGTTCTCCGGATATCCTGCATCACGCCCAGGTTCACATCCATCAGAGTAATGGATGCGCCCAAATCGTGAAGGATTTCCAGCGCGCCCCTGCCGACAATCCCGCCGCCTAAAATCAAAACATTCATTCCCGGCGCGCCGGCAAAACCGCTGACGAATTTTCCTTTGCCGCCGTTTATTGTCAGCATGGACTCCAGACCGAACAATGCGCCCTGTTTTCCTGCCGCTTCGCAGTTCGGGGAGCCGTTGCGATGGCTGTCTTCTGCGGTAATCGCAGTTACTTTGCGTTTCAGCAAAGCCTGCACTTCTTCCGGGTGCGCCGCAGGATGGATACAGCAGTAAATGATCTGCCCTTCCCTGAGCATATCGTATTCCGTGGGTTCGATCTCTTTCACCTTGACGACAAAATCACAATTGTCATACATTTCTTTTGCCGTAGCATATATTTCCGCTCCGGCTTTTTTATACGACTCATCCGGGAAACCCGCCGCAAGTCCGCAATGCTTCTGCACATAAACCTTGTGGCCGTTTTCAATGATCGTCGATACTTCCAGCGGTGTAAGCATCACCCTGTTTTCGCCATGTTTAATGTCTTTTAATACACCTAAAATCATATATTGCCCTCCTATCTGCATAGCGTGCACGCAACAAAATGTTCCGTGGATACTTCTTTTAGTTCAACATCGCTGCCTGTACATTTTTCCGAAACAAAATCGCAGCGGGCCGCAAACCGGCAGCCGGGTTTTACATTAATGGGACTGGAAATTTCGCCTTTAATCAGCATAAATTCCTCATCGCGCTTGGAAATGTCGGGTTCCGGTATCGCCGACAGCAACGCCTTTGTATAGGGATGCAGCGGATTGGCGAACAATTCATCCGACGAGGCCATTTCAACGCATTTTCCCAGATACATGACCATGATTTTATGTGAAATGTGCTTGACCACGCTCAGGTCATGCGTAACAAACATATACGTCAGACCCAGTTCATCGGCCAGGTCCATTAAAAGATTCAGGATCTGTGCCTGAATGGACACATCGAGGGCGGATACGGGTTCGTCGCAGACAATGAACTTCGGATTCAGAGATAAGGCGCGCGCAATCCCGATACGTTGGCGACGCCCTCCGTCCAGTTCATGCGGATACGAGTTGGCGTACCTTCTTGCCAGACCCACCAGATCCATCAATTCAGCCGCACGGTTGTAAATGGCCGCTTTCGTCGGATAGGTTTTGTGAATGAACATATATTCAGCAATAACCTCAACGACAGACTTGCGGGGATCAATACTGGAATACGGATCCTGAAAAATGATTTGCAGCTCTTTTCGCAACTCGCGCATTTTACTCGACTTTAATGCTGTAATATCGGTACCGTTATACAAGATTTGTCCCGAGGTAGGCTCGATCAGCCGAAGGATCGTTCTTCCGAGAGTACTCTTCCCGCAGCCTGACTCCCCGACAACACCGACTGTTTCGCCTTTATAAACCTTTAAATTAATGCCATCCACCGCATGAAGATATGCCCCGCCGTTTAATTTAAACAACTTTCGCAAATTCACGGTTTCGAGCAACGGTGTTCTGTTGGATTCCATTTAAAACTCCCCCTTTGGCACGGCGGATGCATCGCAGTATAGATGGCAAAGCAGCGTATGAGTCCCCTCGGTTACCCGTTCGGGGTGCTTTTTGGTGCAGATGTCCATGCAATGCTTGCATCTGGGGGCAAAATAACAACCCTTCGGCAAATTGGACGGGTCGGGCATGAGTCCTTGAATCGGTTGCAGTCGTGCAGACCGTGAAGACAGACTCGGTATGGAATCAAAAAGGCCCTGCGTATAGGGATGGCGTCTTTTGCTCGTGAAAACATCGAACACCGTGCCGGATTCAATAATTTCACCGGCATACATCACGGCCACTTCATCGCAGATCTTTGCCACGATCCCCAAATCATGGGTGATCATGAGCATGGACGTACCCAGCCGGTCCCGCAGTTCTCTGATCATCATCAATACCTGCGCCTGAATGGTTACATCCAGGGCAGTCGTCGGTTCATCCGCTATCAGCAGGTCCGGTTCACAAACAATTGCCATGGCAATGACAACCCTTTGTTTCATACCGCCGGAAAACTGGTGCGGATACTCATTTTTTCTGCTGGGCAGAATTCCGACCATCAACAGGGCGCTTTCCACCCTTTTTTCGATTTCATCCTTGCTTAAATTCTGATTATGCAGGCTGATTGCCTCGGCAATTTGCTCACCCACCGTCATCACCGGATTTAAACTGGTCATGGGATCCTGAAAGACCATGGCGATTTTGTCGCCCCGCACCTTGCGCATTTCCAGCGGCGGCAGATGTAACAGTTCCTGTCCGGCGAAACGAATTTCACCGTTCAAGATTTTGCCGGTTTTCTCCGGCAAAAGCCGCATGATCGAAAGTGCTGTCGTAGTTTTTCCGGCGCCTGTTTCGCCTACCAAGCCGAGTGTTTTTCCTTTATTGATTTTCAAATCGATGCCGTTGATAGCCTCAACGGTTTCCAAATCGGTTTTATAAATTACCCGCAGGTCCTTCAGTTCCAAAATCGCATCACTATTCATAAACGTTTCCTTCCCGCACAGCACGCTATGATTTCAGCTGAGGGTCAAGCGCGTCGCGCAGACCGTCGCCGATTAAGTTAATGGAAGAAGCAGCCACAACAATAGCCATGGTAGGGAAGAAGAGCAAGTGAGGCGCCGCACGCATAAATTCTCTCGCTTCAGCCAGCATCAGTCCCCATTCCGGTGCGGGCGGCGGCATGCCCAAACCCAGAAAGCTCAATGTCGACTCGTAGAGAATGATTTTCGCGACGTTCAAGGTGGTGTTCACGATAATGACACCCATTGCATTCGGGATAATGTGGGAGATAATGATGCGGGCACTGCCGGAACCGCCCGCTTTTGCAGCCTCAACGTAATCCTGTTCCGAAAGGTTCAGGACCTGGGAACGGACAAGCCGCACATAGTTGGTGAAATATGCAAGGGTAAGGGCAATCAACAAGTTTTGGAAATTTGCCCCCAGTGCAAATACCACTGCCATGGTAAACAAAATATCCGGAATGGACATGAAAATATCCAGGGAACGCATGATAATGCTGTCCACTTTCCCGCCGAAATATCCGGATATTGCGCCCAGTGTACTGCCGATCAAACAGGAAGACATGGTTGCAAGCAAAGCAACAAGCAACGAGGTTCTGCCCCCGTACAGGACTCTCGCAAATACATCCCGGCCATACGAATCCGTACCAAAAATGTGCTCCGCAGACGGCGGCTGATTAATTTGGGAAAAAACACCTTTGGTTGCCGCTGAATACGGAACAATAAAATTTGCTCCGGCAAGCATAACCAGAATAAATGAAAACAATACCAAGCCGATCATGGCGCCTTTATTTTTTTTATACATACGCCATACTTCTTTCGCCTGGCTTTGTTTTTTGAAAACGATTTTTTCTTCTGTTTGTGAGGAAGTTTGCGACATGGTGTTTTCCATCAGATCACCCCTTAACTCTCGCATACTTGGCTCTGATACGCGGGTCGATATAAGCGTAAATCAAATCAACCAGCAGCATGACGACGGTAAAGCAGACTGAAATCAAAATTGTTCCTGCAATAATCACCGGTTCGTCCTTATATGTAATGCGATCTACAATCAAGCTGCCGATTCCCGGAATGGAAAACAGTTTTTCTGCAACAACCGCGCCGCAGATTAAGTTGCCCAGGCTCATGCCGACGTTGGTAACGACAGGCAGCAAGGCATTCTTCAAGGCGTGTTTCCAAATAACCGTATGTTCGGAAGCACCTTTTGCCCGCGCAGTACGAACGTAATCCTGACGGATGGACTCCAGCATCGAGGACTTTGTAAACCGCAGGTTAATCGCAGCCGGAGGGATGGACACGGCGAGTGCCGGCATGATATAGCTTTTGAAGGATTCAATCCCGTATGACGGGAACCAGTTCAGCTTTAGAGAAAACAGATACAAAAGCAGCATCCCCAGGACGAAAGACGGAATCGCCGCAATAAAAAAAGCAATGAGTGAAGGGATTGTATCCCAGAGAGAATATTGCCGGACTGCCGTATAAATACCAAACGGTATGCCGATCAGCGAGGACAGGATCACTCCGATAAACGCCAATTTGACGGTCACGATATATCTGGGCCAAATTTCTTCGAATACGGATTGTTTCGTAAAATAGGATACGCCGAAATCTTGATGTACGACCACCTGATAAACGTAACGCACATACTTTTCCAAAAACGGCAGGTCATAGCCAAGCTGATGATTCAATTCGTCGACCTGCGCTTGCGATGCGGCGTCACCCAGCAGGATTCTGGCCGGATCCCCCGGAGTCATGCTCATAACCAAAAAAAGGATAAAAATTACGCCCAATACGGAAGGTATCAGAAACAGCAACCTGTGCAAGACATATCTATACATTCTTCTGCCTCCTTACATGGCACGGGACACGAGGGCAACCCCGTTTCGCACTCGACAGAGCGAAACGGCATCCATGGCGAAAACAATGATTCCGGATTCAAAACTGAGGCTGTCTTTCAGGAAGACAGCCTCAGTTTTAAATGTAATTGAACGAACGCTTACTTCGCCCAAGAGAACGCTTTGACTTTATAGATCGTCGGCACCGGTTTTCCGATATTCAGGCCTTTAGCCCACACAATGGCAACCGGACGGTGGAGAAGCGGGTCAATGGTCGCAGTATCCATGATGATTTTCCACAACTCCGTATAGTTTTTCAGGCGCTCATTGTTGTCCGATGCGGATGCACCCAATTCAACCAGTTTCTCGATCCGTTGCCAGTCAAACTTTCCGTCTTTGTATTTCACCAGGTACATGCCCTTGGATTCACTGTGAACCTGTTGACGAATATTGTTGAAGTCGAAGTTGTTGGAATCGGAGAAAACAGCCAGGTCATAGTTTTGTGCATACATTTTGGGGGTGATGATCGCATTTTCAGCAATTTGAACTCCGGCTTTTATGCCGACTTCGGCCAAATTCGATTGGATGACTTGCGCGATGATTCCGTTGAATGAGGTAGGGGACGGATAAGAAATAATGGTACCCACATCAACACCGTCCGGGAAACCGGCTTCCTTCAGAAGCTCTTTGGCTTTTGCAGGGTTAAACTTGTAGGTTTCGAATCCGGTTTCCGGGGATGTCGGAACATACTCATGCGGCATGTAGGT
Source organism: uncultured Veillonellaceae bacterium (assembly GCA_964638945.1). Taxonomy (GTDB): domain Bacteria; phylum Bacillota; class Negativicutes; order UBA1444; family UBA1444; genus CAZXCC01. Next base: position 12,531 of record CAZXCC010000002.1, on the reverse strand, counting down.
GACAGCCGCTGTACCATATCCGGCCGCCATCGCCTTATTGATGTCTTCCTTGTTGATTGCATAGAAAATGGCCTGCCGCACCTTATCATTGGCAAGAACGCCGTTTTTGTTCGGGGATTGATAGTTTACAGCCAGGAAGTGGATGTTGTTGCCTTTAATCATGGCATGATTTTCCGGTCCCGCCTGCTCTTTGAGGGTGTTCCAGTTTGACAGTGCGACATCTTCCAGATAGTCCAGTTCTTTGTTGTGGAAAGCCACTTGTACGGCCGCATCATCTGAGATTACGCGATACTCGACTTTTTTAATGTTCGGAGCTCCGCCCCAGTATCCATCGAACGCTTGCAGCTTCACGCCTGTTGCAACATTGTATTCCGTTGGGAAGTAGGGACCGGTTCCCGCTTTACTCGGAACCGTGCCAAATTTATCGCCCAGCGAGGCAACTTCTTTTTCGTTCATGATTTTCAGGGAATAAAACGTGTGAAGGATTGGCGCATAGGCTTCGGATAATGTGATTTTTACGGTGGAATCGTTCACAGCCGCTACATCTTTGATTTTGGCTGTCAAATAGCCGAACCGTGGATCTTTCATGGCGCGCTTATAGGTAAACACGACATCCGAAGCTTTCAGAGGTTCACCATTCTGAAATTTTACGCCATCGCGAAGCGTTATGGTGTAGACTTTTTTGTCATCGCTTAATTTTACATCTTTCGCAAGTTCCTGGTAGTAACCGTTCTTTGATTCGTCAATACCATACAGGCCTTCATACATTTGGGTCCATACTTTCATATCCCTGAGCGCTGTAGTATGTTGGGGATTCAAAGAAGCAAGGGAAGACGGAAGCCTGAGTTTCAGGACCTTGTCATTGCCTGAAGCAGCCGGAGCGGGACTGCTGGGGCCTGATGAACAACCTGCCAGCACAAGACAAGCAATAAGAATCATAAGGACGATGCACAATTCTCTTTTTTTCACTTTACTATCCCCTTTTATATTACTTTTTTGCATCAGCGGTTTCATGTGTTCACCGAATTTTGATATGGTCGCTTTGCACCCTGCGTGTTTGCACCATCTCTTTTCTTCCCCGCATGGATTCGCCTGGAAAGCTACTGTAAAACAACTTGTAATTAGTATATTTCGTTGTATTTGCTACGTCAACTCGGCCGCCTGGATAAGGAAACAGGAAACCTGACGCGGAAAAGCATTCCTCCGCATCGGGTTTGTTTTCATTTTACCGGATACCGTTTCTTTGCAATCTCCAACGCTTCACCAATGGTGTCCAGTGCATAGGAGAGGTCTTCATCAGTGTGACGATGGGCGATATACCAGTGATGGAATGGCTGGATGAAGAGATTCCTGCGGATTGTTTCTGTGTAGAAGCAGGTCCTGCGTTCCGCATAGCGGTCATCCACCTTGTCAAAAGTGAGAAAAGGCATCGGAGGAATGCCGGATACTGTGGCTGCCACCCCGGAATCGGCGACAATCCGGGTCAGCTTGTCCAGAAATTCCTGTCCGCGTTTCCAGATGCTCCCGATTACGTCTTCCTTCTTCAGGATATCGATGCATTTCATAGCGGCGACCATTTCCAGACTGTTGGGAAAGAACGTGGAACTGATAAACACTTTTTTCTCCGCAACTTTCATGAATTCGGCTTTGCCTACGCAAGCGCTGATTGCATATCCATTGGCCATTGCCTTTCCAAAAGTCGCCAGATCAGGTGTCACGCCGTAGCGTTCCTGGGCGCCGCCCATGGAAGCCCTGAAGCCTGTGCGTATCTCATCGAAAATCAGCACCGCTTTATATGTGTCAGCCAATTGACGGACTCCTTCCAAATAACCCGGAGGAGGAGGCATAACCGGCTGGTTGAGTCCGTGCCCCACCGGCGTGACGATGATGCAGGCCACATCCCCCTTGTTCTCCTCCAGAGCCTTCTCCAGCGCCTTCAAATCCCCGTAATGGAACTCAACGGTCAGGCTGCTGATTTCTTCCGGCACGCCGCCATGACTCTCTACACACCAGTCGTGCCAGCCATGATAACCGCAGCGCAGGATTTTCTTCTTGTCCGTATAGCCACGGGCTATGCGCACAGCGACGCTCGTTGCATCCGAACCGGTTTTGACCAGGATCGCCATTTCCGCACAGGGAATGATCTCCGTCAGCCTCTGCTGCAACGCGTTCTGGACCGGTTGGACCAGGGAAAAGCAGAATCCGGACTTCATTTGTTCCATCACGGCTTCATTGATTTCCGTCTCTTCATAGCCAAGGATGATCGGTCCATAAGCACAGAGCATGTCGATGTAATCGTTGCCGTCCACATCAACAATATGCCCCTTGTATCCTTTTTCGATAAAAATCGGGTATTCTCCGGGAACAAAATTATAGGGCCGCCGGATACCCATAAGTCCACCTGGGGATAGTCGCTGCGCCTCTTCAAACATGGCCATGGATTTTTCCAGTCTCAGTTTCGGTCGTTCTGTCACGAATACCACCCCTTATTCTGCTTCTTATATTGTCAGTTCGCCCTTCCAGACCGTCACAGCCTGTCCGGACAAGATTACCCGATTGTCGCCGGGAGTGACATGAAGTACCCCGCCGCGGCGAGATGCCTGTTGAGCTACAAGAGTATCCCTGGACGTGATTTTTTTCCAATACGGCCCCAGACAGCAATGTGCGGAACCGGTGACCGGGTCTTCATCGATTCCTTCACCCGGGTCGAAATATCGGCAAATATAATCATATTCCGGCACATCCGAAAGGCTGGTTACGATGACTCCGCTGGAGGGAATTGCTTTGGCCAGAAGGGAAAAATCCGGCTGCAGGCTTCTCACCTCTGTTGCGGAATGTAATGCCACCATGTAGTCAAGGCGATTCTTGCCGGCAAAGACAGGTGTGCCGATTCCCAATGCCTCTGTCAAACATTTCGGCAATGCGGCCGATTCGGGCGGTTCAGCCGGAAGATCGATATGCAGCCATTCTGCTACACTTATGGCCTGCAATTCCCCGCTTAACGTATGGAAAGTAATCGGCTTGTTCCTGTGCAGCAGGCCTGTTTCATACAGCACGTGGGCGCTGGC
>CAZXCC010000002.1:0-9363 GCA_964638945.1 uncultured Veillonellaceae bacterium | reverse complement strand
TGTTCTCCTTGCTACAGGGAATATTTTTCACCGCTTAGCAACGCCGTCAGACCGATATGCGTATCCCGATGATAGCTTCCGCACACGCTGCACGGCGCATCCGGGTCGACGTAATGCCCAGGCTCGGTGTACGTGGTAAAAACGCCCTCATAATTACGCAGAATTACCTTGCCGGCATTCTGGGAAATCAAATATTGCGGCATCACCGGAATCTTGCCTCCGCCACCCGGCGCATCGACGACAAAGGTCGGTACTGCGAGTCCCGACGTGTGGCCGCGCAGATATTCGATAATCTGGATGCCGGAACTGATGGGTGTCCGGAAATGGCTGATGCCCTGAGACATATCGCATTGATAGATATAATAGGGCTTCACCCTGATTTTCAAAAGTTGTTGCATCAGTTTCTTCATAACCTGCGGGCAGTCATTGATTCCATGCAGCAGCACAGACTGGTTGCCGAGAGGGATTCCCGCATCAGCCAGCTTCGCGCAGGCTTCGATCGCTGCAGGTGTTATTTCGTTCGGATGATTGAAATGCGTATTCACATACACCGGATGATATTTTTTGAGGATGGCGCACAGTTCGTCCGTGACACGCTGCGGCATCACTACAGGGGTGCGGGTGCCGAAGCGTATTATTTCCACATGCTCAATCCCGCGCAATTCCTGCAGGATATATTCGACCATTTCATCGCTGATCAGGAAAGAATCGCCTCCGGACAAAATGACGTCGCGCACTGCCGGTGTCCTGCGTATGTAACCGATACAGGCATCGATCTGTTCTTTTGAACGGGAATGGTCGCAAACACCGGATAACCGGCGCCTGGTGCAATGTCGGCAATACATGGAGCACTGGTCGGTAACAAGCATCAACACCCTGTCAGGATAACGGTGTGTGAGCCCAGGCACCGGAGAATCCTTGTCTTCGTGCAACGGATCGGCCATATCCGATTTGCTGAACTGCAACTCATTCAATGTCGGAACAGCCTGTTTGCGAATGGGACAGTCCGGGTTGGTCCCGTCAATCAGGGTCGCATAATACGGAGTGATTGCCATACGCAAATTATGCAGGCAATGTGTCACGCCGGTTTCTTCTTCCGGAGTCAGATCAATAACCTGTTTTAGTTCTTCCAGAGAAGTAATCCGGTTGGCAACCTGCCATTTCCAGTCCTGCCAGTCTTTTTCGGCAACTTTTCCCCACAGGGGAATGTCATGATAGTCGCGCATATTCATCTACCTTCTTTACTGTTTTTGCCGTTCACAGCAACCCTTTGCAATATCCATGCCAGCAGCATGGATATCCGGACATTTTTCTCCGATGCCCGCCATTGCGCCAACTGCGCTTCGCTGTGTACCGCTGCAAAAATCCATCACGCCCAATTCCCGGCACGACTTACCAATTTTGGGCAGTATTTTTGGGCAACATCCGTTATTACAACGACAGGCCCAAAAGTCCACGCGCTTCGTCAGGTGTCGCAACCGGCCTTCCCAATTCCCTGGCCAGCCGGGTGATCCGTTCCACAAGCTGCGCATTGCTCTGCGCCAAAACTCCTTTTTCATAAAACACATTGTCTTCAAACCCGACCCGAACATGCCCGCCCAGCAGAATTGCCATCGTTGCAAGCGGCAGTTCGCTGCGGCCTATCCCTGCCACGCACCAGGTGCATCCTGCCGGCAAAGAGTCTACCAAATGGAGGAGATGCCGCGGTTCTCCGGGAATCCCCCCCGGTACACCCATGACAAAGTCAAAATGCAAAGGCATCTTTAGCAGTCCTTTTTTCACCAAAGCAAGGGCGTTGTTGATCATCCCCGCTTCAAAAATTTCTATTTCCGGTTTGACACCGTTTTCGGTGAATGCCCGCGCAAACTGTTCCACCATCGGACTCGGGTTTGCGAAGATTTCTTCCCCAAAATTTACCGTGCCGGTGGTCAGTGTGGCCATCTCCGGCCTGAGTTCCAATGGCTGCATTCGCTCCGCGCCCGTCATCCAGGAAGCGCCTCCGGTCGATGTCTGAATGATAAGGTTGCTGCGCTTTTTCACCTGCCCGATCACCTGCCGGAAGGTTTCTTTATCCTGCGTGGGATGGCCGTTGCTGTCCCGGACATGCAGGTGGATGATGGAGGCTCCTTTCGCCTCGCACCGAACCGCTTCCTCGGCAATCTCTTCCGGTGTCAGCGGCAGGTTGGGGTTGTCACGGCGGGTCGCTTCCGCTCCCACCGGGGCCACTGTGATCATCAGCTTATCCATGATGTTCGCCACCGTCCCTCTGCAAAGGGGTCCCTGCAAGTCGACGTTTCCGGCAAAGTTCATCCACCAGGAAAGAGGCCACATGTTCCGCATAGGTGTTGGGGCCAAACCCGGCATCATATCCCAGTTCTTTGGCCAATTCATGGGTAATCCTCGGTCCGCCCACCACCAGTGTCACTTTATCGCGCAGGCCTTCGGCTTCAAGCAGGTCGATCAGCCTGGTCAGGTTGGTGATGTGAATGTTTTTCTGTGTGACCACCTGGGAAACCAATACTGCATCGGCTGACAGTTCGTGGATTTTGCGGACAAGCTCTTCGCAGGTCACCTGAGCACCCAGATTGACGGCTGCTATTTCGTGATAGCTCTCCAGCCCCTTGTGTCCGTTGATCCCTTTCATGTTGATGATGGCATCAATCCCCACCGTATGGGCATCACTTTCGATGCAGGCCCCGATGACCCTGAGTTTTCGTCCCAGCTCCTGAATAATGGCACTGTCAATCTCCGATTTTGTCAGCACCTGCAGTTTCACTTCCGGTACAGTAATTTTTGTGATATCTACCGTTTTGCGACAACTTGCATAAATTACAAAGAAACTAAATTGGTCACTGATTGCTTCCGCATGCGCCACAGTAGGATTTTCGAGGCCAATGCCGGCGACAAGCTGGCGCGCGGCTTCTTTGGACGCAGCCGACAGGGCGACAGGCAAGGTAAAAGACAGTTGCATAATGCCGTCTCCCAAAGTGTCACCATACGGTGTAATTGCAGTCAAATCAGCCTTCATTTTCGGTCACCTCCTGCAGGATCAAGTCAATGAAGGGATTTACATATTCCGGCGACCTTGCAATCACTCCATCCAGTCCCTTGCCACCTTCAGGCAGCCGTTTGATGTCGGCAAACCAGCCATTCGCAAGCGCCTGCATCAGACCGGCGTCTGCAATTTTTTCCAGCATTTCCACCGCTTCGTGTAAAACCGTTTCAGCCCGTCGCTGAATAAATCCATCCGGGCGGAAACAAATCTCGCCGTTCAAGTCGCGCATGGTATTGAATACATATTTTGCTGCTTCAATACTGAGGAATCGGTCCTGCATCAGCGGCGTATGAATGGCTTCCGTCAACATGCCCAGCAGGTGGATGCTCTGTCCCGTCATGATCGAACAAACGTTGAACAGAGTGTCCTGCACATGTCCGCGGAAGATATTGCCTGTCATATACTTGGTTGGCGGCATGTACTTGATCGGACAATCCGGAAAAACCTCCCGAACCAGTTCTGCATGCGCCATTTCATACAAAAACCCGTTTGTTGTTTGCGGGTCGACTTCAAAGGCATGCCCCAGCCCCATCTGGCCGGGCTTCATGCCGCAAAGCAGGGCAAACTGCTCGTTGATAAGATCGGATGCCAGCACTGTGTGGGCGCTGTCAATGGCATCCGCCGTGGTGAGATAATTATCCTCCCCCGTGTTGATGGTCACACCGGCATATCCGTTGACCAGGCGGGAAAAGAACTGATCGACAAAAGTCCGCTTCATGTTGATGTCGCGGAAAATGATCCCGTACATGGAATCATTCAGCATCATGTCCAGACGCTCCCAGGCACCCATCACGGCGATTTCCGGCATGCACAGCCCCGAGCAGTAATTCGTCAGTTGAACATAGCGGCCGATTTCCCGGCTCACTTCATCCAGCGCTTCCCGCAAAATTCGGAAGTTGGCCTGTGTGGCATATGTTCCGCCAAACCCGGTAGTTGTCGGCCCAAACGGAACATAGTCCAGCAAACTTTGCCCCGTGGTCCGGATCACTGCGACGATATCGGCGCCCTGCCGGGCTGCCGCCTGTGCCTGAACAGCATCTTCATATACATTGCCTGTCGCCACGATGACATAACAGAGCGGTTCTTTGCCTTTGCCGAGCTCATCGCGCAGCAGCTCACGCTCCTTGCGCAGAAAACGGATTTTTGCGAGCGCCGTCTCCGCCAGAACTAGCGCCAGGTCGTTCACATCTTCGTCCTTGCCCCGCGGCAATTCCGTCAGGTGGATTTCTCCCCGGGCCACTCCTTCCGCAATCTGCTGTGCCGTCAAATTCAGATTCAACACCGCATTGACCACCCAGAACATCGCGCCTCGCGCCAGAACTCCTTTGCTTTGCAGCTCCTCCACGACCCGGTTCACCAGAGGCACGCCTGCCGCATCCACGCCGTCTATGCCAAGCAGCCGCAATACTGCGCGTTCCACGCTGACCGTCGTATGAGTATCTATATGCCGGCGTATTTGCGCCACAATCGCTGCGGCCAGTTCTCGTCCGCGCGCTATTTTATATTGATCCAGATTCAGTTTTCCCAAATCGTTGTTCCTCCTTTGACAGGCCTGGTTCCAGCAGGCCATGGATTCGAAGTTTGTATTGAATGGTTTGCCTGGGAATCCCAAGGCAGTTTGCCGCTTTCGATACATTCCCGCCGCATTGCTCCAGCGCCTGAATCAGCGCCTGTTTTTCAACATTCCGCAGCAATTCCGGCAAATTGGAACAAGTTTCTGTTGAAATACCCGGGGCATTCACGCCGGATAAAGCCGGCGTGCGATAATTTCTGAGTCGTTCCGGCAAGTGCTCCAGTTCCATCGTCCGGCCCGAAACGACATTCATGGCGTGCTCCACGGCATGCTGAAGCTCCCGTACGTTACCGGGCCATGGATAATCAGCAAAGATCCGTTGAACCTCTTCACTCACATGGAGTACGTTTCGCTCCAGCCGGGCATTATACAACTTGATAAAATGACGCACCAGTTGCGGCACATCGCTTCTTCGTTCCCGCAGCGGCGGGACTTTTAGCGACACCACATTCAGACGATAATACAAATCCACCCGCAGTTCCTTGTTGCGTACCGCTTCTTCCGGTTCGACATTGGTGCAGGCAATCACACGGGTATCCACCTGTCGCAGCGAACTTTCGCCAACCCTCCGTATGGTTCCGTCCTGCAATACGCGAAGCAGCTTGCTCTGCAGTTCCATCGGCATGGAATTCATTTCGTCCAGAAACAATGTGCCGCCATCCGCCAGCTCAAACAAACCGGGCCTGTCCTCCGCACCTGTGAAACTGCCTTTTACAGTGCCGAACAATATGCTTTCCAGTAAAGTCGGAGGAAATGCGGCGCAGTTCTGTGCCACAAACGGCTTATTTTTCCGCGGGGATGCGTTATGAATGGACTGCACAAGCAATTCCTTGCCCACGCCGGTTTCCCCCAGCACAAGTACGGGGGAACTGGTTGCGGCCACTCTTTGCCCCAGCACTTTCAGCTTTACGATGGACTCATGGCTACCCATGATGTCGTTGAAATTGTATCTGGCCAGGCAGCCTGTTTCATTTTCTATGTTTTTGCTGCGCCCAACCCGTCTGACTCCCAACAGTTCAGCCTGGAGTTCGGTGACCCGTTCTGCCAGTTCCTTGATCTTGGTAATATCGCGGCACATGTCAAATGCACCTGCCAGCACGCCGTTTTGAAAAAGAGGATAAGTGGAATATAAAATGGTCGCAGTTTTGCCTGTACGGCTCACAATCGTCTGCTGTTGGTTCAAAATCGGCTTTCCTGTCGACAGAACCTGCAGCAGGCTGCTTGTTTCCAGCGTCAGGGACGGATAAACCTGCAAAACATGTTTTCCCACGACTTCGCACGGATTCAGGCCATCCATTTCACTTGCCGCCCTGTTGTAATAAACGGTTATCCCGTCACAATCCAGAACATGTACGGCTTCTTCCATATTCCCCAGTATCTGGTCAAACCAGTCCTGCCTGTTTTCCATCCGGTTCAACACCCAGATACCTCCTTTTCGCCCTGCACATTCCGCACATATTTCAGTTCCCGTACCACATCCAACACCGGAACGGGATATATGGCCCTTCCCATGGATGCGAGCAGTTGATCCGGGTCCAGTCCAACACTTCCCGGACAGGCGGGATTCACTGTAACACCCAGAAGATTGATAGTCCGTTCCACTGCAAAGGACACTTTTTTTTGTCGCAGTCTTTGCCATATGCCCGCTGGAAGAAAAATTTTGCCCCCATCCTGAACAACGACCTTTGGAGGGAAATCCTTTTTCAGCAACGCTTCCCCGAGACCCTCGCCCGCAGCTCCCTTGATGAACAATACTTCAGAATCCTTCATCACCCCGGACCATTCCCGGCAATCAAGCAAAGCAGTTGCATAATTCAACGTTTCCAGAACACCCCCGGAAAAACGATGGATCCTGCCCCGGCATTGCCGGGCCAGCTCCGCGTGAGCAGGGATGCATTCCGGCAGTGTCAGCTGTTCCACACGGCATCGGGTCAGTGACACCAGCGTATCCAGATCGCTGTGCAACGATGCACCGCTTGCCAAAACCACCTGGTCGCTGATCAACGGGTCTGCCGAACTTTGCCTGTCGAAAGCGCCGTCGATGAACACGCATTGCGCGCCGTACGCAATCATGTCCTGCAGTACGCTGTTCACTTCGCTGTTTTTACCCGGACCCGCCAAAACAATCTGTTCTTTGCTACGGGCGCGCAGGATATGAATCTTTCCAACGGGTGTAGATATTCCTGTTTTCCGCAGACATTCCCACAAAAGCGGCCGTTCTATCATGGTTTCCGCCGTGGCAACAATCGTTCCCGGTTCGACCCACACAGCCGGTTTGGGCAGCTTTGTCAGCGCGTCGGCGCTTTCCCCGTCCAGCCCAATGGATAACAAACCGACGATTCTTCCATCGGCACCGGCCAGTGTGCGCAAATAATTTTGCGTTACTGTCTTGCCTGAGTTTTTTGCCATCCCAATCACCGTCAGGCGGGAGGGCGGTGCGGAAAACAGTTCGTTCCATCTGCCCATGTTTCACCCTATGCGTATAATTCGTTAAAGACCCGCCATAGCACCGGACTTTCCCGCACGGTCTGCAACGCGACCACTGCATGGTTGCGGCAGTACCCGTTGCCGATCAGCATGGTCACATCCTTGCCGATTCCTTCGGCGCCAAGCGCAGCACCGGTGAAACTGGTCGCCATGCTGAAAAAATATACGGTGCCTCCATCTTTGGTTGCCATGATCGAAGCCATTTCCGTGCCTGGAATATTGACGCAGTTTATCACCACATCCGCAAGCTGTCCGCCGGTAATCTCGGACACTTTTTTCATTACCTGCAGGGGGTCTGTCGCATCCGCCTGGATTACCGCATCGGCAAATCCCATTTGTCTCATCCTGTCGCAGCCGGCCTGTCCAGAGCCCATCCCGATGACTGTACCGGAGACACCAGCTCTCTTTTTCGCCTCATAAAGGCAAAGCATCCCCGACTTTCCGCCGCCGCCGATAACCAGCACCGTTTGGCCGGGACGGACAAGATGGGCTGTCTGGGCCGGCGCACCTGCGACATCCAATACCGCCAGCGCCAGTGAAGGCGGCATGTCTTGCGGCAAAACGGCATAAATCCCGCTGCTGAAAAGAATGGCCTGCGCATCCACTTCCACTTGTTCCCGTTCCATATGAATCTCTTTGATTTTGTGAATCGCAAGCGGTGTCAAAGACAAGGACACCAATGTGGCAATCCGGTCCCCGACTTTTACCGGAGTTTTTCCTTGCCATTGCGGTCCAATCTCCGCGACGGTTCCCATCAGCATGCCGCCGGAACCTGTAGTGGGGTTGTGATGTTTGCCTCGTTGTGCAACGATATCCAGCATGATTTTCGCCATGGCCTGCGGGTCGTTTTGCGCCTGTTTTTTTATTTGTGTAAAACTGGCTGCATCAATATTCAGCGTATCAACATCGATCAGCAATTCATTGTCGTAAATTTTCATGGAATTATCGATTTTCCAGGCCGGTTGCGGCAATACGCCCTGCGGCTCCAAAACCCTATGCGTTCCATATTTACAAATTCCCTTGTTCATTTTCGACGCCTCCTTTTTCGCTTGACTGCATAAACTCCCTCTGAAACCGGCTTCTTTCGCAAATGCCTTCCTCTCCCCCAATCCGCTCCCGGCCGCACCTTCGTCTGGCATGTATGCAACTTTCGTTCCAACATGACAAGAAAACATGGGATGCCAATAAAAGCAGATCGCGCAGAGCATTTACCTTTTCAAAGAATTCCAAAGCAGCCGCAGCAGGCGCCGAAAATTCGGCAGTCAACACGCCAACATTTTGGCAATTATTCTGATTAGCGCAATTATATCAATGTTGTAGTAATTACGTCAATTTATTTTATGTTGTTATAGCAACATAAAACTGTATATGTTTGGATTTTAATGATATAATTCCCTCGTAGCGTCTGATGAATCGGGAAGGTGAAATGAATGGCGTCCGCACTCGACAAAATTAAGAACAAAAACGATTTCATCCAGCACATCCAGTCTTTTCAGGACAGCTATACCGGCGTATATCGAAAACTCGCCAATTATCTGATCACCAATTTTGTTGGAGTTGCTTTCATGAAAGCCCAGCAATGGGCATCCGAAGTCGATACCTCTGAAGTTTCCGTCATCCGGTTTGTCCGTTTTCTAGGCTATAAGGGATATCCGGAATTTTGTGAGAAAATACAACAAATAATCCGTCATGAAATGACCATGACGGATTACGTAGAACTGTCCGCCCGAAAGACCAGAAGGGGAACAAATACCCTCATGGATATCGTCAAGGCGGAAGATCGTAATTTAAATGAGCTGGTTGCCAAATATTCCCCCGCAACCATGACAAATATTCTTGCCCGGCTGTGCAAGACAGAAAAAGTCGCCGTTGTCGGACTGCGCTCCTCCGCTGCCTTGGCCGAATACTGCAGCTATATGTTTATTCGCGCTTTATCCAAGGAGGTCATTACCGTCAGTCAGGGGGGAGTGCATACTTTCGACGCCTTCCTTCCCTGGGCTGAAAAAGAAGCGCTTGTGATCGCCTTTGGCTATCCCCGCTATCCATTGCGAACCATCGAAATCGTTGAATATCTCAAAACCCTCAACTGGCCTGTGGTGGCAATCACCAACAACGAACTCTCTCCGCTCGTCCCCCTGGCCGATCACGTCATCTATGCGCCTTCCCATTCAGTGGGTTTCACGGATTCCATGGGAGCGGCATCCGTGATTATCAATACCATCGTGATGGAATACGTCAACAAATATCA
>CAZXCC010000001.1:0-112752 GCA_964638945.1 uncultured Veillonellaceae bacterium | reverse complement strand
CGCTTGACGCTTTTGGCGTTCACGGAGTCGGCGGAACCTGGGGCGCACTGGCCACCGGGCTGTTTGCTTCGAAAGCGGTAAATGAATCTGGAGCTGATGGTCTGCTGTTCGGCAACGCGGCCCAGTTTACCAGTCAGTTCATTGGTGTCGCCGCAAGCTGGGCCTTTGCCATTGTGATGACGTTCATTATCATCAAAGCTCTTTCCCTGGTGATGGAGCTTCGCGCCGACGAATCGCAGGAACTGCAGGGCCTCGATGTCACTGAACATGGTGAACGGGGATATGCTTATCAGGATCTGGTCACCGGTTCCGCAGTCGACTATATGTCATCCATGCCGCAACATAAGGTTGCAACAAAGACAAGTTTGGCATAAAGTCTTAGATATAAGGAGGGTTGTCGCATGAGAAAGATAACCAAGATTGATATTATTACCAGACCGGAAAAATTGGAAGCATTAAAGGAAGGCATGAATAAAATTGGCGTAACAGGCATGACCGTAACTCAGGTTCTTGGCTGCGGACTACAGAAAGGGCACCGCGAAGTATACCGCGGCATGGAGTATACCATCAACCTTGTGCCCAAAGTGAAAGTCGAAATTGTAGTTTGTGAAGTTCCGGTGGAACAGGTGATTGAAACTGCCAAAACCGTCTGTCGAACAGGAAATGTCGGTGACGGCAAGATTTTCGTCTACGGCATCGACAACGCGGTGCGTATCCGTACCGGCGAAGAAGGCGATACCGCTATAATCGATCCGTCTGATATCAATAAGATTAAATAAAGTTTTTTCTCCCCCCTTCTTCCCCCTTCCCCCCCGATGAAGACCCCGGCTATTTTGAGCCGGGGTCTTCATCATTTATTTCCTCTCATACACCAGACCGGTAACCAGTCCATCGTATTCCATCACACATTGCATGGCGACCGCACGGTTTGCCGGATTATATCCGTCGATGTCGGAAATCCGCTTCAGCCTTTGGCTATACCATTCGTAAGTGTTTACCTTGTTGAAAGTAACACAGGGACTGAAGACATTGATATAGGAAAAGCCCTTATGCCGGATTCCAGCTTCAATCAACGCAGCAAGCTCATTCAAGTCTTTTGAAAAACCCTGTGCCACAAAACCCGCCCCAGACGCCAGCGCCACTTCCAAAGCCGGAACCGGCGGTTCTGTAGAACCATTTGGGCTTGTCTTTGTCTTGAAACCCAGATCGCTGCGCGGCGAAACCTGTCCCTTTGTCAATCCATAGACATGATTGTCCATAACGATGTAGGTAATGTCCACGTTGCGACGCATGGCATGGATGGTGTGTCCAAGCCCGATGGCAAAACCGTCGCCGTCACCGCCGCACGCCAGTACGGTCAAAGCCGGATTGGCAAGCTTGACGCCTTGCGCCATGGGAAGTGACCGGCCATGGGTAGAGTGAAAACCATAGGTGTTCACATATCCCGGCAACCGGCTGGAACAGCCAATGCCTGATACAATGACCACTTCATGCGGCCCGACGCCAAGATTGCCGAGTGCACGCTGAATCGCCGCCTGTACGGAGTAATCACCGCAACCAGGGCACCAGTTTTGTTTGACATTAAACTGAAAATCTGCAACAGACGACATTATAACACCTCCCGGCAACCGGCATCGATTTCCGCCGGCCGAAATGGATTTCCGTCATATTTCAATACGGAGTGGACAGGCCTTCCAACCGTCGTGCGCATCCGGATCAAAGCGGCCAACTGCGCTGTGGCATTGTGTTCCACGACAACAATCTGTTTTGCTTTCACCATTTCCGTCTCCAACAGATCCGTCGGAAACGGCTGCAGCAGACGGATCACTGCCTGATTGACACGAATGCCGTCTTGCCGCAATCGCGCCACCGCTTCCGTCATCGGACCGGAAGACGCACCGACTCCGATAACCAGCAAATCCGCTTCTTCGTATGGTGTATCTCTCTTTACGGGGTGGGAAAATTGTTTAACAACCGTCGCCAATTTTCTCTGTCGTTTATCAGTCTGTGCAACCCGGTTGGCTGTTCCTTCAAAGGGTCGTCCGGTCTCATCGTGTTCCAGGCCGGTCGAGTGATGCATGCCATTTTTCGTTCCCGGAATGACTCGCGGCGATATTCCGTCCGGCGTTACCTGGTATCTCCGAAAGTACTGGTTTTTCGGTAATTCAGGCAAAGAATCCGCCGGCATCAAATTCCCGCGTCGCTGCTCCGGCGACTCGTCCGGCAACGCAGCGATGGTCTGTACGCCAAGTGAAAGCTGCATATCGGACAACAAAATCACCGGACATTGAAATTCTTCCGCCAGATTAAACGCTTCGATCGTATCCTGATACGCCGCCGCAATGGAATCCGGCGCCAGGACGATTTTTGGCGCCTCGCCATGAGTGGAAAAAAGCGCCGCCAAAACATCAGACTGCTCATGTTTTGTCGGCAGACCGGTGGATGGTCCTCCACGCTGCACATCGATGACCACCAGCGGAGTTTCCGTCATAGCCGCCAGCCCGATCGATTCCGCCATCAAGGACAATCCCGGACCCGATGTGGCAGTGAAGGCTCGAACGCCTGCATAATTGGCTCCGATGGCCATCATGCAGGCAGCGATTTCGTCTTCTGTCTGTACCATGCGTCCGCCCTGCTCCGGCAGTCGTTGCACCATGTTTTCCATGATTTCCGATGCCGGCGTGATGGGATATGCCGCCATAAATTTCGCACCGGCGGCAACTGCTCCCCGGCTGATCGTCTCATTGCCTATTACGTAGAGCCTGGGGATTCCATCTCCAGCTTCCATTTTCCACCTACCGGCGAAGTCAGTCATTGTCATGGCATAGTCCCAGCCGTTTTGGAGCGATGCCAAATTTTCCTGCAAAATCTTGTCCCCTTTCGGGGCAAATTCCTCATTCAACGGTTTTTCCCATTTTGTCGCCGCCAGCCCGAGCATGGCCACAGTCATCCCCACTGCTGCAACATTTTTCATTTTTGCGCTGCCTGCCTTTGCGGCCAATTCTGCCAGTGGTACGGAAACCATTGATACCTGGAGCGCTTCCGGCAACACAGGAGAAAAAGAACTATCGGCAAGAATCAGACCGCCATTGTGCACTTCCCGCGCGCATAGAGCAATCGTTTCCTGATCCAGTGCAATTAAAACATCTATCCCGTCCGCAACAGAGGCAATCGGTACTGAACTGACACGGATATTGTAATTGGTATGTCCCCCTCGTATGCGGGAGGAAAAAACACGGTACCCATAAAGATAATACCCCAGTTGGTTCAGTCCTGTAGCCAACAATTCTCCAGCACTTTCGATTCCTTCTCCCTGTTGCCCGCCGATTTTCCAGGAAATTTGCTGCAACATAGCCGCACTCCCCCTCTCTAACAAGAGTAATACCATAAAAGAAGGACAAATCCCTGCATCGGGATCTGCCCTGCAATTTAAAATAAGCTTTACACTTTGGATTTCTGTCGCCTACGGAAGCGGGTCATGCAATAATTCCGCAAACAGGCAGATGATATACCAGACTTACATTTCAACATCGCTGGAAAAGATGTCGCGTTTTCTCTTAATGCCTGAAAACAAGCTAAAAGCGATGATCAGGATCGCCAAACTCAAAAGCGTGCCAGCAATGGGGCGCTGGAAGATGGCGAGAAAGCTCCCGTGGAACATGGTCAGGGATTGAAGCAGGGAGGCTTCCATCATTTTCCCCAAAACAAAAGTTAAAACGATGGGGGCCATCGGCATGTCAAGTTTCTTCATAAAATAGCCCATAATACCAAAGACAACCATCAGTCCTACGTCCCACAGGCTGTTATTGACGGTATAGGCGCCAACAACCGAAATAAGCACGATGATCGGAAACAGCAACTCGAATGGCACTGTGGCGATCTTAGCCCAATAGCGGGCCATCGGCACGTTCATGACGAGCAGCATTGCGTTTCCGATGAACATACTGGCGATGATGCCCCACACGAAATCGGGATTGTTTACGAACAGTGTCGGCCCCGGGGTTAAGCCATGCATTATGAACGCCCCAAACAAGATGGCGATGGTCGGTGAACTGGGAATCCCCAAGGTGAACAGGGGGATAAGAGCACCGCCGCAGTAGGAATTGTTGGCTGTTTCCGGCCCGGCCACGCCTTCGATCGCTCCTTTGCCGAAACGGGAGGGATCTTTGGCCAGCTTCTTTTCGGCCGCATAGGAGAGAATCGCCGGAATGACAGAATTAGTGCCGGGAATCAGGCCGATCAGAAAGCCGATGCCCGTTCCCCGTCCGATAGCCTTCAGACTGGGTATCCATTCTTCGGGTTTGGGGAAAACACTTGTTATTTCCGCAGGTTTTTCGGCTTTATAGCTTGCTTCCGCGCTGAGGAGAATCTCCGACAATCCAAATAGACCCATGGCAACGGTCACAAAGTCGATGCCGCCCATCAAATACGGTATACCCATGGTAAACCGGAGGGAGCCTGAGGTCGGGTCCTGACCGATGAGCGCGAGATTTAACCCCAAGACCGCGGAAACGATGCCGCGGATCGTAGATTTGCCCAACAAACCGATAACCATCGTCATCCCCAAAACCATGAGGGCGAAGAATTCCGGCGGTCCAAACCTCAGAGCGAAATTTGCCAACGGTGGACCGATAAACGCCAGCCCGAATATGGAAATCGTGCCACCGATAAACGAGCCGATTCCGGCAATCCCGAGGGCGGCCCCTGCCCTGCCCTGCTTGGCCATGGGGTATCCGTCCAGACAGGTGATGACGGAGGCCGCTTCGCCTGGCACATTGATAAGCACCGAGGTGACAGTGCCACCATACATCGCCCCGTAATAAATTCCCGCCAGCATGATGATCGCCGATACCGGCTCCATGCTGAAAGAAATCGGCAATAATACCGCCGTACCTGTTGTGGGTCCGATTCCCGGCAGAACTCCGATTAGCATGCCAATCGTTACTCCGATTAAGCAATAAAGCAGATTCCATCCCGAAAGTGCGGTGTGGAAGCCGCCGATCCATTGTTCCATATTACTCTCCCCTTACCAACCGAATGCGTTGACAGGCAGCGGCACATCCAGAAAAGAATTAAAAAGCAGAAAGGTGACTATCGCTGTGATCAGGGAAATCGCCAACGCCGACTGCCATTTATACTCACGCATTAGAAGCATCAGCATGAGAACCGTCCCGGCAATGCAAAATCCGGTAAAAGGAACGAGGACCATAAAAACCACCGGAGAAATTGCAATGCCGACAAGACTTTTCAATTCTTTGCCCCTGGGTATTACATCCGACAACAAGATGACGTCTTTTTTTATCGATTCCCATATGTAAAAAGGCGAGACGCAGATTAAAATAATGCTTAGCCAGAAGGGAAACAACCCCGGCCCCGGTCCTACAGGACTCGAATATTTCAGGCCCAGGGATCCCCACAGGAATATCCCTCCGATGCACATAATTATAATACCAGACCAAACACCAGCATTCTTCATGTTATCAAGTCCTTCCAAATGGAGTGTAGAGGCATGATGAAATCTGGAGAATCAGTGTAACAACGAAGGAGGCCGTTCTCGGGACGCATAGAGAACGACCTCCGATAGTCGACGGAATGCTTCAAACAAGGTGGAACATTGATAATTCTTCTCTATTTCTTGAGGCCAAGGGCCGGTACCAGTTCGGCGAAGGCGGCATCGCTATCCGCCATCAATTTCGTGAATCCGGCGCCATCTTTGATGGCCATGCCGAGGCCGTTCTTCTTCATATAGTCCTTGAATTCCGGCTCATTCGCCCCTTTCATGAAGGCGTCGGTCAGAATCTTGGCGATATCCTCTGGGGTGTCTTTCGGTACGCAGAGGCCGCGCCAAGGACCTACAAAGGTCGTTTTGATGCCGGTTTCCTCTTCGAACGTTTTCACGCCCGGCAGGGCATCAGACGGCTTGGAGTCAACAATAGCCAGAGGCCTTATTTTTCCGGCTTCCACTTGGGCCTTGACTTCGGCCGGGCTGACAAAAACGACGTCGACATGGCCGCCCATGAGGGCAATAACTGCCGGCGCAGCGCCGTCAAAGGGGATATGTGTGAATTTCACGCCTGCCGATTTTTCAACACCGGCAGCCGACAAGTGCCAGATTGACCCAGGGCCGGAATTTCCTTCTTTCACTTCGCCAGGATGGGCTTTCGCATAAGCCAGGAATTCCTTGGCATTCTTCCAGGGCGAGTCAGCTTTTACGGTAATTGCCGAAGGATCATAGTTGATCTGGGCGATTGCCTTGAAATCCTTGTAACTGTTGGTGGCAAGTCCCAGATGGCGCAGAGTGGTGAGCTCTACGGTGACCATGGTGACTGTGTAGCCGTCAGGTTTGGCGTTTGAGCCTTCAGAAAACCCAACGGCCCCTCCTCCGCCGGATTTGTTGACAATGACGATCGGTTTGCCAAGATGTTTTTCGCTTGCCTTGGCAAGCGCCCGTGCGGTTAAATCGGTGCCGCCGCCGGCGTTATAAGGAACGATGACTGAAACTGCTTTCGTTGGGAAGGTTGCCTTGGGCGCTTCCGGCTTTGCCTCAGGTTTTGCGCCACCGCCGCAGCCTGCCACCGCAAGCATGGTCAGTACCAGAAACAGGGAAACCAGAGTCCATTTTTTCGTCACGTGTTCGTCCTCCCTTTCTCATAAAACGGTTTATACAGAATTGTTACAGTATTCTTACTTTCGTTTCAGGCAAAAAAAATCCTGCCTTACGCAGGATTTTTGTTTTTTTTATTTCCAAGGTATCAGGCGGTGCTCCAGCCATTCCAGCAAACGGTTAAAAATCAGTCCCAGCAAAGACAATACGAGCACCCCGACCATGAGTTTGGTCGTAAGCATCAGGTCTCCGTAGTGAAGTATCATCGCACCGATGCCTTCTTTCGCAGCAATCATCTCTGCTGCCACCAGCAGCAGCAGAGAGGTTCCCGCCGCCAGCTTGAGCCCGGCAAAGATAACAGGCAATGCCGCAGGCAACACAACCTTGCGAATGATATTCAGCCGGGATGTGCGATAGCTGACAGCGACCCTGAGCAACAACGGATCCACATTCTTCACGCCGGAATACGTATTGATGACTACCGGGAAAAATACCCCGAGGGCGATAATGCTGACCTTGGAAACTTCTCCGATGCCCAGCCATAGTATGATCAAGGGCAGCAAAGCAATTTTAGGTATGGGATACAGCGAGTAAATCATCGGATTCCCCACAGCTTCCGCCAGGCGGGAAAACCCGGTCAATAGCCCGATGGCTATGCCGGCAGCGCTGCCGATGAAAAAGCCCCAGCCGATCCGTTGCAGGCTTGCCTGCATATTCACGGAAATTTCTCCACTAATAACCATGGTCCAGCCGGTTTTTACTATCGAGGTCGGCGCAGGAAGATAGAGTTCCGATACCCAGCCTGTCATGCATACTGCCTGCCAGAACAATAGCAGGGCCAATATGCCGCCCGGCCCGGTCCATTTGGAAACTTTCCGTTCCATAAAAGCCAGCCGGAAGCGAACTTCTCTTTGAAAACCCTCCATTTTTCTACGCCTCCCGCAGGGCTTCTTCCGCGTCTTTGCGGATGAGGCGCCAGATATTTTCACAATACGCATTGAATGCGGCCACATGTTCCGCACCGTCACGGTTGCGGCGCGGCAGATCTATCGGCAAAATACTGGTAACCCGCCCGGGTCGGCGAGACAATACTACGATGCGGTCTGCCAGATATACAGCCTCCTGGATATTGTGAGTCACGTAAAGCGTGCTGAGCCGTTTTGTTTCCCATATGCGCAGCAATTCTTCCTGCATCAGGGTCCGCGTCTGTGCATCCAGGGCTGAGAACGGCTCATCCATGAGCAAAAGATCCGGCTGTATCGCCAGTGTCCTCGCAATACCGGCCCGCTGGCGCATTCCTCCGGACAACTGATGGGGGTAGGATTTTTCAAAGCCTACTAAGCCTACCAGTTCGATGTTCTGTTGGATTCGTTCCTGTTGTTCGGAAGCAGAAAGTCCGCTTTCTTCGAGGCCAAATCCGACGTTTCCCTCGACGGTGCGCCAGGGGAAAAGGCCTACTTCCTGAAATACGATACCGACTGACGGATCCCTGTCTTCACTCAGCCCTTCCACCACGATGCGGCCTGAGGTCGGTGCAAGCAGCCCGCCCACCATGTTAAGCAAAGTCGACTTTCCACAACCGCTGGGTCCCACAAGAACAACGAATTCTTCCTGTTCAATGGTCAGGTCTATGTTTTGCAAAGCAACGACCGGACTGCCGTCCGGTCCTGCATACTGTTTGTTGACCTGGTCAATGACTACTCTCATTTGCCGGCGCCGATTTTTTTCAGGGCTGCATCCCAAAGTTTCGTATCGGCGACTTGGGCTGCACTCACCTGTTTTTCAATCATTTTGTTTTTGAAGTACCAGTCGATCTGTGTCTGAATATCGCTGGCAAGCAGTTTGCCGTCCCTGTCCATGTAAGGAAGACCCAGTTTGACATCTGCAGCCGGAGCACCAGTATATTTTGCAATGATGCCGACCACTTCTTCATAGTTTGCACCCGGTGCCGGTTTCCCGTCCTTTTGTACCAAAACCGCATCATAATAGTAGCGGGAGGCCTTGATATAAGCCATCAGAAATCTTACAGCCGCGTCTTCGTTCTTCATGAATTCCGGTGCAAAGAAAATTCCGGAAGTCTGATAGTCAATCACGTCACCGACTTGGGTGATGAGCTTTCCATAACCGTCTTTTAGCACCTTGGTGATGTTTGGCTCGTTCAGAATCACCGCATCAACCTGTTTTCCCTGCAACGCAGCCATCAGGGAACTGAGTTTCCCCAGCGGCACCAGTTCCACATCCGACAGTGTAAGCCCCTTGGCTTCCAGGAGTCGGCCAATCATATAATGGAAAGTGGACCCCGTTTGGGTGATTCCTATCCGTTTTCCTTTCAGGTCTTCTATTTTTTTCGCACCCGCATCCCAAAGGTCGGTCCGTACCAACACGGCAGAAGAGGAGTAGCCTTTCTGTTCCCGTCCTTTGTCCGCCACTATGGACAGATTCTGTCCCCCGGCCACCATGTTAAAAAGACTGGCAGTGATGCCTGTGGCGCCAACCTGTACTTTATTCGAAGCCGTGGCCACTGCTATCGGATGAGCTGCGTCAAACCACTGCGGGTCGATCTCTATTCCCTGCTCTTTGAAAAAACCTTTCTCCATCCCAATAAAAATCGGTGCCGAACTTGTAAGTTTAAGAATCCCTACGCCGACTTTCGTTGCCTGTTTTGGCGCCTCCGGTCTCGCAGTTTCCGGCTTGGCAGGCTCCGCCCCCTTGCCACAACCTGCAAGCACCATTCCCAGCAAAAACGCTGCCAAAACCGGGATAACCATCCATTTTCTGCTTTTCTTCACAATCTCTCTCCCTTTCCACACCATGCTTCTTTCCTACGGATCCCTCTTGTGACTTGTTTGGTATTGATTATATTACAACGTCGCTGATGCGACAATAAGCCTGCCGACCTGTCTAGTCCTTTGCCCTTCTTCCTGTACACTGTCTAGTCTCCTCAACATTTTTTCTTTCTTTTTGCAGGAAATGACGACTTTGCATCCGAATGTCAATTGTGACGTAATGGATGAGTCTTTCCTTGACTGTTGTCTTTCTTCCTCTGCAAATTTATTTCAATACGTATTGTTTCACAAACCATATCTTTGGCATAGTTTTTGCTTTCTTTTTATTTATATGACAAGAAAGTTCGCCTGTCGATTTCGATTTCAAGAAGGAGGGCTATGTTTTAATGTCTGACAGTGACAATGATATTCTGGAAAAATTTCTCCATGTTATGCCTCTGCTGGGGAGCATGTTCTCAGGCGATATCGGCGTAGCCGTCACTGATCGCGAAAAATACCTGCTCTATAAGCCGGGACGGAATCTGGACCTGAAAATTTCCTCCGGCGCGCCCATTAAAACCGGTACTGCGGTCCACAGGTGCATGAACGAGAATCGGCGAGTCATAGTTCGCGGCGACAAGGCAACATTCGGCCTGCCGTATATTGCGACCGCCGTACCGATTCACGATGCTTCCGGAAAGGTCATCGGTGGCTCAGTCATCATCGAATCCGTGGAGCAGCAGGATTTATTGAAAGAAATGGCGGCAAAGCTTTCAGACAATACCAGTCTGCTTGCAAGCACATCCGAAGAAATCTCTGCGCAAACCCAGGAAGTCAGCGCAGTCAGTCGGGCCATGTCAGTGGCCGCTGCCGAATCTCAGGGCCGTTTGCAGGAAACCGATCAGGTCATCGGGCTGATTAAAGCCGTAGCCGGGCAAACCAACATGCTGGGCCTGAACGCAGCGATCGAGGCAGCCAGGGTTGGCGAGCAGGGACGTGGATTTGGTGTTGTTGCCGAAGAGATACGCAAATTAGCTGCCTCCACCGGGGAATCCATCAAAAAAATAGAATCGACTTTGCAGACGATTCGGGATGACAGTCGAAAAAATTACGAGCAATCCCGGCACATCGACGAAGTAATGCCGCAGATCGCCCAGGCTATTACCCAGGTAGCCGGATCAGTTCAGGAAGTCAATGAAATGGCGCGGTCTCTGAATTCGATGGCCGACTCGCTGACCCGAAACCAGGAATAGGTTTCAGGGTAAAGCATTTATATACTTTGATTTCCCGGGAAATATAACGGTCCGTATACGACAGAGATTCCTCGGGGATCACTTTTTCAAACAGGAGGGCCAACTCTGCCTCTTGCCCGGTCGAACCGAAAAATACCGCGTTTTTCCCGCCTGCCTTCTGAAGCGTTCCCCTCCAATAGTCATACTGCGACGGCCGCGATTGGGTCACAACATGCACCACCGGGTTTCCGGGCAGATAATACCATGCAAGGGATGCAAGTTTATAATCGGCAGCCAGTACCATTTCAGAATCCGCTATGAGGCTTCCTGCCGAACGGAACATTTCATCATACCCCAGCACCTGTCTTTTCATCACAATTTGTTTAGGCAAAAAATCAAATAGTTCCGGCACTTTCAAAAGCATCGTCATGGCAAGCCCCATGACGATGCCTGTTTTATAAAGCCATTTCTGTCTTGAAGCATCCAGCCAATAGGCAAGCAAGATCGATCCGGTTACATAAGCCGGAGCAGCCCAGTTGCCTTCCACTCTTTTGAACAACGACGCATACCCAAAGAAACCCAGAACAAACAGACACGGCCACAAAAGAAAGGCCTGCCGATCCTCTGCGAAAGCCTCCCGAAACCGTTTCGCTCCAAACCAAAGAAAGGAAAGGAAAAATACCGGGTTCAACGCAAGCGCCTGTACTGCGATAAATTCCCCTAATGTTTTCAGATTCAATACCCGTTCATTGGCGAGCCCGTGCGCAAGCTGAAAACGGAACGAAACCCAGTCGTGCCCTGCATTCCAAAGCAGCACCGGAAAAAAAATCAAAAGAGCTGCAAGAATTCCCGCATATGGCCACGGACTCTTCAATTCGTCCCGCCGGGCAGAAAAAACAAAAAATAGCAATAACCCCGGCAATAGCAGAACGGCTGTATACTTTGCCAGCAGGGAAAATCCGGCAGCGAATCCGGCAGCAATGTAAAAGGCTTTTTTTTGCTCAAATACCGCCTTGTAGGTGAAAAAAATCGCCGCAGTCCAGCCAAGAATCAGCGGCGAATCCGGTGTAGCCAGTGCAAAGCCAATCTGTGCCAGAGGGGACAAAAGGAAAATCACCAACGCTTTTAGCCCCACCTCTGAACCGAACATTTCATTGCCCAAGCGCCAAATCCCCCAGCCTGTCATTGCCGAGCAGAGCAGCGGCACCAGGCGGATCTGCCATTCCGCATGGCCAAAGAGCGTTGCCAGATGAATGAGATATGCAATCAAAGGCGGATGATCAAAATAGGACCACTGAAGATGCTGGGACCAGACCCAATAGTAGGCTTCATCAAAGTGTAAAGGCAATGTAGTGTTATAAAATGAATTTACAAGAAAAGCAGCGGCCAGCAGCCCGATACCCTTCGCTTTCATACACCAATGCGCGAATCCAGCCGGAGCCGCCAGACCATCAACACAGCCTCCAGAAATATTTTGCGGGACATTTTGGATTTGCCTGCCGTCCTGTCTTCAAAAACAATCGGGGTTTCGGCAATTCTAAATCCCTTGCGGAACGCCCGGTACGTCATTTCAATCTGGAACGAATACCCGTTTGACTTCACTTCATCCAGATTGATAGCCGCCAGCACTTCACGCCGAAAGCACTTGAATCCGCCTGTAAGGTCACGCAGCTGCAGTCCCAGTATCGTTCTCGCATACAAGCTCCCGCCCCGGCTGATCAGTTTCCGCAGAAATCCCCAGTTCTTCACGCCACCACCCGGCACGTACCGGCTTCCCAAAACCAAATCATTCGTTTGAACGGCAGCCAAAAAATCCGGCAGATACTTCGGATCATGGGAGAAATCAGCATCCATTTCAAAAATATACTCATAATCCCGTGCCAGTGCCCATTTGAATCCTGCAATATAAGCGGTTCCCAGGCCCAATTTTCCAGCGCGTTTCAATAAAAAAAGCCTGCCTTGATATTTCGTTTGCATCAGGCTTTCCACTATTTCATACGTCCTGTCCGGCGAATTGTCATCCACTATCAGGATGTGAGCCACCGGATCAGTCAAGGTGATCCGTTCCAGCAATTGCTCAAGATTTTCCCGTTCATTATAAGTTGGAATAATAATAAGGTGTCCGGCCACTCCTACTTCTCCTCCTTGCCAGGTTCCGCCACAATTTGGCCGCCACTCTTTTCACCAAAAGTAAACCGGGCGTTCATCCCAAAGTTGAGGATGCTCACCATGCCAATTGCAACAAGCTGTGCCAACGTTTTATCAAAAGAAAACGACTCCACAAGAACTCGAAGCAATACCAAATTTACCCCCAGGTTCAATACGCTGAAACCGAGAAAACGCAGATATTTATTTCGTAAACTGCGGTCCGGCGCCTGTCCCCTGAATGTCCAGCGAAAATTCCAGTAAAAGTTATTTGTCACAGCAAACAAAAAAGAAACCACCGCCGCCGTCATGTAATACAGGCCGCCTTGCACTGCCAACGCATAAACGGCCATGTTGACCACAGTTCCGGACAGACCGACGATGGAAAACTTGATAAAACGCTTTAGCAAAAGGTCATTCCGCCCTATCTCTCAAAAATCCGTTCTCATTATATCACAGAGCGCTCCCTTACTGTCAAAGTCATCCGGCATTCTCATTTCCGGCCAACAGGTGCTCCCACCATGTCAGCCGCTGAAATCTTCGGATGATGGTACCTTTTCTTCCCTGCCGTTTTTTTTGCGTATTGGATCGCTTCCTGCGGACACCATTGCAGACAGGCAAGACATTGTTCGCAATGGTGCTGCCAGACAGGTTTTCCTGCCGCCATGCGGATGTTTCCTGCCGGACACACCCGGGTGCAAAGACCACAACCATTACAAAGCTCTCCTACCCAAAAATCCTTGTCCAGTTTGGGGACATGCGCAAAGGTCATTTTATTGGCAAAAGAAAACAGCAAATTCTGCCACCACGGACCTTTTTCCACCGGTTCATTTTCCCGGAGCTGAACAATTTCGGCAATTTTGTCCAATTTCTTTTCTGCCTGCGAAAACAGCTCTTCCTGTTTTTTCTCCGGCTGTGCACCACCCCATGGAATATAGTTTGACGGCATTTTCAAGTCGAACCCGGAACCGAGCAGGATACCCCTGGCTGCCAAACTCTTTTTCAACTGTACGAGTGTCGCCGCCACTTGCCCCGCATTGACCGCAATCGCAAAAAAATAACACCCAGGCTGTACCGTCATTTTTTCAACAAATTCTAATACGCGTCGCGGCACTCCCCAAATATGAACAGGAAAAACGATGCCTATTCTCTCGCAGGACTCGTCAGGCATTGGGATTCCGGTTCCCAAAGAAATCAGCGCAGTTTCCCCTTGCAGCCGCCCTGCCAGTTGCCGTGCTATCCAAAGAGAATTTCCCGTACCGGTGTAATAATACAAGCGAGTATTCATATTCACTTCACTCCTTGCCAATCCCTCATCCCCGTTTTCGTCTTCCAGAGGAATTTATCCTGCTGTTTTCATCTTGAGCCTGAGAAAACATGGCTTGCGCCGAACCTCTGCGCCGGGGAAGCCGTGGGTTTCTCATGTCCCAGATAGTTATATTTTCTGATAGAAAAGTAAAAGCCCCGGCGCCCATGGAGGGAACCGGGGTAGGAATCGCAACTCCCAAGATTCGCTTCATTTTCAATCGTTAGAACTTAAATTTTCCTACAGCCGTCTGAAGTTCCTGAGCCAAAGTAGCAAGCGCCCGGCTTGAAGTGGAAATCTCCTCCATTGACGCCAGTTGCTCTTCCGTAGCTGCAGAGACGCTCTGCGCCTCCCCTGCCGATTTTTTACTCAGCCCGTCGATTTTATTGACGGACTCCACAATTTTCTGACTCCCCGAAGCCATCTCATGGATCGCTTTGGAGATTTGTCCGACCTGGTCCGAAACCTCCGTCACCAGATCCGCTATCTCACGGAAGGATATTCCGGCGGCATTCACCACTTCCGCACCGGTTTTTACTTCCTGTGTTCCCTGTTGCATTGCCTGAACCGCTTTGTCCGTATCCACCTGGATTTCTCCGATCAGTCCGGCGATTTTCTTGGCCGCCTCTTCCGATTGTTCGGCCAGCTTCCTCACTTCTTCGGCCACCACGGCAAAGCCACGCCCCGCATCTCCCGCCCGTGCCGCCTCAATGGCAGCATTGAGAGCCAACAGGTTCGTCTGGCCGGCAATCCCTGAGATGGCATCGACAATCTGTCCGATTTCTTTTGACCTTTCACCGAGCTTGGCCACGACCTGGGCGGAAGTATTGACAGTCTGTTCTATCTGGCTCATCTGGCTGACGGCTTTATCCACAGCCGCTCCTCCCTTGACTGCTTTATCCGCCGCCGTTTCAGACTGTTCGGATACCGAAGATGCATTCGCAGCAATCTGTTGGATACCGGCCGACATCTCTGTAACAACGGCGGCAGCCTCGTTTGCGGCATTCATCTGTTCGTTCGCACCGCCTGCAACTTCCTGGATGGAAAGTGCGACCTGGTTTGTCGCCTGGGAAGATTGTTCCGCACTGGCAGTGAGCTCCTCGCTGGAAGCTGCCAAATGTTCGGCATCGCTGGAAATTTGCTTGACCAGCGCCCGCATGTTTCCGACCATCTGTTTGAAGCTTCTGGCCAAACGGCCGATTTCGTCTTGGGAACGGATCCCCATGCTGGTTTCGGACAGATCTCCCGCAGCGACGGTGTTCACGGCCTTCTCGAGAATCCGTATGGGTTTGGCGATACTCTTTGCAAACCAGGCGATAATGAGGGCCGCAATAATCAGCACAACTAAGATGGTGACAAGAGAAATCCACGTCAATGCGTTCAATCCTTCTGTCATCTCAGTAAGCGGCGCACTTACCGCCAGAGACCATCCGGCACTTTTTACCGGTGCAAAACCCACCATTTTTTCCATGCCGTTGTACTCATAAACAGTGATGCCCTTTTCTCCCTTGACCATGCGTTCGGCCGTTTGTCGCAACGATTGCGGCAGTTTCTCATTTTTCAAGGGATTGTCCTTCATTACCAGGTCTTTATTCGGATTGACGATCGTCATCCCATCGCCTTTCAACATATAAGCGTATCCCGTTTTGCCGATTCTTACCTCGCCAACCTTTTTGGATATTTCACCAAGATCGATGGCCCCGAAAAATACTCCAGTCACTTTGCCATCCGGAGCCTTGACAGGAGAAGCAAAGACAGCCACCAGAGCTCCGGTTGCAGGCGAAACTACAGGGTCTGACATGGAGTGTTCTCCGCGCAGGGCTTTTTGGATATATTCCCGAGCACTGAGATTGACAGCCACGGCGTTGGAATCAAACCCGATGCCGGATGTATTCACGTACCCAAAAGAGACATATCTTCCATTTGCTTTAATTGCAGCAACCAGGAAAGGCAAAATCTGTTCCCGGATTCCAGACTGCAGGGTCGGTGCCAGGGCCATGCCGGCCACTTCGTATTTGTGCGCCTCAAGCCAGTCACTGACCTCATTGGCCGAATTGGCGGCCAATATCTTGATTTCGTTGACGGAGCTTGTGTAGACGAGTTCACGCGCCTTCCAGTAGTTCAGCCCACCCAAGGTACTCAGGGCTCCGAGGAAAATAATCAAAATAGTAACCGTCAGTTTCATCTGAATGCTTTTCACAACGATTTCCCCTTTACTCATTCCCTTTGGCACTTCTTCTTTTTAAGGCTTTCTGCACATTTGTTCAAACTCCTCCTGCGTGAACAATGATAATGCTGCTCCGAAAAAATTCTGGTCGCCTCTGCAAGGCGGATACGGATTTTCATTCTTTTTCGCAACTTGATTTTATCGGACCCCAAGTTTATAATGAAGACAAAATCTGGATTCCTGAGGAACAGGGCGCTGCCTGACGCCAAGGGATGATCGCAGTGACGCTTGTTTCCTGTGTCACGAGGTTCATCAGCCTTGCGCGGTTTGCGCAAGGCTTCTCATTTTTTCAAGGGGGTTTCCATGCAACAAAGACTTGGTTTTATCGGCATTGTGATTGAGGACCCGCTTCGCGCTCCCGAGATCAATGCCATTCTCAGCCGCCATGGACAAATCATTGCCGGGAGGATGGGTATTCCCCGCATTCAACATAACGAAACAGGCATATCGGTCATTACCCTGATTGTGCAGGGGACAACCGACGAGATTGGGTCCCTGACAGGGCAACTTGGCAATATAAACGGAGTCCAGGTGCGTTCCGCCTTAAGCAGCAAATAAAAATATGGAGGTCGTCATGTACCGGACAGAACACGATTTTCTCGGCGAAAAGCAAGTACCGTCCGAAGCCTATTATGGCATCCATACCGTGCGGGCACTGGAAAATTTCTCAGTTTCCGGACAAGCGGTTCACCCGGAGCTCATTCGCGCCATTGCCACAGTCAAACAGGCTGCGGTGGAAATGAACATGTCTCTCGGCATTCTGGAGCCCCGATTGGGTTCGGCGATATTCCAGGCTGCCGCCGAAGTGTCGGAAGGAAGGTTTTCAGATCAGTTTCCGGTAGACGCCTTGCAGGGAGGTGCCGGCACTTCAACCAACATGAACGTCAATGAGGTCGTAGCCAACCGGGCCATCGAACTGCTTGGCGGCCAAAAAGGAGACTATCGTGTGGTTCACCCCCTGGACCACGTCAATTTGTCGCAATCGACCAATGACGTGTATCCCACAGCTTTGCGCGTTGCGGCCATCCGGCTGCTCCAACCCCTTTCGGAAGCCTGCGCGCAACTGCAGGGAGCATTGCAGAAAAAGGAAGCGGAGTTTGCAAGTATCCTTAAATTGGGACGTACGGAAATGCAGGATGCCGTACCGATCACCCTCGGACAGGAATTTTCCGCCTGGGCCGAGGCAGTTGCCCGTGATCGATGGCGGCTTTATAAAGTGGAAGAACGCTTGCGCGAGGTCAACCTCGGCGGCACTGCCGTCGGTACCGGCCTGAATGCCGAAAGAAAATATGTTTTCGGTGTTGTCGAACGTTTACGGGCCTTGACCGGCATCGGCCTTGCCAGGGATGAAAACATGATCGACACCACGCAAAATGCCGATGTTTTTGTTGAGGTTTCCGGTCTGCTCAAGGCCTGTGCCGCAACTCTGATCAAAATCAGCAATGATCTGCGGCTCCTTTCCTCCGGGCCAAAAGGAGGCTTCGCCGAAATCCATCTGCCGGAATTGCAGGCGGGCTCTTCCATCATGCCAGGCAAAGTCAACCCGGTCATGCCCGAATTATTAGCCCAGGTTGCATATCAGACCATAGCACGCGACTTGGCTATCACACTGGCGGCGCAGGGAGGTCAGCTGGAGCTCAACGCATTTTTGCCGCTCATTGCCGCCAACTTGCTGCCGGCGATGGAAGAACTCACAAAAGCGATGAAGTTATTTGCAGACCGCTGTATTGCAGGGATCGACGCCAGTCCTGCGAAATGCCTGTCTCATCTGGAGCATAGCGTAGCTCTTGCAACGGCTCTTGCACCGCTAATCGGCTATGACCGGGCTGCCGTCGTCGCCAAGCAGGCTCTGCACGATGATACCTCCGTCAAGCAAATCTTGGTTGCAAGCCACCTCTTTACAGAAGAAGAGGTGGAAATTCTATTGAGGCCGGAAATGCTGACCCGTCCGGGCATGATAAAAAAACCGGCTCCAGCCAAAACAAAGGAGGCGCGACATGAATGAAACGCCACGCGGCAACCGCCTGCATATATCCCTCTTTGGACGCCGAAACGCCGGCAAGTCCAGTCTCATCAACGCACTGACCAATCAATCGCTCGCTATCGTCTCTTCGGTTGCCGGCACCACCACGGATCCAGTCTATAAGTCCATGGAAATCCTGCCCCTCGGACCCGTGGTCGTCATCGACACGGCAGGTCTGGACGATGTCGGAGAGCTGGGGAAGCTGCGCATCGAAAAATCTCTGGAGGTACTGCGCAAATCCGACCTGGTGCTGCTGGTGACCGATGCCACGCTCGGAATAGGTGCGCCGGAGAAAGAACTTGCGGAAAAGTGCCGGCTGCAAAACATTCCCTTTCTCCTTGTATTTAACAAAACCGACTTGGAAACTCCTGCAGCGGAGGCTCTGGAAAACGCCAAATCGGAACTGGGAGCCGCTGCAGCAGTCGCAGTCAGCGCCAGCGAACGACGCGGCATTGGTGATCTGAAAATCGCCATGGTCCGTCATGCGCCGGCTCGTTGGGACAATCAGACCATCGTGGGGGACCTGCTGCAACCGGGCGATGTTGCTGTCCTGGTAGTGCCCATCGATCTGGCAGCTCCCGCAGGGCGTTTGATTCTGCCGCAGGTACAGATGATCCGCGATATCCTCGACCATGACGCCATGGCCTATACCGTCAAAGAGCGGGAATTGAAGGAATGTATCGCCAGCCTGAACCGCAAACCCAGAATCGTAATCACAGATTCACAGGTTTTTCTCAAGGCCGATGCGGATACCCCGCCTGATGTGCTGCTCACTTCTTTTTCCATTCTGTTTGCCCGCTACAAGGGGGATCTGGAAACCATGGTGCGTGGCGCACGTGCCATCGATCATCTGAAACCCGGCGACAAGGTACTGATCAGCGAGTCCTGCACGCATCACCGTGTAGAAGATGACATCGGCACTGTTAAAATCCCTCGCTGGTTGCGCCAGCATGTCGGAGGAGAACTGACTGTCGACCACTCCAGCGGCCTGACCTTCCCGAAAAATCTGAGCGAATACAAACTGGTGCTTCACTGCGGCGCATGCATGACAAATCGCCGGGAAATGCTTGCCCGGATCGTAGAGGTACAGCAGGCCGGTGTTCCCATCGTGAATTATGGCGTTGCCATTGCTGCCCTTATGGGCATCCTGCGCAGGGCGCTCTCTCCCTTTCCCCTGCTTCAGGAAATCCTGGATGAAGAAGAGTAAGAAACTCTCCGAAATCAAGGACGGTTCACGCGACCTCTATTTCTGAATCAGCTATGCTTTCTTTGTCAACATCCGGCAAAGTTCATTCTCCAACACCGGTTTGCTGAACAGATATCCCTGCATCAAGTCGCAACCCTGTCGGATCAACTCGTTCCGTTGCCCTTCCGTTTCAACGCCTTCGGCAACTACTGTCAGCTCCAGTCCATGAGCCATTTGAATAATCGAGCCAAGAATCGCTGCATTGACGGAACTCCCGACGATATCATCCACAAATGTTTTATCAATTTTCAATGTATTGATCGGCAAGTTCTTCAGATAGGTCAACGAAGAATATCCCGTTCCGAAATCGTCCAGAGCCAATCTGACCCCAATACTGCGCAGTTCACGGATTTTTTGCAGATTCGGTTCCACTGATTCCATAAACAGAGTTTCCGTGATTTCCAATTCGAGCAATTCAGGAGGTACCGCTGTTTCCTGCAATATGGACTGGACCATCGCAACAAAATCACTCTGACGCAACTGCCTTGGCGAAAGATTGACTGCCACGAATAAATCTTCATTTCCATCCTGGCGCAGTCTCTGCATAAAATGACATGCCTGGCGAATGACCCACTGACCGATGGAAACAATCCAGCCGGTTTCTTCAGCAATCGGGATGAATGAAACGGGGGAGACGTTTCCGTATTGCGGATTATTCCAACGCAACAGCGTTTCAAATCCAACGATACGATGTGTCTGCAACTCCACAACCGGCTGATAGACAACGAACAGTTCATTATTTCCCATTGCCTGGTGCAGGCTGTGCTCAAGCTGCATCCGGCGATACACCGTGTCCCTCATGGCCGAGTCAAAGAAGCGCCAGGAATTTTTTCCGGCGCTTTTTACTTCGTGCAGAACCGTATCCGCATCCCGGAACAATTCTTCCGCAACGGTCCCATCAGCCGGATACCGTACAATTCCCATGCTCATGGTACAGTACATACGCTGGCCGCATACCTCGTAAGGCTGGGAAACAGATCGCATAATCCTTCCGGCAAATTCCTCAATCACTCCGTCATCAGCCACATTGCCATACAAAATCACAAACTCGTCACCACCGCTTCTGGCAACCATATCGGCCTCCGCAGCGGTTTCATGCAAACGCCTGCCCAGTTCCTGCAAAAGCAAGTCGCCGCAGGCATGCCCCAGCGAATCATTCACCATCTTGAAATTATCGAGATCCAGCAACAGGATTGCCCCGGAGGTTTCCCCCCGTATAGCCCTGTCCAGTTCCTGCACGAGACGTTCCATGAGAGCCGGCCTGTTTGGCAGAGTCGTCAACGCATCGTGATACGCCATAGTTTTCAAAGCTTCTCGGTCATCGGCGTTTGCGAGGACAATTGCGGCAATATGTGCAAACTGCTCCACTGCCGCAATCTGCTCCGGAGAAAAACTTTTTCCTTGCTCTGTGTGGTCCATTATGAGAAGTCCCCGGACATTGCCACGAATCAAGAGCGGCACGCCCAGCGCCGAAAGGATCACGTCCGTTTCCGGCCCGTGGAGACGCTTTTCCCATGACTGGTAATCTTCTATCAGCAATGTTTTTCCGTGTTGGATAACCTCTCCCGTAAGGCCTTTCCCCGGAATATGTCCAATATTTCCGGCGTATCCCATTGCAACCCGTGCCTGAAGCATCGACCCTGCGGCATCCCATGTGTCGATTTTTGCGCTTTCGGTTCCAGCCAGCTGAGCCGCCCTCTTGAGGATGCGCGCAAACAATTCATCCACATCGTCTATTTGCAGCATCTCGATAGTCGTATCCTGCAACGCTTCCAAAATTCGATTCCGCTCTGTCAATCTTTGCTCCTGCAGTTGCAGGGTGCGGTTCTGAAAACTCAGCAGTTCATCCTGCGCCAGCAGTTCTTCATTTTGCGCCGCCATTTCCTGATACGCCTTGTGAAGTTCATCCCTCTGTCCTGCAATCTCGGAGGTAGCCTGTACAATTTTCCGTCGCAGGAAGAGGATAAACAACAGGGTTACGCAAGCAACGGCAATGATTCCAGCTGTTGCAACCGCCGCATATAAGCCAAGCTTTTGCCGGCTCATTCCCAAAATCAGATTTTGCCCGCCAAACCATTTTTCCTGTAGGGCATCCAGTCTGCCGCCTGACTGCAATTTTTCAATCGAAGCATCTATAATTGCCAGCACATCTCTATTATCTTTGCTAGCTGCCACTGCGAAAGGATGGGTAAAAATCGGCTCGCCAATCGTCTTTACTTTTTCCTCCAATTGCAGCTGATGTAGGAAATAATGTCCCGAATAGTAATTGCAGATTGCTGCATCAATTTTTCGCTCAACCACAGCCTGCAAAAGTTCCCGTTGACTGGGAAAAAGATACAGAGAAAGTTGTTTCTTGTTTTGCCGCAGATACTGCTCCGACACCTCCCCCTGCTGCACTCCAACCCGCCGTCCCACCAGATCGTCCAGCCTGCTTATGTGATAACTGTCCGCAGGTACAAAAAGCACACCCTTATCCTGCAAATAAGGGCGTGAAAAAGCAAATTCCATTTTTCGGTCTTCTGTCACATTCATTCCTGGAACGATTTCTGCCTGGCCGTTGCGCAGCATATTCACCGCATTGTCAAATTCGGTCAGCGTCCATTCGAACTTCAGGCCGGTATCCTGCTCGATCAGCCGGAACAAATCCATTTCAAATCCATCCGGCTGCCCGGCGGAATTAGTGAAAATATAGGGTGGATACCCCTTATCGTCAGCAAGGCGGATTATCCGTTGCTGAGTTTCTCCGGCAGCCACAGGGGTAAGCAGTAAAGATAGATGCCCTGTCAAAATGAGACCGCAAAAAATCGAAGCCAGCAAAAGCAGGCTGCCCCAGCCACTTTTTTTTGCAGTCTTTCGCAGACGAAGAAACACAGTTTCGCCTCCGGTTTTCCAGCATTTGCGTTCGAAAATGACAACCATGTCCATGTACAAATCGATTCTTATTAATTATTTCACATCAAGGCCTGCTTCTCCTGCACTACATTCAATATTCAATTCCGATTCAATCTCAGGTTCCGTTGAAAGCCACCGGACCGCGCACGATGATTCGCGCCCATTCCCATGAACCGGTAAGGGTTCGTGTAAAATATGTCAAATGCACGATTCGCCCGAGTTGCGCGCGCCCCGAAGCGCTATGCTTGATATCATAGGCGGGAACCCTTTCATGAATGAATCCCGGATCAAACTGCCATTCAAACCGGCCTGTCCGCACAGGAATCTCCCATTGACCCACTACACATCCCGGCACTACTGCAGCGAGAAACACGCTCTGTCCTGTCGTAATCCCCTGCACCTTGAACCCTTTTGCCGGGTCAAACGGCAACTTGTCAGGCACTCCCAAATCAAGTTTAGCCGCATTCATTGCGTTCCGCTTTTCAGTAACAAAAAGCCATCCGCCTGTTGACGGCAATCCGGGCATACGTCCGGGCTTTCCGTCAAATTCCGCCTGTATCCTGTACGTCCAGACACCGGGTTCATTGAGCAGCCAGGTTTCTCTGCCAAAAAAATAACCCTCCATGTTACCAATGCCTTCTGCTCTATAAATCTTTCCGGCTGGCGAAATCAGTTCATAGCGAACCTGCGCCTGCACGACCGGGTCAATCTGCAAAAAAGGCGTGAATCTGGCGTCTGCGCCATAAACCGTTCCCGGACGAAC
This sequence comes from uncultured Veillonellaceae bacterium, assembly GCA_964638945.1. GTDB lineage: Bacteria > Bacillota > Negativicutes > UBA1444 > UBA1444 > CAZXCC01. Next base: position 89,549 of record CAZXCC010000001.1, on the reverse strand, counting down.
CGCAACAAGAAAAAAACGTCCCTGTTTCCCGTCAGGTCCTGGCAAATCTTCCAGTCCAGGAGATATGATGCGGTTGTTTCCTGATCCGGCAGGCAAAATGACTGCGTTGGCCAAATAGCCGGCATAGGAGGGGGGTCCGTTTTTTTCCGGCACAACGACACCGCCGAGCAGACGATAGATATCACCAGGCATATCCCCATTTGCCGAGGCGCCAGCCTGGCCGCCGAAATTGGTGTTGCTTGTAGGCCAGTATGGCGCGAATACGCCATTGGTCGCCACCATAAATCTGGACATAAATCCTGGCCTCGGTGCCGCTGCGTACCAATATCCGCCTTTTTGCCTTATTTTTTCAGGGTGGGTGAAGGGGTCCCAGCCGCCCTCGCATTGCGGGAACTGCAGTTCGGAGTACCCGATTCCCAATGTACCGCGCTTTAAATCTTCCGTTTCTCCTTTTCGCACGTACGTTAATACCGGTTCAATCTTGTTGGCGCCTTGCCCTTCACTCGCGACAAGAAGCACGTCAAGCGGAAACCAGGGATAGTTGATATGGTCAAGAAACCGGAATCTCGCCAGGTCAGCCCTTGAGTACTTCCCATTTGCCGGCAACGGCGGCAATCCTTTTTCAACATACCCCTCGGAATGTGTTTCGCCGCGCAGTGCATAGGCTCGTCCAATTTTAATCTTTTTGCCCCGCGCTTCAATTGTTGTATCCGGAGGAACCACGACCCCGGCATGAGTCAACGATGCCATCCACAAACGCCCTTTTTTATCCGTGGCTTTTCCCCGGATCCTGGCAATATACTCTCCTGGTTCATCAAGAGTAAATTGCTTCAATCCTTCCGCCGGACCAAAAACGCCGCTCTCATTGCTCTTCCCCGAACATTGGAAATTCTTCCGCCGTTGTTTTTCTGATGCAGAATACAATTGAAGTTCAATGGAAACTTCACCAGCAAAAGCCGGATTCATGGCGATCGGAGCCCCATAGTTCCGGCCGGCCTGTAAAGCAAGACCCAGAAAAGTGGCTGTAGCAATCGTCAGGCGTTCCGCTATCCAAAATCGATATGTTCCCCCGCCATCATAATGGTTTCCCCATGTATCGACACAATAACCCCTTAGTATCAGCACATGTTCACCATATTCTTCCGGACGCCAGCGGCAACGTTTCATATCGGAAACAGCCAGCGTTCCATCCAGACCGGGAATGAGGGACAGATTGTCAAATTGCAGATTTTTTCCGGATGGCATCTGCAGCTCCGCAGAAAACCAGCCCGCCTCGCTTGCCCATTCGATTTGACGGTGTTTATCCGATTTCCAAGCCAGTATGTCAGGAATGACCTCATATTCCTGCTTTCTCCCACCCGAATCCTCCATAGGAAAAATTGGATCAGCAGGAGCAATATGTCTGGGAGACAAGGCAAATCTGCCTTTATCTTCCTCGGCAACTATCCCCCTTTGCCCGTTTGATCCCCATCGGGACATAATCACCCAAGGGATGCGCCTCTTCCCGGGCTCCATATTCACTGGTATCGGAGCCGAGAAGAAACCGGACCAGCCATCGCGTTGCCGTCGCGCAAACCCTTCTCCGTTGAGGCTATGCCTATGGCCGACATGTCCGGCCCTGTTTTCGCCAATCCCAAAATCAACACGCAACCTTACTGTTCCTGCCGGAATGTCTTCAGCCAGTTTATATTTGAATGGAAATCTTACTGTTTCAACAACATTGGTATCCCCGTGCGCCTCAGCACGTTTGGCTTCCACATACACGTCCAGATAGGCTCGAAAAGATTTCTCTCCCATAGAACCCAAAGCACCCTGCACCCCGCCTTCGATGGCCAATCCTCCCGGTGTCAGACAGGTGGCGCATCCGACCCCATTAATCAAACGCAAATCCCCATTTGCATCGAACAGCCGCTCAGCCGTGACAAGACATATCCATCGTTCCGGGATGAAGCCGTCGGCTTCCATCGCCGCTCGAGTCCCAAAAGGCAAATATAGAACGGTTTCCCCTTCAACAGTTTGCCCCGAATTCCATTTCGCCGTATTTAGATACAACTCTGCCGCCCACGGTCCATATTCGCTTTCTCGGCTTATGCGGTGGAAAGTATTCGCTGCTGCGCCAGTCACAGGGCGCAGATATTTTCCGGGTACACTGCATGCGGTCACCACTGCAGCCGCGCATCCCAATCCTTTCAAAAAATTCCGTCGGTTTACTTTGCCCATCTCTGTTCCATCTCCCTGTGAACAAATGACCTCTTGTACGGAAGATTATTCTGTAAAACCGCAGTTATTCCTTTGCTCGTGAAAAAGAACAGCCACGGTACAATCCGGGGCTGCCCACGCAACTTTATTCATTTGCCGAGAAGTACCGCCAAGGCTAATACGCCTATTTCTATTTCACGCATTGCTTCTTCATGGCGCTGTTTCTCCTGCCATTGCCGCCGATGCCATTCACGATCACTTTCATATTCCAACCGCCGCATTGCCTCTTCGTGGCGCTGATTTTCCCACCATTGCCTGCGTGCGCGTTCTTCGTTCCGTTGTTGAATCCGCTGGTGCTCCAGCCATTGCCGATTCTTCCATTCCCGTTCGTCTTCCCGTTCGCGCCGCCTTAGTTCCTGTTCATGCCGTAGAGCTTCTTCCCGGCGACGTTCATTCAGTTCCTGTTCCTGCAGATGTCGACGTTCCTGCCAGTAGCGCTCTTGCTGAGCCCTATCGAATTTTGACGGATCCTGAGGCGCCGCAAGCTGAGTCCGTTGCTCTTCCCTTGCTGCCGCTTCAACGACATAAGCCCCTCCACCGAACTGCAGCAATCCGATTAACAAAGAACAGACGATTTTTTTTGGTGCTCTGTTGTTCACAAATCTACCTCCATTCACCTCATGCAACTCCATTTTCCTGCCTATTGCAGAATGACGGGAACTCACTTATGAGTATAGACGGCAGTCGTTACAAAACTATGGCATATTTGTTACAACTTTGTGAACTATTGTGGAGCGGACAAAAGCAGAAAAGGCAGGGAACCAGCCAAACCCGGCTGGTTCCCTGCCTTTGTCGTAAGTTGAAAACAAATCAGGGTTTGACAGTGGTCTTATAAACCATCTTGCCATCTTTCATTTCGATGATAACAGCACTCTTCACTGCATCATGGGTATCATTCAGAGTAGTGGCGCCGGTAACAGCCGGAAAATCTTTCGTTGCCACCAAAGCGGCCTGAATCTTAGCCGGTTCCGCTGCACCAGCACGTTTGATCGCATCAGCCATGACATATGCCGCATCATAGCCAAGAACAGCCATCGCATCAGGCATTACACCGTATTCTTTCTTATAGGCGTCGACGAATTTTTTCGAAGCCGCACTGGAATCTTCCGGTGAATAGTGATTGGTGAAGTATGTGTTGTTCATACCGGCAGCCGTGCCGATTTCAACCAATTTGGGAGAATCCCAGCCATCGCCGCCCACGATGGGAACGGTAATGCCAAGTTCACGCGCCTGTTTGGAGATCATGCCTGCTTCTTCATAATAACCGGGCAGATAGATCACTTCAGGGTTCAGGCCTTTGATTTTGGTTAACAGTGCTTTAAAGTCCTTGTCTTTTTGCAGATAAGCTTCTTCGCCGAGAATCGTTCCACCGCCCTTAGTGTACGCCTCTTTAAAAAACTTGGACAGTCCCTTGCTGTAATCGCTGGAGTTATCAATCAGAACGACAGCTTTTTTCAGTTTCAGATCCTTCAGAACGAAATTGGCGCCCACCGTCCCCTGAAACGGGTCGATAAAACAAACCCGGAAAGTATATGGTTTTGCCTTACCTGTCGCTTCATCCACCGTCACTTTCGGATTGGTTGTAGCCGCTGCTACGAAAGGAATCTTGTTCGCTTCGTTGACAGCCGAGCCGGCAATCCCATTGGAACTGGTAGTGAAACCAACTACGGCAACCACTTTATCCTGAGTGATTACTTTTGTCATTGCATTGGCTGACTCAGAAGGTTCTCCCTTGTTGTCCGCGCTGACAATGGCGATCTGTTTGCCCAGAACTCCGCCAGCGGCATTGATTTCTTTAAAAGCAAGTTTTGTTCCGTTATTTGCCGCTGTGCCGAAGGATGCCGTGTTTCCTGTCAGTTCATATACCACGCCGATTTTAATATCTTTCGATTCGGCAGGCTTTGCCGGTGCGCTGCCGCCACCACATCCTGCAACGGCAAAAATTCCGATAACCAAAAGAACAAGTGCTAGGAACAGTCCATTTCTTCTCATCTTGTCACCCTCCAAAATAATCTTTTTTCAAACTTTAAAATACCCGAAACGACTAAACTTCTGCCTCCCTTCAGTTCATACAACTTAGCGCATCTATTTGCGCAAATCCGCAGTTGGCTGAAGAAAAAAAGAAACTTTTCGACAAAATACCAGGGCGGTATTGAGCCAAAAAGCTTCTTTGCTTTTCGAGAAATTATAGCCATCTGTCCACTACAAGAGGTCTTGATGATGATTATAATACTCGATATTTATTTTTTCAAGGGTTTTTCTTAAATTATTTACAATTTTTCCGCCACTGCTTTCGCTTGAAGGAATAAAAGCAAATAATCTGCACCACCGGCTTTGGAATCTGTACCCGACATGTTGAATCCACCAAACGGCTGTACTCCAACCAATGCTCCCGTGCATTTCCGGTTCAGATAGAGGTTTCCGACATGAAATTCACGGCGGGCCTTCTCCAATTTTGCGCGATTTTTCGAGTAGACTGCGCCGGTAAGTCCATATTCCGTACCATTTGCAATATCCAGTGCGTCGTCGAAATCATCGGCAGGAATGATTGCAACAACCGGACCAAAAATTTCTTCCTGCGCAATTCGTGACTTTGCCGCTGCATCTGCAAACACCGTCGGTTCAATGAACCACCCCTCCTCACCCGCTTTGTTTCCGCCAGCAACCAGACGGGCTTCTTTCTTGCCAATTTCAATATATTCAAGCACTTTTTTATAAGCGCCTTCGTCCACAACGGGACCCAGATTCACGCCGAATTCCGCTGCCGGACCCACACGAAGAGCTTTGGCCTTTGCTGCGACTTTTGCCACCAGTTCTTCATATACGCTTTTTACCACAATCGCACGCGAACAGGCTGAACATTTTTGCCCCTGAAAACCGAAAGCCGATGTCACGATGCCTGCAGCCGCCTCCTCCAGATCAGCTTCTTCGTCGACAATAATGGCATCTTTGCCGCCCATCTCCGCAACCACGCGTTTGATCCAGATTTGTCCCGGCGCTACATCAGCCGCAAGTTTGTTGATTCGCAGGCCGACTTCCTTCGATCCGGTGAAATTAATAAAACGAACCTGTGGGTGCGTTACAAGAAAGTCACCGATACTGCCTCCACTTCCAGGCAGGTAATTTATTACACCTGCCGGCACACCGGCTTCTTCAAACAGCTCCATAAGTTTCGCGGCAATCACCGGCGTACTGCTTGCCGGTTTCATAATGACAGTATTTCCTGTAACAACAGCAGCGGCCGTCATCCCTGCCAAAATGGCCAGTGGGAAATTCCATGGCGGAATCACGACGCCAACACCCAAGGGAATATAAAAACACTCATTCTGTTCTCCCGGATAGGACGTCACCGTCATGCCTTCCGCATAACGCAGCATTTCGCGCCCATAATACTCCATGAAATCGATCGCTTCCGCTGTGTCAGCATCCGCTTCCGCCCAATTCTTTCCGGCCTCCGCCACCAACCAGGCAGAGTATTCAAATTTGCGGCGGCGTAAAATTGCAGCCGCTTTGAACAACAACCTCGCACGTGTTTCCGGCTCAACCTGTTTCCAGCTTTTGAATGCCGTCACTGCCGCCTGCACCGCTTTTTCGGCAAGTTCACTGTTTGCCCTCGCAACCGTTCCAACGACCTCCTTGATACAGGACGGGTTGACCGATGTAATTTTGGCCTCCGTATCCACAGAAGCTCCGTTAATCCGGAGTGGGTAGTGACGGCCTTTTTGCGATGCAACCAGAGCGAGTGCGGCCTCCATCGCAGCCTTGTTCTCCGGCAGGGAAAAATTTGTGAACGGTTCATTGCGATATTCTGTCAACATAAGATTATTCCCCCTATATTTTTCTATTTATACAACGGATGGCTCGATAAACAAGTCTCCACGGCGGAACCTTCCCGCATCCAGCATGCCGACAGGCAATGTTGTGGGGAGTCCCAAAAGTTGTTCCGCGACAATCTGTCCCGTGATCGGAGCGATCATAAAGCCATGTCCGCTGAACCCTGCGGCAACATGAAATCCTTCCACATCTCCTGCCGGTCCAAGTATTGGCTGACGATCCGGCGACATATCATATAGTCCGGCCCATTGACGCACAACATTCAGTCCAGCCAATGGCGGCAGTATTTTGATGAGTCTCTCGGCCATCTCACGCAAAAACTGCCAACTGGAACGGATATCAAAACTCTCCGGCAAATCCGGATGTCCAATTCCCATGATAAAGCTGCCGTGTGGACTCTGCTGGCAATATAGATTATGATGAAAACTCATAACCATCGACTCCTGCATCGGTTCCACCGGTTCTGTCACCAAAATCTCGTGACGCTCCGGATAAACAGGAATTTCCGCCCCCACCATAAGCCCGAGTTGTTTGGTATATCCGCCGGCAGCGACGACTACTTTGGGTGTAACGATTTCGCCCTGATTGGTTTTCACTGCTTTAATGCGACAGCCTTCCTCCTCGATACCGGTCACTTCCATATGCGTCAGAATCTCCACCCCCAGCCGTCTTGCGGCTTTGGCATAAGCGGCCGTTGCTTTAAAAGGATTGCAGTGACCATCTTTGGGGCAAAAAGTTGCGCCAAGCAATCCCTCTGTGTTTAGATGCGGCACGATTTCTTTCGCCTGCGCCGGTGTGACCCAGTAGGAAGGGATGCCGTGTTTCGCCTGCAAAACGAGGTTTTTTTTGAATTGCTCGGCCATTTTTTCCGTATAGGCCAAAAGCAGATATCCGCCCTGTTTTAATTCTATATCGATATCCACATCAAGAATTTCCGGCAATTGTTCCAGCATCCGGGTACTCTCACGAGATAACAGACAATTGGTCTCCGTTCCCCATTGCATTCGCATACCGGCGCCGCAACGTCCAGTCGCCCCACTCGCAAGATAACCACGTTCCACAAGCACCACCCTGCCGGCGCCGAGCCGTGCCAAGTTGTACGCCGTAGAGCAGCCTATGATTCCACCGCCAATGACAACTACATCCGCAGTTTTACTCATCCCCGTCACCCCCGGCCAAGGCTCCCAGCTTGATCGACGCTACAGGCTGGCGGAAAGTGGGAAGACTGACTTCTCCCACATTCTTTCCTGTCGCTTTTGCCAACTCCTGAGCCACCAGCGGCATGCATGTGCGGCCCTGGCAGGGGCCCATTCCGCAGCGGCAGGAACGTTTGACCTCTTCCGTTGAACGGTCGCCATTTTCTATGCAGTCTGTGATTTCCGACAACGTAATGTCCTCACACCGGCAAATGATGATGTCGTCGTTCATTCTGTCTCCTCCTTTCTGCGGCGTATATTTCGCACCACCATCGCTTCTTGCCGTGGCACGGCCAGCCACAGAACGGTTGTCTTGTTGGCTTGGATTTGCACACGAACCACTCGACCCTTTCCAACGGGCTTCCCACTTCTGTCCAAGGTTTCCACCATTTCTTCCTTCTCCGGCAATGGGCAAAATTCAAAAGGGATTTTGAGCAGTGCCTCATTTTCCCCCAAGGAAAGATCTACGACAAAGATTGCGAGTCCCGGGCAACGCGTCACACAGATTCCGCATCCATTGCATTTTGATTCGTCAAATTGAGGACGGGCGCTGATATTGGCCGGAATGACTATCGCGCCTTGTGGACAGGCATCTGCGCAAGGATTGCAGGGTATTTCCTGAAAACATTCGATTACAGCCACCGGTCCCTCTATCATTCTATCGGTCTTCGGAGTGACTGCTGCAAGGTCCGAATGAGAAGGAATTCCGTCTATATCCAGCATATCAAACCGCCTCCCCCAACATCACTTTACACAGGCCTTTGCAAACCTTGGCGCTAACAGGGCCGGACCGCAGCGAGTTCAATTGGGTTTTGGCTTCGTGAAATTCAGCAGCAAAATTCTCAGCTTGATAGTGCAGGGAAAATGCCGCTGCAAGACCGGCCAGTTTTCCTTCCACCATCGCTGCGGACGCTTCTTCCACACCTGCGACATCACCTGCCACGAAAACATTGCGCTGAGTTGTCCGCAACTCCGCATCGCGCCAGGGCACATATCCGCCCAATTCCGGCACGAATTCCATTTTGCATCCCGCCTGCCACAAAAGTTCAGTCAGAGGACTGAGTCCCACCGCTATACACAGGCCGTCCACATCCAGATATCGTTCCGTTCCCGGTATCATGGCCCATTTTTCGTCAAGCCGGCAGATTGTGACTCCTGCCAGTTGGTTTTCTCCATGGGCCTGTTTAATGGTATGCCCGGTCAAAATTGGAACGCCGCAGCGTTGGATCTTTGACGCATGTACCCAATAGCCACCGATCCGCGGCGCCGCTTCAATCACTGCAGCCACTTCCACACCTGCCTGCAGCAGTTGATACGCCACTATAACTCCGATATTTCCGGCTCCGACCATCACAACCCGTTTTGCAGGCAACACGCCATACACATTCATCAAGGTCTGGACTGCACCCGCTCCGTAGATTCCAGGCAGGTCGTTATTGGGAAAAGACAGTGTCTTCTCGGATGCTCCGGTCGTCACAATGATTCTGCGAGGTTTGATGACACGAAACCTTTCATCCTTTTTCACTGTCATGACTCCATCCGGATACACTCCGAGCGCTGTTGCATTTTTCCATACCGTAATATGAGGCTGTCCTGTTACCTGTTCCATCAGCTTGTGAGCGATTTCAAAGCCCCGTTCCCCGGCAAATTCTGCCCGGGACCCAAAAAACTTGTGAGTCTGTTTCACCAGTTGACCGCCCAAATCCGCAGACCTTTCGAGAAGAAGAACGGATGCGCCCATTTCTGCAGCATATTTTGCTGCCATCAACCCGGCAGGGCCGGCGCCGACAACAACGATATCCGGTTCTTTCATATCAGACGTCCCTTTCCTTCCTGCGTCTCCACCCGCATGCCGGCCCGCAGCGGTTCCACGCAAACCCGCACGTTCGGCACACCATCCACGGTCATCAGGCAAGACGAGCAATTGCCGATAGCACAGAAAAGCCCGCGCGGACGGTGATACCGCGAGCTATGACGCAAGGTCCGAATTCCAGCCGCATGCAACGCCGCAGCAATGGGTTCATCGGCAAAACCCAGCAACTCTGTTCCGTTAAAATAAAACGTCACTGTTTCCCGCACCGGAAATTCCAATATGGGATGTTGATTTACACGCACCTTACACACCTCCAACCCTTTCAAACTAAATTGCACAAACCATGCCAAACAAATGAAAAAACCGGCTTCAGCCTATAACGGCGCCGGTTTTCGCATTAATCCATGATGGGTTTTTGTTTTTTCACAGCCTCTTTTTTTGTCAGTTTTCCGACACTTGCGTCAGGTCCTTGACTCCAATACGCAAGCTATTCATTTTATAGTAAAGGGTGCTTCGCGGAATTCCCAGTTTTTGCGCCGCAATAGCTTTGTTATTATTGGACTCCTCAAGCACACGCTGGATCAGGTTGCGTTCCATATCTTCAGTCATTGCATTCAAACCACCTGCTGACAATGCCATATATTTGGTTTTTGCGCTATTTTCGTCCGTCAGGTTGATCGGAAGATTTTCCGGGTTCAGCGTGTCTCCATCACAAAGAATGACCATTCTTTCCAATACATTGAATAATTCCCTGACATTGCCCGGCCATTCATAATCCAGCAGCGCTGCCATAACCGCCGGATCGATGCGTTGGATCACTTTTGCATGAAGGTTTCCAAAATACCGCAATCCACGGTGCACTAATTCTGGAATATCTTCCCTCCTTTCCCGCAGCGAGGGCAATGGAATCGTTACAACATTCATCCGGTAATATAGGTCTTCACGAAATTCACCCCGGTTTATCATTCTTTCCAGGTCGCGATGTGTCGCAGCAATGACACGCAAATCCACATGAACAGGCTTAGTGCTGCCAACTCTGTAAAAAATTTGTTCCTGCAAAACTCTGAGCAATTTGACCTGCATATCCTTCGGCATTTCACCGATTTCATCCAAAAACAGCGTTCCTCCGTGGGACCGTTCCAAAAATCCGAATTTCCCCTTGCGGTCGGCGCCGGTAAAGGCTCCTGATTCATATCCGAACAATTCGCTTTCAAACAAATTGGCAGGAATTGCGCCGCAGTTTATGGCAACAAAGCTTCCATTGCGATGGCTTGCATCATGGATGGCCCGGGCAAACAGTTCCTTCCCGCTTCCACTTTCGCCGCGAAGCAGAATCGGCACATTGGCGGTTGCCACGCGTCGTGCCACACGGACAGCTTCGGCAATCAGGGGACTATGTCCATAAATAGCGGAGAATTCGTCAGTTTTGGCTTGTATCTTGTCAATCTCCTCCCGCAAAGTCTGGACTTCCTGACTGGCTTGCGAGAGTTTCTGGTTCAGATTTACCAATTCCGTAATTTCGCGTTCGGCGGATACCCCCCCCGCAACTCTTCCACGAAAATAGATCGGTTGCGCATTGATCAGAACATGGGTTCCTGGACAAGGTTTATGATAGGTTTCACGCAGCACCTTTCCGTCTTTCATGGCCCGTGTCAAAAGCAAATTCGAAAAAAATTTTTCAATGGGCTGTCCGATAATCTCCATCGCAGAAATCCCATAAAGAGCTTCCGCTCTTCTGTTCCACCCTATGACATTTTCCATGTCGTCAATCACGCAAACCGCCTCTTCCAAAACATCAAGCAAACCTTGCCATCGAACCTGCTGTAAGTTCACTCCGCCTAACAGTTCTATAGCAAAATTCTTCAATCGTTCCGAATCACCCGATGTCAGAATTTCTCGAGTCTTTTTATCATACATCTCCAAATCCACAAAATTCCCTCCCCGCGAAGTAAATCAAAAAAAGATGCTGCGACCTCCGATAGGAGAATCGAGCATCTTTGCTCCGATGGTGTCAAAAAACTGACGCCCTGCGCTTATTATAACTCCCGACATTTCACCTGACAAGAGTCCCTTCGAGCAATTTCCATTGCGGGTTGATAACTCACCCGCTTTACCGACGAAAACAAGGGGCTGTTCAATACTGAACAGCCCCTTGTTTCAAGCCAAACGCATACAGACTTATTCTATACCATTCCCTGCGCCTTCATAGCTTCGGCAACCTTGATGAAGCCGGCGATATTCGCGCCCACAACCAGGTTGTCTTTATGTCCAAAGGCTTCGGCAGCTTCGCTGGAATTTTTGTATATATTGCTCATAATGGTCTTTAACTTTTGATCTACTTCTTCGAAAGTCCACGATAACCGCATGCTGTTCTGCGACATTTCCAGCGCAGAAGTGGCCACCCCGCCGGCGTTCGCGGCTTTAGACGGTCCAACATACACTCCATGTTCCAGGAAGTAGTCTACAGCTTCATTGGTACAAGGCATATTTGCGCCTTCACAAACGAATTTTACTCCGTTGGCAACGATATTTTTCGCATCTTCCGTATTGATGTCGTTTTGTGTTGCACAGGGAATCACTACATCCACTTTTACACCCCATGGTTTTTCGCCAGGGAAGAACTTCACACCATATTTATCGGCATAATCCTGAACCATGTCACGACAGGACGCTCTCATCTCGAGCATATATTCGATCTTCTCGCCGCTCACTCCATCCGGGTCATAAATGTATCCGTCAGGACCTGAAAGGGTAACAACCTTGCCTCCAAGTTCGGTCACCTTCGATACAACGCCCCAGGAAACGTTCCCAAAACCGGATACGGCAACGGTCTTGCCATCAAACGACATTCCTTTGGACTGCAACATCGCCTGACAGAAATATGTGATGCCAAAACCTGTTGCTTCCGTACGCGCCAAACTTCCTCCGTAGGGAATTCCTTTCCCTGTCAGAACGCCATTTTCATAACTCCCTTTAATTCTCTTGTATTGTCCAAAAAGATAACCGATTTCTCTCCCGCCAACACCCAGATCGCCGGCCGGAACATCGGTATCCGGACCGATAAATCTGTAAAGCTCCGTCATAAAACTTTGACAGAACCGCATCATTTCCGCATCCGACTTGCCTCTCGGGTCAAAATCGGAACCGCCTTTGCCTCCGCCGATCGGTAACCCTGTCAGCGAATTCTTGAAAATTTGTTCAAAGCCCAAAAACTTCATAATACTGAGATTAACCGACGGATGGAATCGCAAACCGCCTTTAAAGGGCCCGATCGCGCTGTTAAACTGCACACGGAATCCACGGTTCATTCTTGCCTTGCCGGAGTCATCCATCCAAGGCACCCGGAAAATAAATTGCCGTTCCGGCTCCATAAGGCGTTCAACGATTCCCAGTTCAATATATTCCGGATGTTTATCAAGCACACCGACTAAAGAAAAAAGAACCTCTTTGACAGTTTGGTGAAATTCCGGTTCGTTTGCATTTCGTTCGACAACTCGCCGATATAGTTCTTCACAGTACTTTTGAGCATTTGTCGCCATGTCAAAATCCCCCTTACTCTATTTGCGCCTTCTGACGCATTTTACACATCAATTTTCTTCCCCTTTATTGTATAACAGGTTTTGAATTTTGTATACACAATACAAGCAAAATTTTCAGTTTCATTACAATATTATTTTATTTTTTGGGAATAATTTTTGATATTATTTATCATTTTGTAACAAATGTGTGGTTTTCGGTTTTATTTGCTCAGAACTGTAATCTCAAGAATCCACCAAAAGCACCTTTATTTGTACACGATTCCTTTAAAGTTTCTCCCATCCAGTTTGGCCTTGAATTCCGCCTCCCTTCGAACCAGTTTCACATGTTTCGTCTGCTCCAGAATCGGCTGCCTGGTCAGCCAATCCCAATCTATCTTCCCTTCCGCTTCATTGTCGTATTGGATGTGGAAATATCCCATATTGGTGGCGGTCAGATTATGAAAGAAGTGACTCCCCAGCGAAGGTTCGGGTCGCAAATCCTTCCGGTCGACTTCCACGATAATTTGTGCCTGAGACATTTGCGCCCATGTCAATGGAATCCCCAACCACCGGTCCGATGTTCCCATTCGGCCAAACCCGATGAGTATGCAGCGTCGCCCTTCCTTGAACAGAATGCTGTTGAGCTCACCGATCTCATCCGCGATTTGAACGCTGTCCTGTATGGTAAACGTCTCAGGATTGACAAAAATTATGTCATGGATATTTTTATGAAGTCCATTGCCAATGGTACGGCAACTGAAACACAGAGCTTCCTCCCTGTCGTCAAGATTGACCTGAAGTGCTTCTCTACCGACAACCATCGGCCTGATTTGCAAGAAATTAAATTCTTTGGGCTTGTTCGGATCCTTGGGAATATTGACGGCAAATTCAATTTCAACATTTGCACCAAAGGATTGTTTTCCCAGACTGAGCAAATCTTTAATAATTTGCGTAAGCGGCAGCCTGTTATATTTGAGAATTGGAGCAAATGTCACCAGTTTGGGACCTGGTTGATATATATTGTCATAGATGCAGTCATTTTCAATCGAATATGTACTGCCGATATATTCCAGTGATTGATCTTTGTTTGCCTGGGATATGGACAATTTTTCATAGGTGTAGCCTTCGTCCGCCCGAAGAGTGATATCGGCGGATGTATTGAGATTAATGGCATAAAATGCGTTTTGAGATTTTTTCATATATTCATCCGGACTTGCAAATAGCGGGTTCAGTTTGGGATGATCCGGCGAAAATCTGTAAACACGTTCCCCGTCAACGATTGCCCTGCCCAGTCCAAGTGCCAGGCTTACCGTCCCTTCTTCCGGTTTCATCGGATAATACGGATAAAAGTTATAGGACTGGGCCACGCCGGAAATGACAGGATAATAGAGGTCACCGTACCGTTCTCCGACGAGTTCCTGGATCAGCACAGCCATTTTTTCCTCTTCAATTCGAATATCCGCATTCTTTGCATATTGAACAGGAGATGCGTAAAAAACCGAGGCATACACCAGTTTTACCGCGTCCGAAAGTTGTTTAAAGCGTATTTCCGGATCTTCATGACTGTTTGGAACCACGTAGGTATTATAGATGCCAGCGAAAGGCAATACGCGTGAGTCTTCCAAAATACTTGAGGACCGCACTGCGAGCGGACATTTTATATATTGTGTCAAAACCCGCAGATTTTCCTGAATCGTGGCCGGCAAAGCGCTTTCCGTAAATTTTCGGGCAATCTCTTCCTCTCGCGGGGCGCTGGCAAAAAAGAGATACAAGTTATTCTCTTCGATGAATTTTTCAAAAACATCGCTGCAAATCACGAATGAGCGGGGAACCTTCACTTTGATATCTTCGTATTTATCCGTCAGACAGGCTTTCGCAATCATGGAATTAATAAACGCAATTCCTCTGGCCTTTCCGCCCAAAGAACCCGTCCCAAGCTTAATGAAAGCATTCTCCATATCTTTTTTGGCTAGCCCTTCAAAATCCAGAATTACGCCTGATTGATACTTTTGAAAATAATCATTCAGCACTTTTAGAATATAGGTTCGGATGTCCGCGATGTTGCTCAGTTCTTCCGTACCCACCAGCCGCAATTTGTCTGCTACTTCAAATTCGGTTCGGGCACGGAACCAGCGTGAGAAATGATTATTGGCAGCGTGATAATACAGGCTCTCATCCGGGAGATCACGAATTATTCTTTCCAGGCTTGTAATATCAGACGCCTCTGCAATAATTCTGCCATCCGGATACTTGAACACAAATGAGCCGAAACCGTAATTTTCCATTATGAAGTTGCGCAAATCATGCAGCAGGTTAGGCGAGTTTTTGTTCAAAAAATGCATGTTTAGTGCTTTGGCTTTGTCTGCGTTTTCCTGCTCTTCCGAATGGAGCAGCACTGGAAAATCGCTGATCATTTCCCTCACACTTTGCGCAAGTTCAAAACCGGCGGATGGATTGAGCACTCCATCCTTGGGAAATCTCACATCGGAAATTACTCCCAGCAAATTGTATCTGTAAGTGCTGATAATAGACATTGCTTCTTCATAAGTTTCCGCAAGAAGAATCTTCGGCCGCAGACGAACACGAAGCAGGCCATGGCTGGTATTCATGGCATGCAATACCAGGTACCGCGTCTGTGTCAGGATTTCCGTATATATGATCGGCAAAATCTGCGAGTAATAGATGGGAGAATCATCAACCAAAAGGATTGCCTGTACTCCCAGCCTGCTGTCCGCCTCAACATTCTGCTGGTCTTCTATGTATTTTATGATGGCCAGCAGAATCTTGCTGTCACCCGACCAGTGGAATACCCTGTTGATGCAGGAAATATCCCTGATCTGGGCGATCATTTCCGGTGTCAGCCGATCGTAAGAAAGCATCACGATCGGGATTTCCGGGTAGGCTTCATGTATGGCCGTTTCAATTTCAAATGCACCTGTGTCATTGATGCGGGACATGGTAATGATCAGATGGATCTGCCTTGTCAGCAGTTCGGTCAGTGCCTCGTCCTTGTTTGACACCCGATGAATCCTGGGTATGTACGGAATGCTGAGATCGTTGAACTGATGATAAATCTGTTCTGTGAGCTGCCCGTCCTCCTCGAGGACAAAACCGTCATATGCAGTAGATATCAATAGTATTTCCGTAACCCTGAATTTGATCAGGTCATGGACTCCCGAAAAACGCGCCTTCAAATCAACAAATTTCTTCAAAATCCTTCCCCGCTTTTCCAGAGTACTTCTCTGAACATACTTCAATATTCAGTATATACCAAAAGGGGTTCGATTAAAATCCTTCAAGTTTTCGGAATCATGTGACAGCAACCGGCAAGTTTGGAATTCACTCCACCAAATTTCAAAACAATGTTACAATATCCCCAGGAACAAGTTGATAAGAGAAACAGGATACAAAACCATCAGGGAGGACGATATAATGGATTTTTTGAAGAAAATTGCCACTGACATGAACCAGTCACTGCTTCCGGAACATCTCAAACGTTATGAACAAAAAGCGTTGGAGCTTGGAGCCAGCCGATCCATTATCATTCGAGCCAATGCCATTCCCGTAGATGAACGGGTCGTGCTGAAATGCCAGATTCCCCGTTGCTTCGGTTACGGCGCGAGTGCCCATTGCCCTCCAAATACGCTGAAACCGGCAGAACTGCGTGAACATCTGAAAAAATACGAGTGGGCAGTCTTTTTCACCTTGGATGTCGAGCCGGAAGTCATCGTCCGCAACAAGTCTACCATCAAGGAACGTGTCGCAGCCTACCTGCAAGTGTTCAAAACCGTCAGCGCGATTGAATCTCTGGCTTTTTATGATGGCCACTACCTTGCCTTCGGTTTTGGCGCCGGTTCCTGCCGTCATAGCTTCTGCGGTTTGCAGGAAACCTGCGCGGCCATGGAAGGAAAAAAATGCCGTTTTGCTCTCACCTCACGCCCGTCCATGGAAGCCGTCGGGATTGATGTATATAAGCTTGCAGCCTCTGTCGGCTGGGATATTTATCCCATCGGCAGCGGAGCCGACCCTGCCTGTGTTCCCAAAGGCGTACTGGCTGGCATCGTTATCGTGCAGTAGGTTTTATCGTTAGATTCACATGAAATAGCGTAAAAAAAAGAAAGCAGGATGTCGTTCCTCTCCCGAGAAACGCTTCCTGCTTTCTTACTTGGTTTTCTTAGGTCAGCAAGATTCCAGGTTTTTGCCTTTCGTCTCTGTCCCAAGGAATGCAACTCCCAAAGCTGCGGCTACAAAGCCCAAACTGACGACTGTCAGTGTCATGTAAAGGCCAATGATCGGATACAGATAACCGACGACCGTAGGCGCCAAAATACCGCCGATACGACCCCAGGACATCGCCGTTCCGGTTCCTGTGCCGCGCACTTCTGTCGGATAGTTCTCCGGTGTATAAGCATATACGACAGAGTAAGCACCCGCCAAAAACAGTACCGATAGCGAACCGCACGCCAGCATGATCGTCTCCGGCATCTTGTGGGTCAGGGCCCAGCCATACAGAACGCCTGTGATTCCAGCAAGGATCAGGTACACCACAATCGGAACTTTTCGACCTATCTTATCCGCAAGATAGGAACCAAACAGACCGCTCGGAATCCAGACCAGGTTCATAACCAACACATACCCTATGGCAGCAAATGTCGAATAACCCGAATTTTTCAGCAACGTCGGCAGCCAGGTGTTCAGGCCCCAGTACCCGAACATGAGGAAGAACCAGAGAATCCACAGCATCATCGTGCGGCGGATATAGGTCGGCTTAAAGATGACAGACATCTTGTTGCCGGTTTGCGATTGCACCTTGGCAACTTCCTGAACTGCAGGAAGTTTCGTGCCCGTTTCCGCTTCAATGGCTTGTTCGAGTTGCGAGAGATGTTCTTCCGCCGCTTTGTAATCGCCTTTTACGACGTACCAGCGGGGAGACTCAGGAATTCCTTTGCGCAGGAACCAGACCAGCAGGGCAGGAATTACGCCGGCGAAAAACGCTGCGCGCCAGCCGTAAGTTGGAACCAGCAAAAGCGAGACTGCAGCTGCCGTCAGCACTCCGCCGCCCCAGAGAGCTTCAGTCATGCCGTTGAGACGACCGCGGTATGCACTGGGCATCATTTCACTGTTATATGTAAATACGACAGGCTGTTCCGCCCCCAGACCGAGACCAGTCAAGAAACGCAACACCAGCAGCATTTCATAGCTATTTACGAAGCCGGTCAAGAAAGTTGCCGCAGAAAAAGTAAGCAACGTGACTTTGAAAATTTTCAACCTGCCAAACATGTCGGCCAGTATACCCCCGGAAAGCGCTCCACCGAACATGCCCAGGAAGGATACACTGAAAGACAGTCCGATTTGCACCGGCGTCAGGCCAAGGTCTTTTGCCAGTGCGGGCATGACGAAACTGAGCAGCATAATGTCGAATGCATCAAACAGATACCCTGCCGCTGTCAGGGAATAAATCTTCTTGTGCATCCGTGAGAACGGCAGCCGTTCCATCCGGCCGACTAGTTCTTCGGCGGTGATTGTCTTTGTTGACATCTCTGAGAGCCCCCTTTTTTATTACGAAATAATTACTGCTGGTAGTGAATTGCTGTTCATTTCTGCGGCGCTAAATCACTCCTTTCATTCGGCCGAATGATGTCCAAAAACTATATTAGAGAAAACTATGGAAATATGTCTCTATCTTCAGCTTAGAGAACTTGTTCCCATCCGCCAAAAACCTGTCCCAGCGCCGAATCGACAGCGCGCCTGATGATGGCAGGACCCGCCTGTTTCTTATACACGGCCGAAGCCCGTTCTCCAAGCGTCACGCTAATCTCCCTGAGCGCCGCTTCGACGCAGAGGTCCCGGTTGCTATGTGTAAGACTGCAGCTCTGCCAGATATCTTCGGCCGTTCTGACCCGAAACGGATTTTTTGCCACAGAGCCCACGGAAATTCGACAGTCAGTACAGGTCATTTCTACTTCGTCGTAACCAATGATTGCGGCCACGCTCACCCGAGAAATAGCGAGCGCATTCCTTCGGCCCAGTTTGACAAAAGCGCTGCCGGTCTTTGGGGCCAGAGCCTTGAATGAAATATCGACCAATACTTCGCCAGGAAGGATGGCTGTTTTACAAACGCCGACGAGAAACTCTTCGATACCCAGTTCCCTTTCACCAGCCCCGGATACAAGCCGAAGCCTGGCTTCGAGCGCTACCAGAGCCGGAACCGAGTCGGCGGCAGGCGAGCCTTTGACAATGTTTCCGCCAACAGTCCCGCGGTTTCGGATCTGGGGAGAACCAACAGATACAGCCGCCTGAGCCAGCACAAAAGCACTCTCACGGATTATTTTTGATTCCACGATATCTGTAAAAGTCGTTGCAGGCCCGATGTGGATCCTGTCCCCTTCACGCCTGATTCCTTTCATTTCAGGAATCTTCGTAATGTCGACCAGACTCTGTGGCGCATGTCCTGCACGGATTTCGACCATAACATCCGTTCCACCCGCAATGATCATTGCGCCATCCTTCTTTTCGGCCAGTACTTGCAAAAGTTCCGACATGGTTCTAGGCGCGTAATACATGTAACTCATATGCAGCCTCCTTCCAGGGCTATTTTTGAGGCGGCAGGAATTTGTTTTCGATCTCGCGCACCCCAGGCAAACCAACCAGTTCGTTAAACTGCTGAAACGGGATCATCTCGTTCAGCAACGCTTTTGTTGTCCCGTTGGTCTTCAATTCCTGCATGCATCGGGTGACCGCCTGCGCCGTAATATATGTGGATGAAGTGGGGAAGATGACCAGGCCGTAGCCCAGTTCCTGCAGTTCTTTTGCCGTCATAAGCGGAGTACGGCCCCCTTCGACCATATTCGCCAATACAGGAACATTGAAGCTTGATGTGATCAATTTCATTTCTTCCAGACTTTCCGGAGACTCGATGAACAGAACATCCGCACCGGCTTCGGCAAACGCCTTCCCTCGACGCAGCGCTTCTTCAATTCCCAGGTTCGTTCGGGCGTCTGTACGGGCGATGATCACGAAATCAGGATCCTGCCTGGCCGAAACCGCCGCCTTGATCTTTCCGACCATTTCTTCCAGCGCCACAACCTGCCTGCCTGTCATGTGACCGCATTTCTTCGGTGCAACCTGATCTTCAAGCTGTATGGCCGCCACCCCGGCTGCTTCATATTCCCTTACTGTACGGATCACGTTGATTACATTGCCGAACCCCGTGTCGCCGTCGGCAATCACCGGAATATCGACTGCAGCCGCAAAATTACGGGCACGCATTACCATTTCGGTCATCGTCATGAGTCCGACGTCAGGTCCGCCCAAGTGGCTTGCCGCCTGACCGTACCCGGTAAAATAGACCGCATCAAAGCCAGCCTGTGCAACAATTTTTGCCGAAAGAGCGTCATGCGCTCCCGGCGCCACCAGAATGTTTTTCTGAGCCAGCAATTGTCTCAGCATCGTTGTTTTTTTCATGTCAGTCTCCTTTTTTTTCGATATTGAACTGCCTTCTGGCAAAATCCAGGCAGGCGTCACTGTATTTTTGCCCGAGAACACCTATCGCGTAGAGCAGATACTGCTCATCCACTATAAAATGGGGTTCATCAGGAAGCAACGAGATTCCCGGATTGGCAAAAGCCTGCTCCAATACATATAATTTTTCTGCCGGAGTTCGGTGGGTAAAGATTCCGCCCACGGCGATCACATGCCTGACACGGCGAAGATCTCGGCCGATAGGTGTTCCCGGAATAATGCCCATAACCGGATTGAATTCCTGAGAAATATAGCCGGCATGTCTTTTTAGCGCCACCTCGATGGCGGCAATAGCAAGAGCCAGGTCAAATTCCTTTTCTTCTTCAGACTGGCTGATGTGCTCGGGGTTCTTTTCCAGGAAAGCCGTGTACTCCGTCAGTCTTTCCTGCAGCTCTTCCTCCTTTTTGCCGATTTTGGCCAAAACCCCCTGGGGTCCCACTGTCTCCACGATGCCTGTGGCACTGATCCTGAGACCCAGATTGCCTTCAACGGTCCGGTAGGAAGGTTGCTTTTCATTCGTTATGACCAGACCTTTTTCCTCGATTGTCAGTTTATCAAGGTCAGGCAACACGGAATGGATATCGGTTGTGGCGCCGCCAATGTCAATGACAAGGACCTCTCCAACACCGTCCTGTTCAAAAGTTCCTTTTGCCAGCAATTCTGCACCCAAAAGAACAGCCCCCGGCGTCGGAGTCACCTTTTTGTCGGAAACGATATCAAGAAGTTTATTTAATCCTTTTGCCAAAGTAATCTGTTTGATGAACTGTTCATGGATTGCCTCCCGCGCGGGCTTCACTTTCAGCTCATGGATTGTTGGCATGACGTTTGGCACGCGGACATATCCCACTCCGCCCTGTTTCAGGATTTCCGCCACTCCGCCCTGCGCTTCCTTATTCCCGGCAATGATGATGACGGCCTTGATTTTTGATTGCACGATGATCCGGGCATTTTCCAGCATGGAATCCTGATCGCCACCATCCGTGCCGCCAGCGAGGAGAACGATATCCGGCTTGATTTCCCGAAGTACCTGCAGCCGATATTCCGGCGGATCTTCATAACTGACGATTTCCAGCACCCGGGCCCCGGCGCTCATGGCCACTTCTTTGGCAGCTTTTGCCGTAACCCGCGGCATATAACCAAGAGCCACCATTCTGAGGCCGCCGGCTGCGCTGCTGGTAGAAAACACAGCAGCATCCCGGCTGATTTCAAACCCTTGTTCCGCGAGCGAACTCCGTGCGGACTGCACACCGATTTCAATATCCTGAATCGTCGTCGGGGACTGGGAACGGCCAACATAATCCAGAACGCCTTTTTCCAGCTGGAAAGCGGTCAGTTTGGTGTAGGTGCTGCCGACATCATATACGAGAAGGTTTGCCTTCATGTCTTTTCACTCCCCGTATGAATCACGAATTTCTGACGTAGACGTACCCTTCCATAATGCGCCTTGCCGTTCGGGCAAACGCAGCCCTTGACAACTCGCCTTTTTCAAAAGCGGCCTCAATCTCGATCACTCCTGCCGGATGCCCGATGCGGATAATCTTGATGGAGTCAATATGCGGGATTGCTTCGTTGACAATTGTTCCCGGAATTTTCGCCGCTGCGCCGGTACATGCCGTGCCGGTTCCCGGGTAGGTTTTGTGCAGCACCTGCATGAACATCATGCGGGAAATGAAATCGATCTGATCTTTGCTGATGGTCTTGCCTGTGGTGAAATCAACATAATCCGCCGCAGGGGACACATAGGCCACCATTGGGAATGCCGGGCTCTTGGCTGTGGCGGTAGCCACATCCGGCGCCATGCCGATCATCACGCAGGCCTGGGCACGGATTTCCTCCATGAGACCCAGCAATTTCGGATTCCCGTTGACTTCCTGGGGCGTCTCGCCGCCTTTCATGCCCACATCTTTTGCTCTGACAAACACGCAGGGATTGGACACATCCACGATCGAAATTTGCAAAGGGCCGGCGCTGGTGTTGATGGTATCAACAGGATTGCCTGTCGGCAGCAGTTTGTTTGTCACCGAACCCGCCGTGCCGGAAAAGTCCATCATGATTTGGGCGCCGGTACCGGGTACTCCGTCGATCTTGCAGTCGCCGTTTACTTTTGCGAGACCGTCTTCCGTCGGAACTTCGGCAATCAGAATTTTTCCCGTATTGGTGTTGTGAATCCGAACTGTGGTCATGGAACCGGTCGCAGCGACAAAACCTTCGTCGATTGCAAACGGCCCCACCCCCGACGAAATATTGCCGCAGTTTCCGGAATAGTCAATATAGGGTGCGTTGATGCTGACCTGGCCAAAGGTATAGTCCACATCGGCTCCGGGATGAGTGGACGGCCCAATGATTGCCACTTTGCTTGTCAATGGGTCGGCGCCGGCCAATCCGTCAATCTGTCGGACATCCGGACTGCCAAAAATCTCCAGAATGACTTTGTCCCGCGCTTCTTTATCCTGAGGCAGATGGTTGGATTTCAGATATATCCCTTTGCTTGTGCCGCCACGCAAAATTACACAGGGAATTCGACGCATATCTCCCATTACAGACCCTTCCTTTCAAGTGCTTTTGCGGTCCACTCGACACATTTGACCGGATCGGTGCCCGGCCCGAAGAAATTCTCCACTCCGAGGAAAGTCGGACCTTCTTTGGCGATTTTTTCTTCAAAATAGGCATGTTCTTCTTCTTTTTCGGCAATCCGGCCCCCAGCGATGAGCAGGACCTTATCGCTCATCCCCAGTTCCTGCAGACGTTTCTGCACCCTCGGGAACAATTCGCGGCCCATCCCGAGAAGGTTCGTAATGCCAATAATCTCGGCCTTGGCTTCAGCCGCTACTTCCGCCACTGTTTCCGGCAGGTTCATGCCGCGGAGGTAAATCACCTCGTAGCCGGCTTTTTCGAAAGCTTCCTTGATCATGTTGATTCCCATGACGTGAGCATCGGCGCCAACTGTCGCCAGCACCATTTTTTGCTTGCGGGTAGGTTTTTTCACTTCCGGCACTTCCACCGGTTCCGTCGTGATCGCCATACGTGCGGAATCCACGCCCAACGGAGTGAAACCCGGAACATATCGTTTGATACCGTCTTTGTCACGGTGCGTTCGCACATGGCGTTTCAAATCCCAGCCGCCGGCGCGCGGGCAGTCCATTATTCCGGCTTTGCCTGCAGTGACAATTTTTTCACTCAGTTCATCCTTGTCATATTTGCGCCAGAATTTCTCGTTGATTTCATCAGGCGCCAGCGTACGGCCGATGCCCAGAACGCCTTCCAGCACCGCCATGGCTTCATCAAGAATTTCATTTTTCCGGACTTCGATGTACGGATCGTGGATTTCCACTTTCACCGTGTTTTCGAACACGTTTTGTGTTCCCCAGATCGCTTTTGCCATGGAGCCGCCAGTGGGAATTCCCACGGACTCGGCTGCTTTCGGACGGTAGAAGTGGGCGCCTCCAAGCTTTGCACTAATCGCCATCCGGGCAAAGTGCGCCGATTCAGCAATCAGGTCGCCCGGAGGATTCTGGAAGGTTTCCGGCACTACGATCAGGCTCTTGCTCCACATGGTTTCCTTGAAGGCACGCATTGATGCGAGATCTCCGAGCAAGTTCAATCCTGTCACATTCATCTGCACTGCGCTCAGTTCCGGAGGCAGACCGGCAAGAACGCCCAAGCCTTCTGCCAGCAGACACATGGCCAGAGCCATCCCATCCGTTCCGCCGATATTATTCAAGTGCTTGTGCGACTCAATTTGCACGAACATATTGTGCTCGGCACAAATTTCCAAGGCGCGGAATCCGTTTACCACTTTGGTCTTGTAGTCATGGATGCCTCGGCCGCCGAAGTGCACATGAATGACCGGTCCGATGTCCGTTCCGTCAAATCCGGCCAGCAGGGCGTTGATGATCGAAAGATGCGGAGTATCCCCTGTTGCATTGATCCGCATCGGATGAATCGAGCCTCCGCCCAGTTCCACCAGTTTTCGTTCACCCATCGGCGTAATGCCGCCCTTGCCGCGCGACTGTTCGATCAGTTCTCGTCCGTTCAAGGGATCGATATGGCGCGTAGCTTCCGAGTGCACAAAATGGAATATTTTGATGCCCAGTTTTTCGGCCATATTATACATTTCAACCGATTCTTTATAGGTTTCTTCCGCCGTATTGCGCCCAAGTATCGGATTCTGCACAGGAATCCCTGTTTTTTCAGCTTGTTGTGCCAGTTCATAAATCCGGTAGCCGCTGCGCTGGACACCGCAGACTTCCCGCGGATATGGAGCCGGCAGACCATCCACCGATCCATCCTTGCCCAGGGTCGGCATGGGAACGGCAAAGGTTTCCGAATATGCTTTTACTCTGTCATAGTCCTCGGTAATAATCCGCATGGTTTTTTCTTGCATTTTGGTTCCTCCTGCAGTATATCGTTCAGTTTGCAATACCCAGTTCTTGGCGGACACGGTTGATCAGGCCGCCGGCCCGCACCGTTGCCAGCACATTGGGCGCCAGAGGTTGAGCTGACAGTTTTCTCTCCGCAGCGACAATAACGCCGCTTTCAATATCCACTTCGATAATATCTCCTGTTTTGACTTCCTCCCGAATATCTCCCAACATCACCGGCAATCCGATATTGATGGAATTCCGGCGAAAAATCCGGGCAAAAGAGGGAGCAATGAGCAGACTGACTCCTGCCAGTTTCAGCGCAACCGGCGCCTGCTCCCGACTGGAACCGCAGCCGAAGTTTTTGCCTGCGACAATAATGTCACCGGCTTGAACCTTGCCGGAGAAATCCGGAATCTTGCTGCCAGCCATGGCAAAACGTCCCAGGGAAGCTGCAGCCTCGGCCATTGCATAGCCAGGCAGTATCTGATCGGTATCCACATTGTCGTCAAAAACCCATACACGACCCTTGATTGTCTTCATTTCAAATCACCTCCGGCTGCCAGCGAACCTGGTTCGGTAATTTTCCCGGTCACCGCCGATGCAGCTGCCGTAGCGGGTGAAGCAAGATAGATATTCGCGGTCCGGTGCCCCATTCGTCCTGGGAAATTACGATTCGTGGTGGATACGATCACGTCGCGTTCCGTGCCCAATCCCTGATGAGCGCCAAAACACGGGCCACAACCGGGATTTGCCACCACAGCGCCGGCATCGCGCAAAATTTTGCACCAGCCTTGTTCTTCCATCGCATCCAGTATGTTTTTCGATGCGGGGATTATCAGACAGTTTACATCGGGATGAACTTTATGGTTTCTGAGCACATCGACTACTTTTTCCATGTCGTTCAGTCTCCCGTTCGTACAACTGCCGACCACCACCTGGGTTACCGATACGTCCTTCAGGTCGGAAACCGGGCGAACATTGGCTGGTGAATGCGGACAGGCCGCAAGCGGAACCAGTTTTTCCAGCTCCAGCGGAATGCTTTCCGCAACATCCTCCGCTTTGGTTTCCTCTCCAAAGCAGGCAATCATTGCGCCCATCTCGATTCCCATATTACAGATCGTCATCCGTTCCCCTGTAGAAATTCCTGTAATTCCCGGGCCAGTAAAAACAACCGCCTTGTCTGTAAGCCCATCGACGCCGAAACGCTTGATCAGGCTCAGAACGATGTCCTTGCCGCTTACGCCGGGATTCAGGGCGCCAGTCATGAAGACTTCGACCACAGGTGGAACTTCCAGGTCGATTGTACCGGTCGCCATCGCAGCAGCCAGTTCCGTCGATCCGACAGGGATTCCGATCACGCCGTAACCGCCGGCTGTACAAGTGTGTGAGTCTGCCCCCACCAGAATCTGCCCCGGTTGCAAACGATGCCGCTCCGACAGGAGCTGGTGGCAGACGCCTTCCCCTTTGCTATACAGTGTGACACCGAATTTTGCTGCAAAATCTTTCATGATCCAATGTGAAGTCCGGGCCTGGACGGTCGATGCGGGAAAGATGTGGTCGATGACCAGGACCACTTTGGCTGGATCAAACACATGGTCGATGCCAATCTGTTCGAATTGTTGAATGGCTATCGGCGCAGTAACGTCATGGCTGAGTGCCAGATCCACCCGGCAGCGCAAATCTTGCCCTACACTTACCTTTTCAAGACCGGCCGCAGCAGCCAGATATTTTTCTATAAAATTCACGACCGTTCCTCCTACTCGACCGTTTCAATGCCAAGGTCCTTGGCAATCCGGAATGCTTCTGCCAAATCGGATGCTTTTTGCAGAACCAGGCGGGCTCCGCCACGATTGAGAGTCTGCACCATCCCGTTCTTTTCACTGGCTTCGACGGTAATCCGCTGCATCTGAGATTCGCTGGCCTGCAGGATTTCCACTTCGATTCCCGCAGCCTTCACTTTGTCCATGACTTCACGATACAGTTTGCTGTTATCCGTCCCTGCGCCGTAAATTGCCGCCATCAGGATGCCCGGCACATTGATGCCGCGTCTGGCAAATAATTCGGGATACAGCTCGATTTTGACTTTCTTCACTTCGCCTTTGGCAAGGAAATGCGCAATCCGGGCCGCGTTCGTCGGGGAACCGACAGCTTGGCTGCTTCCGCCTACAACCGCCTCACTGAACGGTTTGACGATCGGGTTGGATTTGCGGGCCAGTTCTCGGGCTTCAGCAAGAGCATGACCAATAGTCTGATCGATCCGCTCCTTTTCCTCCGCCTTTATTTCCGGAGAAATATAGCCTTCTACCGCCAGGTTGGTTTTGAAAAAAGGCTCCATGTACTGAATCACTGTGGGAACCACATGTTTGGCGGATATCGGATGAACGGCTGCCGCCATGGCGATCATCACATCTGCAGGAACGGTGATGGGGATGGAGGTATGCATCGCAAGCTGCGCCGCCAGTTTGCCGATCATTACGCCACCGCCGATATGCGTGGCGCAAATTCCGGCCACCATGACCCTGGGGGTACAAGGAACCGCGATCGTTGGTGACAAGGCCAGGACAATGGCCTTCTCCATCTGTTCCGGTGTACCGCCGGCTAGTTCGATGAACGCTGCCGCAGAAGCAGCGGAACCTGCACCAAATCCTTCCATATTACAGCCGGTTGATGTTTTACCCACGCGAAATATCGTACCGATTTTCAGCATGACAGCCGCAACACGGGCAATCAGCTCCTGATCGGCCACCTCTTCCAACATGGCTTTGACAAAACCCGAATACGTACAGGAATCGCCAGTTCCGGCGCAAGGCTGCAAACCGACCGAATGGTTTCCCACCTGTGCCCCAATCGTAAATCCCAGCACCTTGTTCAGGAAAGTATCTTCCACAATCTGCGGGGCAGCTCCCTGTGTCAGTTCCCGCCCCGCGTTGCCCATCAGAAAGCTGGAACCAGTTGTTGTACCGATTTCTATCGCATACAGATTGTGAGAAAAACTTGCCATCACGGCCGACAGCACTTCCTGCCGGGTCATTTTGCCGACTTCCATCGCTTCGGCAATGATCACTTCACCAACACTCGTTCCGACTGTTTTGGCCACACCAATACAGTCACCGATAGTCAGCTGGCCCGGCAACAAATTCTTTTCTTTTAATTCCTTATATATCTTCTCCATCCCCTGCACCTACCTTCTATTCCCTCACTTGCACGCCGACCAGTTCTTCCCACACCTTGATCACTGCTGAAATATCCTCGCGCCCCAGTCCCTTGGCCCTGGCCATTTCAAAAATCTGTTGCGCCATGGATCCCAGCGGAAGCGGCATTCCCAGACTTTTTGCCGTTTCGGCCGCCAGTTCCAGATCCTTGTACTGCAGGTCGATGGCAAATCCGGCTGCAAAATTATTTTTCAGGATAAAGCCCGGAGTCTTCGCCTCCAACGCATAACTTCGGCCGGAGCTCCCCTTGATGATATCAAGCATGACCTGGGGCGACAGGCCGGATTTCACTCCGAGCACCAACGCTTCAGCAACCGCTGCCATATTGATCCCGAGCAGCAGATTGTTGACGACCTTGATGGAATCACCCGCACCCACTTCTCCGACATGGTGGATGTTTTTCCCCATAGCCTGCAGTATGGGTTGTACTTTCGCAACGTCATCCACACTTCCCCCAACCATGATGGTCAGTGTTCCAGCCGTAGCGCCAGCCACCCCGCCGCTTACCGGTGCATCCACATAGCCGACCCCTTTTTCACCGGCGAGTTTGGCCATCAGTTTCGTACTGCCAGCGGAGACACTGCTCATGTCGATGAAAACCTGTCCGGGACGTGAGCCGGCTAAAAGCCCGTTTTCACCTGTCAGTGTACTTTCCACAATCTTGGCATTGGGCAGCATTGTAATAACTGCTTCCGTCTTCTGCGCAAGCTCTTTGGGCGACGTGCATGCCTGCCCCCCCTGAGCAACCATGTCTGCCACCGCAGCTGCCACGACATCAAAAACATACAGTTCATGGCCAGCCTTTAGAAGGTTCAGCGCCATCGGTTTTCCCATGGCTCCGATACCGATAAATCCGATACGCACCTTTCTTCCCCCCAATTTTGCTAGAACAAGGAATTTCCTTGTTCTAGCAACTATATTTTTTGTTTAGCGCAATCCGTCTTCGCCTTTGACCTGATCCACAGTCAATCCGCCCACACGCGCCAGCGGACGGCCCGAATCAGTCACAGCAACGATAAGGACAATTTCATTGTCCCGTGGAGCATCGGCAATCCGTACTTCCATTGCATCGAAGTGAGTCCGCACGTATGCGGCGTTTTTGAATCCGAGTGATACATCGATCGCCGTTCCTGGTCCACCGACTTTTTTGGTTGAAGGCAGAATTGCCTTTCCTCCGCCGACATTATCGCGGATCGGTGTCCCGAGTTTGGGATGCAGCAGCGCCGCGGCATGCTCCAGTTCGCCATTTATGCCTACGATAGCCGCCTTGCCATAGCTTTCTACTTTTTCAGGCGCAATGCCCAATGCTTCCACTGCACGTTTGGTCAAGAGCTCTCCGAGCGGCAGGCAGGCATCAATCAGCGGATTCAGGTCTTCCACATATTGCCCCGCATACGGATTGGCAACAACAGCCATCGCCGCAGCTTTGCGCGTCGGTTTTTCCAGTTTGCGTCCGGCTTCCTTGCAGGTTTCTTCCACAACAGTTACAATCTTACGAATTTCCAGTTCCATAATATACCCTCCTCTTAATTTTTACGGCAAGGGAGTCACTAGCCCTTCCGGCAGCACCACTCCAGCTTGTCCGATAAAGATAACGCATCCTTTGATGATCCCTCTGTCCAAATAGCTTTTTGCCCTCATCCATCCGTTTTCAAGAGCTGCCTGAACCGTTTCCTGCGGCAGTTCTCCCACGTCCCGAACCACCCAGTGCCCTGCGATGTCAGTCAATGGATCGATTTCTTCCGCTCTAGCCATGCGGATGGATGGATGGGGAGAAAAGGTTGCGTTGCCGATGCTTGTGGCGCAGGCGTCGGCTATCGACGCCGTTTTTGCCGCAACGGTGGCGGCGGTGGCAATTCCTTTGGTGAAACTTCGTCCGCCTGAACCGCTTGTTGTCACACCGCCGATGCCATCGGCTGCACCGATATGCAGAACGTGGGTCGGCGGCATGCCCAAGGCCGGTGCAATGCCAACCGTGGCTCGTTGTTCTCCCGAGAGTCTTATCGCAATATCGCCGCCATTGTTGACGATAACCTTCGAGACGCCTCTGGCAAAAAGCCAGTCTGCAGTCATGTCCGATAGAGTTCCGGCAACTGCAGCCATGGGGGTCAGATCCGTATCCCCGGTTTTTCTGACAGACTCGATCATTCTCTGGAGCACGACAGGCAGATCCTCCAGCGTGCCGATTTCGCTTTGCGGCCTGGCTGCAATCGTTTTAAAACCCGCCAGTTCCGTAACCAGCTTTATTGCGTAATCCGCTGCTTCTTTCGCAATGCCGGTACCGGCATTGTCGCCGGAAACATGAATATTCATCTGGGTAGGACCAAAATCAAGCGCAACCTTGCCCGGCCCCAATTCCCTGATCATTTTTTGTTCGCCTTTTTGAGCGTGGAGAGGGGTTTGATGGACTCGACATGTCCACCGATTTCTTCATATTTGCGGCGGGTCATCGTATATTCAACCGGCGCTACTGTTGCAGGAGTCGGAACCCAGGTAAAAGCCTTCGGTTCCACTTTTTCCACATCCACCAGAAAATTTATGCCGCCTCCCGGAAGGATGTAGGCCATGGCCCCGCCGATTGTCAACTTTGCTTCCCCTGCATGCACGGCGCGTGAAAGCTTGATGGGATAGGTCGTCACGCCTGCTCTCGCACTGCCGCCGGTTCCGCCGACATAAACGGCAGATACCCTGGCTTCCTCACAATTGTCGACAATCATGTTGACAGCGGCCTGAGCATCCGGAGTCATCGGAATCTCGCGCACACTGCCATCCGCTTGCACTTCCAGCAATGCGCCTTTTTGCCCGGTAGTTTCGGTAACCAATATTTTCATGCCCTGTCTGGCGATGCTCATATCTACAGACTTGACTGCATCCAGAGGCTTTTCGATATGAGTGCCGCCCCAACCATGCCCATGCTCCCCGAAATATCTACCCCTTGTACTTTTTCTGCCGTTTGGAACAACGCCGCTCCAGCGCATTCCAACCTCTTCACCCGCCCGGTGTTCCGACAGAAGTCCAATAACATGATGGTCCAGCACGATGGCTTCATCCACTGCCTGACTCATGATACGTGCAAACATACCGACGGTTGCACTGCCGCAACCAACACGCATTTTCTTTTCGGCAACACCGTCAATGATTGGTGCGTGACCGACCTGCAGTTCCAGCTTGCTTCCTTTTTCGACCTGCAGTGTCACTCGTTCTTCATTCGCCAGTTCGACAATGGTCCGGGCCGCGGCAAATCCATTCTTCCCGCTCAGAATATTCGCTCCGCCGATGTAAATCATCTTTGATCCATACTCTTCGGTGTCCACCATGCCGACGAGCGCACCGTCCCTGAATATCTTCGCGCCTTCTTCGCCGATGTGGCGGTTGGCGTCAATCTTTACCTTGATACCGCTGTAACTGAGCGGAGCTTCCGTCACTACGGTCACCACATCGATGCCGTCGATCGTCTCACCGACAATATGAGGGGCCGGACGGCAGCAGGGATACTCTGTACCCGCACCTACGGCAGTAATCAGAGGCTTATCCGGGATTGTCCGGTCCGGCACCTGAGACCGGGTATTTTCCAGTACCAGTTCACGGTTTCGCACCAATTTTCCGTTGATGTTGCTATAGCGTTTGCATGCACCTTCAAACCCTGCCTTGATTTCGCATTGGACCGGGCATGAACGGCAAGAAACTGCGCCTGCAGCAATTTCCACTTCGCGCATGATTGCCTGAAAAGGGCAGACACGGACGCAGACGCCGCAACTGACGCAATTCTCCTGCACCACGGCCAATTTGTCTATGACTTTGACCGCGCTTGCCGGACAGTTCTTGACACATAAGCCGCAGGCCTTGCAGAGTTCCTTCTTGACAATGATCATTGTTCCAAACCTCCCGTTTCCTTAGGCACCCGTTACTTTTCCCACTGTCGGCGGAGTATTGCGGCTCTTGTTTACCTTGATCACTCCATCAACAAGTACCAACGCGACTCCAGGCAAATCTCCGGCTTCAATCGCTTCCAGCGCATTCTTGCCGACCGAGCCCATCGGTGTGTCCAAAATCACAAGATCCGCGTCTTTTCCCGGCGCAATCACTCCGGTGTTCAATCCATAAGTACGGGCAGTGTTTCCCGAAGCCATCGCAATGGCTTTTTCTGCAGGAATCTCAGATATGCTGGCAATCTGGCAGATGTTTCGAAGAATCCCCAGAGGAATCACGCCGGTGCCGGAAGGAGCATCGTTGCCGAAAATAATCCGATGCATCTGGTTCTTGGCAGCCGCTTTGCGCGCCACATAGTCAGCCACTTTCGGGTTGCCGCACTGTACGATCTCCAATGCAAACTGCGTCTCGTCAAGCAACCTGTCGACCTCTTTCAATGAAACCGCCGTAGGGCCGCCATTGATGTGAGATACTACGTCCGGGTCCGTTTTGATCACGTCATCTGCAGATACTGTGGAGCTACCTGGAATCGAAGTGCCGCCCGTGTGCATCATGACTTTCATATTGTGCTTCTTGGCCCAGGCCACCATGGGCGCAGCATCTTCAGGCTTCTTTACCGAACCCAGGCCCACCTCGCCGACGATATTGACACCCGCTGCCGCCATCTCAGCAAAATCAGCTTCCGTCAGCCCTTTTTCAAGAATCACGGAGCCGGCATGAACTTTCACACCGCCCGGCTTAAGATTTGCGAATGATTTTTTCGCCAGAATGGCCAGAGCTTTTACACCGGCCGGATCCGTCGGACGGCCCGGCGTATGACATTCCCCTGCGGAGATCATCGAAGTCACGCCTCCATGAATGGAACTGTCGATAAAATCCGACATCTTTTGCCTCGGTGTATAGTCGCCGATGACCGGATGAACATGCGAATCAATCAGACCCGGGGTCACTGTCATACCACCTGCGTCAATGGTTTTGAATTCGACCGATTCTTTTTTGAGAGCGTCTACCAGTTCCGCATTTCCCACGGCATCAATTTTTCCGTCTTTGATAACGATGGTGTTACCCTGGAGAATCGGAGAATCGATGTCCCCTGAAACAATTGTGCCGATGTTGGTAATTACTAGGTTTGCCATTTGTGTCACTCTCCTTATCATGATTGCCGGGAATCTGCCTCCCGGATATTAGGGCTTGCTTTCTTCCACACCGATTGAACAAATCGCATATACCGGTCCACTGCAGTTGCCAGGCTTTTGCTCATTCTTTTTCTCTGCCAGCGCCTG
The DNA here is from genome assembly GCA_964638945.1 of uncultured Veillonellaceae bacterium. Classification (GTDB taxonomy): domain Bacteria; phylum Bacillota; class Negativicutes; order UBA1444; family UBA1444; genus CAZXCC01. The sequence goes on along the minus strand of CAZXCC010000001.1, from coordinate 56,619 downwards.
GAGCACCCGTTCCGGAGAAATCGGCAGGGAATAGATTCTGACACCGATTGCGTCGTACACGGCATTGGCAATCGCCGCCGCAGTTGGAATCAGAGCAGGTTCCCCGACGCCTTTCGCCCCGAAAGGGCCGGTGGGTTCGTGATCTTCGACGATAAACGAATAAATCTCAGGCGTATCCAGTGCAGTGGGCAAAAGATACGCATCAAAGTTGGGATTTGTAATGCGGCCGCCAGAAACGTTAATCTCCTCAAGTAAGGCATAGCCGACCCCCATGACACTGCCACCCTCGATCTGCGCCTGGACCAGTTGGGGATTGATGGCCTTTCCAACGTCATGGGAAGCTACGAGGCGAAGAACTTCGACTTTTCCGGTTTCCGTATCCACTTCCACTTCAGCCACCTGCGTGGCAAAAGCGTATGTTCCGTAAGGCGAACCTACACCCGTGGCAGTATCCAGTCCTGTTGTCGCCGGATTGAACCACCCGTGTCCCAGCGTGAGTTTTCCCTTCATGCGACAGCTGCCCAATACTTCTTTCACAGAAAGCTCTCCCGGTTTTCCGTCTACCAAGACGAACCCACGGGAAAAATCAACATTGCCGGTTGTTTTCAACATCTCTTTCGCTTCCGCAATCGCCACCTGCTTGGCTTCCTTGGCCGCCAGGCGTGCTGCGTTGCCGGAAATGTAAGTCTGTCGGCTGGCGCTTGTAGCGCCGCCTTCAGGGGTGACCATCGTGTCAGCCGAGGTGACCATGACGTTTTCAGCACTGATGCCGAGCTCTTCCGCCACAATCTGGGCAAGTGCGGTATCCGATCCCTGTCCTATATCCGCGCATCCGACGAGCAAATTGGCCGTCCCGTCATCCAGCCATTCGACAAACGCCGCTGCCGGATTGGGAAGCCCCGTATTGCCGATGCCATACCACATGCAACCGATTCCTGTACCACGTTTCTTCATTTACAGTACCCCCGTGCGGAACAATTTTTCTGCTTCCTTACAGGCTTGTTCCAGCGTCATTCCGATGCCCACACTATGTTCCAGCACTTGGCCCGTCGCAGTCGTCCCCCCCGGACGCAATACATTCCTCCTGCGAACTTCGAAGGGGGAGAGGCCCAGTTCTTCCGCCAGAAGATCCATCTGCGTCTCATGCGCAAAAGCCATCTGCGGCACGCCAAAGCCACGCATGGCTCCGGCCTGGGGGTTATTTGTGTATACGGCATATGCGTCCACATGGACATTGGGCACTTCATAGGGACCGGTAGCATGAACCGCGGCCCTTGTCAGCACAGCCGGCCCATAAGACGCGTAGGCACCTGAGTCGCCAATGATATTTGCTTTCACGGCCAGCAACCTGCCGTCCGCATCGGCGCCTGTCTTGTAATCGATCAGGTACGGATGCCGCTTGGCTGATGCAATCATGGATTCTTCCCGTTGCCAGACCATTTTCACCGGGCGCCCGGTTTTGTAAGCTGCCAGGGCCAGATAACATTGCACCGAAATATCAAGTTTGCCGCCAAACCCGCCGCCGGTGACAGCCTGAACGATTCGAACCTGATGTACTCCCAGCCCCAGGTTGCGAGCCACTTCTTTGCGGTCAAAATGTGCGTTCTGCGTTGAAACCCAAACCGTCACCATTCTGCCGTCGTATTCGGCCAATCCCGCTTCCGGTTCTATATAGGCATGCTCAATCGTCTGCGTAGTGTACCGTCTTTCAATGATCACCTTTGAAGCAGCAAAAGCCGCCTCTACATCCCCCTTGCGAACCTTGCGCAGGGTCAGCACATTGGATGATCCGTGAATCTTGACTGCGTCAGGAGCCATCGCAGCTATGGGATCAAAATACGCCGGCAGTTCTTTCAATGTGGCACGAACCTTCTTGCCTGCTGCAATTGCTATCTCTTCTGTTTCAGCCACGACAAGAGCCAATGCGTCGCCATGGCGACGGACTTTTTCCCCCGCGAGCACCGGTTCATCCTTCAGGATGATGCCGACGCCGTTCGTTCCAGGAATGTCTTTTGCCGTAAAAACTGCCACAACCCCAGGAGTTGCCGCTGCTTCCGCCACATCTATCCCTTCGATCACGGCATGCGCGATTTTGCTTTCGTTGCGAACCACTTTGCAAAACAACATGCCCGGACGTTTCATGTCAGCAGCGAATAACGCCTGCCCCGTCACCTTGGCAAGCGCATCCGACTTCAAAACCGAACTGCCAATGCCGGCATTGTTCATCAAACGTCACCTCCCAGTTTTGCCACTGATTCTACCGCATCAACAATTTTGGTATAGCCTGTACAGCGGCATGCATTGCCAGAGATGGCCACTCGGATCTCTTCCCGTGTCGGTTTTGGATTTTTGTCCAATAAAGCCTTTGCCGACAAGAGCATCCCAGGTGTGCAAAAACCGCACTGTACTGCGCCATGGTCGATGAAAGCCTGCTGAAGGACATGGAGTTTTTCTCCGTCAGACAGCCCTTCCACCGTTAAAATATCCGAACCGTCGATCGAAGCGGCAGGAACAATACAAGATGCCACTGTGCGTCCATCCATTATGACCGTGCAAGCGCCACATTCACCGATCCCGCAGCCTCTCTTCGTTCCTGTCAAACCAAGTTCATCACGCAGGAAATCCACCAACAGCATTTCAGGCCGAACCGTCATGTTAATTTCTTTGCCATTAATCCTACAAGTTATTTCAACATTCAACGTGCACACCTCCGTTTTATAGACCAATGCAAGAGCCGTGCCAATATGCCTTCCAAACAAAAAAGCCCGCAAGATCTCTTGCCAGGCTTCATTGCCATTCGTCCGCCGTATGATTGTATTGCAAGGTTGGAATTCCACTTATTTTTTCATCAATTTTCAGCGGTCAACTTATCATTTTCATTTCAAAACAGAAATGCGCATTTCATTATTGCAACGCACCGAATTTATCCCTGAGGAAAGAGAAACACAGCAATAATCACAATGGTCTTCTTCATCACTACCTGCATTATTCCTGCTTTTTGCCCCTCACATATTTGCAGCAGCAAATCTTCATTCTCGAGTTTTGCAGAAAAAGAATCAACCAAAGCTTATTTTTGCATTCTTTATTTCCTTTAAAATATTCCTTCGCATTTCATTTTTGAAATAATACTATTCTTGCCCATTCATTGCTTCCGCAATCTTATCCAGTTGCGATGCATTTTGTGTTATTTTTTGCACTGTTTCAGCAATTTGGCTAACGGCAGTGGCAATTTGTCCGATTGCACTCTGCATTTCATTCATCTGGCTGTAAGTGGCCTCGCTGTCTTTACGAATCGCTGCAATAATTGAAGTCACTTCGCTGATTGACTGGGCGCTGGTTCCAGCCAATTTTCTTATTTCCTCCGCAACAACGCCGAATCCGCGGCCTTGCTCCCCGACACGGGCTGCCTCAATAGCAGCATTCAAACCCAAAAGATTTGTCTGACTGGCAATGTTCCGAATCAACCCCAACACTTGGTCGGTTTGTTGTGCTCTTTTTTGTGACTCATGCGCCATATCCGTCAATACACGGCTGGACGCCGCAATCTCTTCCGTCTGGGCGGAAATCTCTTCGCTCGTAGCAGCCAAAGCGCTGATATTGTCCAACAATCCGCCGGACATCCGCTTGATGCTTTCCTGCAGTTCCACAGGTTGAGTAATGGCAATGGCTCCGATCACTTCATGCGATTCATCATAAACCGGAATCGCTACAGATGTGTAAGGCAATCCATATAACGTGCTGTCAAAGCGCAGCGCCACGCGCCGTCGTTCCTGCATGGCCCTGTGCACTCCGCTGCCCGGCTTTACCTGTGCATTGGGCGGAACCTTTAGGTCCAAATTTTTTCCTGCTTTGTAGAACAAAAAATTTTCCCGGTTCGTCAAAGTAACCCCTGTATCTTCGTGCAAAGCCCCCTGAATAAGCGGTAGTGCATGGACCAACCTTTCCAGAATTTCTTCCGACGTTGCCATTGTATCAACTTCCCCCCTGTTTTCAAAAAATCCAGATTGGAGATCGCCTCCATCTCCGGTAGCCGTTTTACAAAATTTTGTTTCAGCAAGATTTATTGCAAGAATCGTGCCGATGCATCAGACAATTCCCCTCAGCACATTTTCGCCATCGGTTCGCAAAATAAAAAGCAAAAGCCACCGCATTTGCGGCGGCTCCATTGCCACTGTTATAATTTCGAACATTATCACGAGTACCGTCTTTTTGTCAATAGCACGCTCACGTTCCGGCTATTTGACAGCGTAGAACCCTGCCTGTAAACCAGATACCCACAAGATTTCCACAGTGGAAAAACCTGCCCGGCGAAGCAATTCGAGATGATTATCAATCGAGATCGGCAATAATTCCATACCATAACGGCTGATATGCTTATCGACTTCTTCAGGCGCTTTGCCGTTTGACAGTTGATGTGTACGCCACCTTTGCAGCCCTACTTCAGTACCGCGTTCCGAAAAAGGCCGTATGGTTTCAAATGTGACATACACTCCCCCCTCGTTCAGTGCATCAAAGCAATTTTTCGTTGCCGTATCCCTCTCTGGGAAATTCAAGTAGTGGTGCGACATTATTGCAGTAATGACATCAAATCTGTTCTTCACGGCAAACGCCTCGGTGCCGGCCTCCACATATTCCACCGCCAATCCGGCCAACTTTTCCCTGGCCTGCTCCAGCATCGCCGATGACGGATCCGCTGCGACAAATTTCACTCCAGGAAAGCAACCTGCTGCTTTTGCGATGAGTGTTCCTGTACCGCAGCCGGTATCCAGCCATGCCGCCGGAGCCGGTCTCAAAATTCGGATCAGTTCAATCGTCTCATCATGGAAAGTATGGTACCGCGGAATTGTTTTATGAACATTGGCATCATAAAGCACCGCTGATTGGGAAGTCTTGTTGTCTTTCACCCGTATCCACTCCTGTCAACTCATTGTACCGGCAGTTTTCCCACGATCATTTTTCCGGAAGCGGAGGCGCATTTTCAATGCCGGTTTCAATCATTTTGCGCCATAGCGTGGTCGTACTGATGCCAAGGAGCCTGGCCGTCTCCTTTTTCGCATGGCCGGTGAATGCCAGCGCTTTTAGGATGGCCTCTTTTTCCGCCAGCAATACCGTTTCCGCCAACGTACCGACAGTCTGAATTTTGCCGTTTTGAACGATACTTTGTATATTATGCGGCAAATGCTCCACTTCGATAACACTATCATTGATGCCGATAATGTTCATGGCATATTCGACGCAATTCTGCAATTCCCGCACATTGCCCGGCCATTTGTGTTCACAAAGTTTGGCGATACATTCTTCGGATATCCCCACGACAAATTTGCCAAGCATATTGTTAAATCGGTCAATCATTCCCTTGACCAGAGCCGGAATATCTTCGGTCCGTTCCCGCAGAGGCGGGATTTTCAGCTGTACAACATTGAGCCTGTAATATAGATCCTGGCGAAATTTGTTCGCCGTAACCATTTCACTCAAATCACGGTTTGTTGAAGCGATAACCCGTACATCGATGTGCAGCGGCTTTGAACCGCCAATCCTCGTTACTTCCCGTTCTTGCAGCACTCTAAGCAATTTGCTCTGTAAATTGAAATCCATTTCCCCAAGCTCGTCGAGAAAAATGGTTCCGCCGTTTGCCTGCTCAAAAGCGCCCGGACTGCCGCTCTTTTTGGCTCCCGTAAACGCTCCCTCAACATAACCGAACAGATAACTTTCGATTATCGATGCCGGCAAAGCTCCGCAGTTGACCGCAATAAAAGGTTTACTGCGCCGTTCGCTACAATTATGGATGGACTGGGCAAACATCTCTTTTCCTGTTCCGGTTTCTCCCAGAATCAATATCGATGATATGCCATTTGCTACAAAACTGGCCATGCTTTTCACTTTTTGAATCGCTTCGCTGTTCCCGACAATGTCTGTGAAATTATAGCGTGCGTACTGAAATTTTTTTACTTCCTCCATCAATTTCTGCTGCCGCATCACGCCATGCTCATTATTGAACCCCAGACCAAAACTATGAGTGATGGGAATCCTCACACCAATTGCACCATTTGCCGACATGGATTCCCCAATCACCGGGCGACCCGTTTTCATGGCTTTTTGAGCAGCTTTACTGACTCGCCCGATAAAGTTTGTATTGGGTTGCCCATCATATCCGACACTGGCAGTGCGTTTTCCTTCCTCGTCGAACAGTACGGCTTCCCCCCCGGCAACCCTTGCAATAAAAGGTAGTGCCGACTTCAAGGATTCAAGCAGCTCCTTCTCCCTCATCACTCTTTCCAGATTGCTGGAGGCGATCACATATTCACCCAGCGGCAATGCCCAAGCCTCGGCATCGGCAATGATCTGGGAAGGCCCGATCCGGACCTGGCCGTTCTGACCAACTTCCCTCGCCAGCTCAAAGACCGTTCCCCGCCACTCCACTATTTCCTGCCCCTCGGAATCATACGTCCGTATGCGGACACCGTCCCTGTCCGTCACTGTCGCATATCCGCCTGTAATGCGTGCGATAAAAGGCAGCGCTTCGATCAGGGTTTCCAGAAAATCAGCCACTCGTTACACCTCATGCATGAAAAATTGTAAGAATTTACAACAACCGGAGTTCAGGCATTCAGCTCGCCTGTCGCACGCTCAGCAGCCTCCACGATGTCCCCTTCAACCAACATTTTATATACAATCGCAATATCTTCTGCCGGTACCCGGTCTTCTTCCAGATGCGGAATCTCCCGCCGGATCGTCTGATACGCCGCACAAACTCCGACTCCCGGCTCAAGCGGCCGCAGAAAATCCAGCCCCTGGGCTGCAACCAGCATTTCAATCGCCACAACATATCTTACATTTTCGAGGATTTCCCTTGCCTGTCTGGCAGCAATCGTACCCATACTGACATGGTCTTCCTGATTCGCCGAGGTTGGAATCGAGTCCACACAAGCCGGATGAGCCAGCACTTTGTTTTCCGACACCAGGGCCGCAGCCGTATATTGCGTAATCATCAGTCCGGAGTCAACTCCTGGATATGCTGTCAGAAATGGCGGCAAATCGCTGAGATGGGCATCAAGCATCCGGTTGATGCGACGTTCGGCAATGCTGCCGATTTCTGCAACAGCGATTTTCATATGGTCCATGACCAATGCCACCGGCTGTCCGTGAAAATTGCCACCGGAAATCACTTCGCCTGTTTCCGGCAAAATCAAAGGATTATCCGTTGCTGAATTCATTTCAATATTCAACGTGTCCAAAGTCCGCTGCAACGCATCCTTTGACGCACCGTGAACCTGAGGAATGCAACGCAGCGAATAGGCATCCTGTACTTTTCCGCAATGCTCGTGCGATGCCATTATGTTGCTATTCGCAGTCAGTCGCAGCATGTTTCTGCAAGTTGCCAACTGCCCCGGATGCGGACGTATCCGGCTGATACGCTCGTCAAAAGCGGTCCGGGTACCCCGCAGCGCTTCCAGCGACATGGCTGCCGCAATATCGGCGGCCTTCATCAGGTTCGCAGCATCGTACCAGACAAGCGCACCAATGGCTGTCATGATCTGCGTTCCGTTAATCAATGCCAGTCCTTCTTTCCCTCCAAGAGCTATCGGCTGCAATCCGGCACTGGCCAAAGCCTCCCTGCCCGGCACGATTTTCCCTTCAACAAACGCTTTCCCTTCCCCCATCAAAACGAGAGCAACATGGGATAATGGCGACAAATCGCCGCTTGCGCCGACAGAGCCCTTGGACGGCACCGCCGGATACACCCTGTGGTTCAGCAGGGCAATCAGCATTTCCAAAGTTTCCGGCCGGATTCCGGAATACCCTTTTGCCAAAGAATTGGCCCTCATTAGCATGGCCGCGCGCACAACATCCTCCGGCAGGCATTCCCCAACGCCGGCGGCATGGCTCAATATCAGATTCCGTTGCAGTTTTTCCCTTTCCGCCGGTGATATCCAGATGGTGCTGAGATTTCCAAATCCTGTGGATATACCATAAATCGGCTGCTCAGACTCCAGCAGTTTTTCGACCACGGCTCTGCTCACTGCAACTTGCCTGCAGCCAGCTTCACCAATCGCAACTTTTTCATATTTCCGGGCAACGCGGATCACTTCGTCGATCGTTAGCGAATTTCCATCCAGACTAATCATTTCACCCATCCTTTGCCGAGAATTCTCTCCCCACATTCCGAAAGCAGCTACGGCGCCAGTATAAGCGCACGGACAAAAGCAGCAACACCGGCCATGCCGCTCACCGCTCCAGCATACCAGTACACATGGTTCTTGCTGATCGTCGACAGCGAAGAAAACAGGATGCCTATCTGCAATAATATGAGGGCTTCCCCGAAACGATTATTGTGAATCTGGAAGTTATCGCGTGCAGCCTCCAGCTTCTTCGCTTCATCCATGATTTCATTTTTCTCTTTCTTGTAGCGGGCAACCTCTTTATCATAAGCCGCAATTTTCTCCCGATAGGCCGCATCGTTTGACGTCAAAGACTGACGCGCCAGCTCCATTGCATCCCGTTGCGTCTGATAGGCGGTTTCCTTGATGCTCTTTGCTTGATAGTACGCCCATTGGTCAGACGCCTGACTTTGCGAAAGCACCATTTTGTTGCCGAACCCGGCTGCCTTGAAAGAAGCCAGTGTGGCGCAGACTGCAAGAATCAAGGTTGTGATGGCGATCAATGTTGGAATTCTTTCTTTCCATGTTTTTTTCGTATTTGCAGCTTGGTTTTCCAAGGTTTCATTTTTGTCTGACATTCAGAGATTTCATCCTTTCCTTTCTGTTTTTACCTCAATAATCGCAGTGCCATGCATAAATCCATTTCGGTTTATTTTATCACAGCCATGACCGGGGAAAAAGCCGTCCTCCAATGGACGGCTTTGCTTTCAAGATATTTCGTGAAACGTCACAGCTGCAAAAGTTCTACCATTGAAGCTTGCGGTACGGAGCGCGGCAATCAGCAAGTTCATGCCGTCTGGAAATAAAATCCCTCTTGATGCTTTCGAGCCGTTCTGCATGCTCTTTCATTCCGGCGCCCGAATAGCGAAAGTGGGCCGGTTCTTCCCATCGACAGCTAGGTCCAGCCTCTTCCCTGCCGAAATCGACCAAACCCCTGGCGTCGCAAATTGCGCAACGCACTTCGCCATTCTTCCGCAATCGTACCAAACCGCTGCCGCAAAATGCGCAGGTTATGTCTCCAGACTCCAGGCCCTGGCTGACATCAGCCGCAAAGTTCTCTTCCTCGCCGACAATGAGCCGTTCAGCCATTCCCCTGGCTGCATTCAGGACTTCCGATCGCACCGCTTCTCCCGGATTTGCAGCATGCACAGGCAAAACTCCAACCACATCCAGATGCAAAAACCGGGCAAAACTCACCGTAGCCTCCACACCATATCCCTGCCACCCTGCGACACCGTATGGCACAGACACGACGCAACGTCTTCCCGCATACTTGTCCGCTTCATTAAAAACAGAAATAAGACGGTCACATATCAGTTTGAGACGTGTATGCATCCCAAGAAAATAAACCGGGGAAGAGAGAATCACTGCATCAGCTGCCCGGAGCTGTCGCAGAAATGAAGAAAAATCATCCTGAATCACGCAGTCGGATCCGGTTGGTAAACAGGCGTAACATGCGCGGCATGGCTCAATGTTCAATTCCGCCAGACAAATCATCCTCTTTTCAACTGAGTCCGGCAGTGAAGCCAACATCTCTTTCGCAAGAATCTCCGAGTTGCCGGTTTTGCGTGCCGACGCCACGATCGCAAGAACTTTCATTGTGTTGCCCCTCCATTTATCTGATGATTTCAGAGAGCGATTCTGTCTTCCGGTTGCAGTACAACGCCTTTTGACGGCAGCAGACGCAAAAAATTCTCACGAGCCACCTTGACTGCAGTTGTCGGTTTCAATGCATTCAACAGCAGGTCATATTTGCGAATCTCTTTTCGATACGCCTCAACCGGTTTAAAATGTCCCACAAAATCACTGCCGATCATAAACCTATCCGGATATTTTTCGATCAGAGCGACCCATGTCTGGCTCAATTCGCCATTTTTTGCAATTTCATTGTCATATACCAGCCAGGAAAGGTCAAAATACAAATTAGGATATGTGTCCAGCAGCTCTGCCGCAATTTCCGGCAAATTGTCGACATGCAGACTGTTGGATATTCCGACGTGCGCCCAGATAAATGTTGTTTCAGGGTTTTTCCGCATCGCGTTCTCCATCTGATTTTTAAATAGAGGAAGCGGAGAAGACGCCGACGCGCTGGAGGTGATATTGCTGTGAATATTCACCGGCATTTTATATTTTGCAGCAAATTTGTACACCATATCGTATGCTTCCGAATCAGGCCGGGGAACCTCTCCGTACGTCGTCCAGGAAACAATATCGTGATGGGAAAAAATCTCCCCGATTCCCTTCCACATTCCCGGATATAGCTGAATCACACGTTTGACATGATCCAACGCCAGCATGTCGTTTCCGTTAATTCCGCAAAGAAATGGATGGAGCCGTTTTTGCTGCTCCGGCGTTGCCTTGCTGAATGCAGCGGCAACTATATAGTCTGTTTCTGCTGCCCACACCCGGCGGGAGTCGTCGTATTTTCTGGCACTGTCTTTGTCCAGGCCGTTTTCCGGAGTCCACATTTTTCGCAACGGAATGCCAAACAACACTGCATCACTTACTTTTGCAGCGTCCAGACTTTCCAGAAAGGATTCAATACCTTCCGTGTTCTGAAACCAGTCCGTATAATGAGTATGTGCGTCGGCAATTTCATAACGCATTGTCTGTGTTTGCGCAAAAACACCTGAGCAGGGCAGCAACAACAAGCAACAAAGTACAAAACAGCCCCATGGTTTCATTGTTTTCATTTTGCTTTCCTCCATACAAACATTCGTAAGCCCCAACCAACTTTTCCTTAGTAATCATTCTGCCAAAAAAGCCTTCTCCCTGCCGGATCTCCAAACGGATCTCCTTGCCCTGCTGAAAACACTGCAAAATTGCTGGTTTTCAGATTCTCTAACACAATAAACCAAAAACGCAAGCATAAACCGAAATTCAAGCCGAAAGTATACCCCAATAACTCGTATCAGACACCAATTCCGTTTTTATCAGAAATCTCCCGCATAAAAAAACTGCCACCGCTCCGACCAAAAGGAGTCGATGGCAGTATTAAGAAAACCCTCATCGAAGCATACTGCCGGCCGCCTTGTTCGCGCTATCGATAGCCTGATGAGCCAAATCGATGGACTGACCGAGTATGTTCAGGCTGCCTGTCGGATTGTGGACCCCCATACTGTTTTCCGCTGCCACCATGTCCCAATACCATTGTGCTTTGCGGATCAATTCCCTGGCCTTCGCCAGCTCTGCAAGATCTGACGTTGTCAGGGACGATGCCTTGCCTGTTGCCTCATGCGCCTTGGCAATCGTCAATCCAGCAGTGTGCAGAAGTTGCCACGTCTGATCCTGCGTAGATTTGACCCGTTCGAACAACCATGCTTCATCCTGCGTGTGGCATGTTCTGCAGGAAGCCTGAAGATGCTTCAACGGGCTTGTCACCCAATGTGATGAATATTTCTGTCCTTTTTCACGCATGAACGGCATATGACAGTCAGCGCAGGAAACACCAGCCTTTCCATGCGTACCCTGGCTCCAGGTTTCAAAATCCGGATGCTGGGACTTCAACATTGACGCCTTCGAATCCGGATGCTGCCAGTCCTGCGCAAATCCGTTAGGCTTGGTTGCATAGTAATCATACATAGCCTGCGGAGTCATCCCTCTGTCCCAGGGTAAAACCACCCGGCTGGTACCCGGTTCAAAATAATACTCTGCATGGCACTGTCCACACACATAACTCCGCATCTCTTCCCGTGGAGCCTTCTTTACGTCGACTCCCCGCCGGTTCATCGCCTCAATGAAAGCCGGGTTAATTACCCGCAGATCCATCGTGGCCGGGTCATGGCAGTTCCCGCACACTACCGGGTGCTTTGTCTTTTGAATCAACTCAGACAATGGTACTTTGGCATATCCCCACCCCATGTCGCGAAAAAAACCTTCGACCTGCGGCGTTTTACATGTAATACAGGCGCCTACGCTGGCAGGGCCGATTCGTTTTGTATCCTTCAGATCTTCCAACGCATACGGATGCCCCCGATCTTCTGTATAATCAAGACTGAAGGGATACCCTTTGAAATTCGCCAATATTTCCGGCTGTTGAATCGATTTCTGCACTTTTTCGCTGCCGCCGTATCCGGTCGGGGAAGGAGACATCCCGCGATTTTTCAAATAACTGGCGTATTGCAGAGGGTAGGATTTACCCCATACCGCCGGATCATATTCGCCGGCGGGTATTGGACGTATGGTTACCGCCTCTTGTGGCTTTTGCACAAAGGTCCTGACCACAACGATTCCAAACACCACAACGACTGCCAACGCCACTGCAACAAAAAATTTCAGTTTCCTACTCAACACGCGACACCCCTTTCGGCTCTCCGCGCCCATGAACCAATTCCCTGTGACACTGTATACACTGCGCTTCCCCGCGCGTCATTCGGGTGTTGGCAACAGTCGAAGAATGGCATCGGAGACAATTGTCCTGCAGTATTTTGTTCGCTTCGGCTGATAAAGGCGTCGCTATGCTGTAATTTCTGCCAAATTCATCGACTACATCGCGCATACCTGCTTTTGCCTTGTAGCCAAAACTTTTTGCAAAACTCTGATGGGGAAGATGGCATTCAATACAGGCAAACTGTTGATGATTGCTTGTCTGCCATGTTCGCTGCACGCGCTCCATGCTGTGACAGGACCCGCAGAAACCCGGGGTCCCGGCCCATTGATATCCCGCTCCCATGGCCAACAGCAGCACAAAACCCGATACAACGCCTATCAAAAACAACTTCCAGCATTTCATGGCACCACCTCCGGTTTTCCGGATACTCGATGCAGCTTTCTCTATCGACATTCGTATTCTACAGGGTTTCTTCTCCAAAACATTTCGTTCTTCCTGCAACAAATTCCAAATTCACAGAATATTTCTATATTTTTCTGTAAAATCCCCCTGTCTTCACAGAAACAGGAGTGCCCAATTTAGTTCGGCTTGACCCATGCATCCACCGGATATCCCCGGACTTCCCAATACCCTTTGTGTTGCTCATCGGTCAGTTCCATCCCTACAAACCATTTCAGAGCTTTGTAGGCAAACATCTGCGGAATTACCAAACGAACCGGACCACCGAGGTCTGAAGGAATTTGCATGCCATCGATCAGCACTGCCGCCATTACATCAGGCAGTCTGGCCTGTTCCAATGTCAACGATTCGGTGTAAACCCCTTCGGCGGAATAAAACTTCACGTATTTCGCCTGTGGTTTTACACCTGCAAAATCCAACAAATCCGTCAAACGAACTCCTTCATAGGTTATTTTGTAGACCGACCAGCCTTCGACACAATGAAAGTCGCTCACTTGTACCACGCGCGGCAACTTGAGAAAATCTTCCCATCGAAATATCTGCGGTTTATCCACCAGGCCACTGATGCTGAATTTCCAATCGGCGCTTGTCGTACAAGGAATCTGTGAATCGATCTTGTATACGCGAAATTTCCCTGTGTATCCGCCGCCTTTCGGCGGGAGCGAATCAGGCAACGGCGTCGGCACTGGCGACATTTTGTTGCATTGGGCAAAAATTTCCATTGTTTCTGTTTTTACTGTAGCAGCCCTCTGTCCAACCCATCTCCAGGCCACAATGATGCCCCCGGCAAAAAGCCCGCTAAGAAGAAACTGTAAAAAACTGCGCCGTCCTGTCCTTTCCTCTCCTTCATCCAGCACTTCCCGAACCGTATCTCGGGAATGCCATCGGACTGCTATCGCATGAATCAGATGGGGAAACAGGCATAGTGTGCCAATTGTCGCGACCATGATATGCAGCAGATAAAGATGATTCGTCAGTGGTCCGGTCCATCCCGACATCGTCGCAAGAATCAAACCCGTGCCGGTAATAAGCCATACTACCCCGAAAAACAGCAGCAGCCAAACATATTCCCGCCTGTTCAACCCATCCGCTTTCCCAAAACGAAAAGTCCAAAAATATGGCACGTTCGCCAGAAAAGCAACGATAAAGCTCCCGCCGAAAACAAAGTGCAGAACACGCAAAACCGAGCGCCAGTCGGCTATTGTTCCCCGCAGCGCTTCACTATGCAGAAAAGCGCCTGTAAACACCAACATGACGAAAAGCCATCCCAAAATCTGGTGCAGCCATCGTTGAGCGTTCATCTTTTGGCCTCCTCTGATAACAAGGTATGCATTGAATTACCGGAGCCATTTATCATCGAGTACTATTTCCTTTCTTCCTTCATCAATTCCTGTATTATCAAGGAAATATCTTATGTGTTCTTCTTTTTTATTATGGACATTTTTTCCCTTTCAACATAAAATGTCATTGTGCAAAGTTCAAATGTTCGTTGGAAAAGGAGTCTTGTTGATGCGTACATTTTCGAAGCTTACCCAAGGTCTCGTCGGACAACCCATGCTCGAAATTCTGACCACTGTTACGGCAATGGAGGCAGCCGGACGCAAGGTATACCGCTTTGAAGTGGGGGACTCGGACTTCGACGCACACCCTCACATCATCGCAGCTACCAAAAACGCTCTTGATGCCGGACATACCCGTTATGTCAACTCCATGGGCATCGAGCCCCTGCGCCAATCTGTCCGCAGCTACATCGAAAGGGGTTGGGGATTCAAACCCGACTTGGCACAGATCGTGGTTTTGCCCTCCAACAGCATCATCGATTTTGTTGTCCGTTGTCTTGTTGACCCCGGCGATGAAGTCATCTTCCCCGATCCGGGATTTCCTTCCTATTTTGCTGTCACAGGCTACCTTGGCTTCAAGGATGTAAGGGTCCCTGTACATGAATCCAATGGTTTCCGTCTGAATCCCGACGACCTGGAAGCAAAAATTACCGACAGGACCAAGCTGATTATCATCAATACGCCGCAAAATCCTACCGGCGCCGTCATGACGAAGGAAGAAACCCTACAAATCGCCGCTATCGCAAAAAAATATGATTTGTGGGTTCTTAGCGACGAAATGTATTCCGAAAATCTATATGAGGGGCTGAAACATCATTCGCCTTCTGCCTTGGATCAATGCCGGGAACGCACCATCATCCTGCATGGTTTTTCCAAAGGCTTCTCAATGTCAGGCTGGCGTCTCGGCTATGCTGTAGGTCCGGCCGACCTGATGGCCAAAATGGGCATGATGTTCCAGACAATATACTCCTGCGTGCCGCCGTTTATTCAGTACGCCGGCATAAGTGCGTTGGAAGGCGATCCTGCTCTTTTGCGTGAACGCATGGGTTTTTATCAGCATCTACGGGATGTTATGGTCAGCGAACTTAATCAGATTCCCGGCATCTCCTGCCCCGCACCCAAAGGTGCCATCTATGCCTTCCCCAATATCCGGGGTACCGGACTGTCCAGCCAGGAATTTGCCCGCACTGTTCTCGACAAGGCCGGTGTGGCCACAGTCCCCGGCACCTGCTTCGGTCCAAACGGAGAGGGTTATGCGCGTTTCTGCTATCTGCGGGAAGAATCCGTATTGAGGGAAGCGTGTGCAAAAATGAAAGAAGCGTTGTCAGGCTTGTGATTCTCGACAGGCAGTAATGGAATGAAAAGAGGCATTCGACGTTGCAATAATCATTTTGCAGCGACGAATGCCTCTAATTTTCTCCTGTCGTGTGGCCTGCGCCGGAAATGTCCGTTATCAGGTATCCGGCTGTCTTATTTCTATTTTTCTTCCGGCTTTTTTTCTGCCGCCTTTGCCTGCTTTCCCTGCTTATATGATGACCAGAACATTTGCAGACTCATAACGGCAAAAAAAGCGCTGAAAATTTTTCGAAGCAGCAACTCGGAAATACTGTTGGCAACATACGCACCAACCGCTCCGCCAAATATGAGGCCCACCGCAAGATACGGAACCACTTGATAATTGATCATCTTGTTCCGATGATGTTTGGCCACCCCGACCAAAGCCGTCGGAATCATCGCGACAAGAGCTGCTGCCTGCGCGGCATGCTGACCGATCCCCATAAACACCACTGCGGATGCAACCAATATTGCTCCACCGCCAATTCCAAGCAAGCCGCTAAGGATGCCTGTAGTCATTCCGGTGAGAATTGCGATGACAATCATAACCCCACTCCCATCCTGATGGCGATGACGAGAGTAACAACCGCAAAAATGCGTTTGAGCACATACGGTTTGATATAAGGCATGAGAGAAGCCCCGATATATGCCCCCACAATGCCCCCGACGGCAAATAGGCCGGCAAGCTCAAAATCCAGCTGGCCAAATCCTTTATAAACAAGAGCGCTGACCACTGCGCCCGGAATAATCACAGCCAGGCTGGTCGCATGAGCCATGTGCTGTTTTACATCCAAAAAATTGACCATCAACGGTACAAGGACAATTGCTCCGCCGATGCCCAACAGTCCCCCGACAACTCCGCCCGTGAATCCGATCAGCAGTGCCATTTGTTTTTTCATGCGCCGCCACTTCCTTCACTCATTTTCAATGCCCACCAGACCCCGGACAGATAATCGTCTCCGGAGGAATGTCCAATGCGGGAGACTCGTTCCACCTGCCGGGAAAAACACGTCCAATCACCGGCATTGAACGACTCCGCCAAACATCGAACCGGCTCCGCCACTCTACCGGCAAGAAAATGCCGCCAAAAAGCTCTACTGATTTCAGTGGTATCCAGCCGCCCCATCCATTTCATCTTCGTGCAAATCTCGCCTGTAATTTTGCTCAAGAAAGGCAACGTCCGGCAATAAAATAAGAAACCCTGCAGGAAGTCGTCGCCTGCCGGCGTCAATCCCGGACCCAACCCCACCAGTTTCAGAACGGCATTCATGCTGTCTTCCAAGTTGCCGTCCCGCATCATTTTCGAAAGCGTCCTGATTCTTTGCTGCATAAGAGCACCATAGCAATGCGGCATGGCAATCGCTCCACTTCCGTCTGTATCAGCCTTCTGCAAAAAATCATAGACCGACTGCCTCCGCATGGATTTCGCAAAATGCTGTTCTAGAACCTGCAATGCTCCGGCACAATCCTGCCCCGGTTTCACAGAGGCAAAACTGCCGAATAATGCTGCTCCAGCCAAAGAGATTTCGCAGGAACCGCAACGCAAAGATTCCGGTTTTTCCTGCCGATACACCGGCAGCCCAGGTTCCGCTTCAAATATTTCGTCAGCCGGCCAATGCACTACAAGACTCATTGGCGTGCATTCGCGGTCTGAGGCTTGAATTATCAATAATTCCCCATCCGACAAAATGACATTCACAAGGCGCGAATAAATGGAACGCACCTGTCCGATCCGGCCGGTCCGCCCCATTAAACTTGCGGCCACATGCTCACTCATGCCAATGGATTGCCAGTTTGCTGCCTCAGCCATCGTGTTTCCCTATTTCTTCCCTGCAGGAATCGTCAACAACAGCAGCGTGCCTGCCAGCATAAGCATGGCGGCTGCCATAATGGCGCTTCCCAAAGATCCGGTCAAATCCCTCAGAAAGCCCGAAATAATAGGCGCCACTACGGCTGAAGTCATAATGGATGCATTGAAAATCCCCACAGAAGCTCCGGTCAGTCCCGGGTGCCTTGCCTCAACAATATCTGCCGACCAAGCAAGCATAGACGGTACAAAAGCAGTATTACTCAACATTCCGAACAGTATCAGCATCCCTATCAAAACAGCATGGTTTTCAAGGAGAGATAGGAAAAGCAGTATGCATGCCGATGCAGGCAGTACAAATGCCGCTACTTTTTTTCGTCCAATCCTGTCCGCCATTCTCCCCCAGAAGATGCCTGCAGGAATTGCGCTGACAGCGATCAGTCCCGTATAGAACCCGGCGGCTCCCAATGAAAACCCCCGCTCCACTTTCAAAAACGTCGGTCCCCACGTCACCGCCACCCAAAATCCATACAATGCAGTGAATGTCGCCATATTAATCCGCCACAGGTCCCAGTCCAGCAATATCGCCCTGTACTGCGACCATGCAGGCGAAGGCATGCCCTTCGTTTCCGGCAGATACTTGTAAAAAAAGAAAAACATCAGGACCGTAGGAACCGCCATTACCAGCAGTGGCGCCCGAACATCCAGAAACAATTCATATAAAAAACCGCCGGAGGTCATGCCTGTCAGCAATCCCAGCGCCATTCCGATTCCGATCAGCGCCGAGCTGATAGCACGGCGCTCTGCACTAACGCTCTGCATCGTCATGCCGAACGAACAGGGATAGAATCCTCCCGCTCCCAAACCGTGCAATGCCATAAAAGCCAACATGGCCCCATACTGCCCGGCAAACAGAGCCAGGCCGACTACCCCGACTGAAGCAACGGCGTACGTCCAAAGCAGCACCCGTTTCATTCCGAACCGGTCGCCGAGCATCCCTGAAGGGATCTGCAAAAGCAGATACGTAAAGAAATAGCTCCCTGTCAGTAAGCCTACATCGGCTGATGACAGGGAGAACTGAACGGCAATAACCGAAAGCAGCGGATATATTACAGTACGGTTCGCATAGATGACAGCCCAGCCGGCTGCCAGAAGCAGTATCATAAATATTCCGCGTCCTGTCAGCCTTTGTTCCACTCGGCCCAGGCCGCCCCAACAGCGGCTCCCTGCGCCACTTTGACACCGAGCGAAGTGAGAGCCCTTTCGATCGCATACAGCGTCAACACCAGTTCGTTGATGCAGATATTGCCCATGTGACCTACCCGGAAAATTTTGCCTTTTAATGGACCGACTCCGCCGGCAACCACGATGTCATATTCCTCCATCTTTGCCCGGAAAGCTGCATCATCAAGTCCTTCAGGATATTGGATAACGGACAGCGTCGGCGCCACCGCATCTGCTGCCGTAATCAGTTTGAGGCCGATGGCAGAAAGACCGGCGCGGAAGCTGCGGGCGATTCTTTCATGCCTCGCATAACGAGCCTCCAAGCCCTCTTCCAAAATGATCTGAACAGATTTCGCCAGAGCCTGGATAAGATTTACAGGAGGCGTGGAGAAATACATCGCAGGATTCTCCATGATCGGCAGCCAGTTCTTCCAGTCCGTATAGTAACCGGCCACAGTTCCCATCTGTTCACGCCGGGCCAGGGCCTTTTCGTTGAAAGCGACAATCGTCAGTCCCGGAGGAACCCCAAAAGCTTTCTGGCTTGTAGTAATGACAACGTCGATGCCCAGGTCTTTCATGGGTTCCGGTACACCAGCGCTCGCGCAAACCCCGTCCAGAATGAACAAGGTATCGTATTTTTTTGCCAATGCAGCTACTTCTGCAACCTGACCCATAACTCCCGTTGAAGTATCGACATGCGTCAGTGTCATTGCCGCATATTTTCCAGCTTTCAATTTTGCTTCAACATCCGCCAGTTTCACACGTTCACCGGCAGGTGCAGTCAACACATCCGCCTCAATTCCCAGAGCCTTGGCCAACGGGATAAAACGTTCGCCAAAATACCCCTGGGTAATGACAAGTACTTTCTCGCCAGCCTTCACGGTATTGACAAGACCCATTTCCATCGACAGTGTGCCTGCTCCGCCAATCGCCACCACATGGTCGGCCTGAAAAATGGTTTTTAATCCTGCCAGGCATTCCTTGTATATCGCAACAAATGGACCATATGTATGTCCATAGGTAGGACCTGCCAGCGCCTGTCGTATCGGCTCGGCAACCGGCGTTGGGCCGGGAATCATAACCAAAGGATTTTGTTTGATCATTTCATTCCACTCCTCGTCGTCATAATCATTGTTAGTCTGCTTAATTTGTTTTCTCGCTTCAGCGCCATTATCCTGCCGACTGATGGAATTTTTCG
This sequence comes from uncultured Veillonellaceae bacterium, assembly GCA_964638945.1. Classification (GTDB taxonomy): domain Bacteria; phylum Bacillota; class Negativicutes; order UBA1444; family UBA1444; genus CAZXCC01. The sequence goes on along the minus strand of CAZXCC010000001.1, from coordinate 36,767 downwards.
CACCGCCTCAAACTCCCCATCTTTCACGAACGCCCAAAAGGATTTTTGACTTTCCCTCCCGAAGTGAATGAATACAGTTTGCTGGACTTTTCCACGTAAAGGAGGCACTCAAATGAAATCATTCCTAACACCTTGGCTGGCACTGGCGTTCTGGTTTGTGAGCGCCGCTGCCGGATTTTGTGCCGAAAATCAGCCCATCCCCCTGATACAGGCGCAACAGCAGCTTCAGTCGGAGTTTAACCGCATCAGCCTCGAAATGTCCCGGACAGCCGTCCATCTGGGCAAAAGCGGACTCACCGGTGATTCTGCAAGACTCGCTTTGCAGGATTTATGCCGCAAATTCGACTATGCGGTGGATTGTTCGGCAGTCACGCCCCAAGGCATCATGGTGACAGTTGAGCCTTCGTACTACAGTCTTCTGGAAGGCAGCGACATCAGCCAGCAATCCCAGATCATCCAGGTCATGACTCAACACCGTCCGGTGCTGAGCCCGGTCTTTCGCACCATCGAGGGAGTGGACGCGGCAGACATTGAATATCCGGTATTCAGTCCCGGCGGAACATTTCTCGGGTCTGTCAGTCTGTTGATTTTGCCTGAGAAAATGCTGGCAGATCACATCGGTTCCATCACGAAAGGACTGCCGGTCCGTCTCTGGGTCATGGAGCCCGGAGGACGCATCCTGCATGACCGCGATGCCTCCCAGATCGGTAGAAATCTTTTTACTTCGGACTTTTATAGTCCATACATCCAGTTGATCAATATGGGACATACCATTGCATCTTCCCCTTCCGGCACCGACCTGTGCGAGTTTCTCCGCACCAGAACCAATGAAACAGTACAATATCGTTTTTTCTGGCAAAGCGTCTCCGGCTTCGGCGCCGAGTGGCGTCTGGTTGCCACATTTGCCCAACCCAAAAAAGTTCCACCGAAAGCCGCAGTCCTAACACAGGAAAAACTGGCCCAATCCCTCTCCGAATTTGCCAAAAATCCCGTTTTGTTAGAAGCGTTGAAAACAGATAATACTCCTATGACGCTATCCCTTTTCAAAGATTTTCATGATAGCGCATCCGCCATCTATGCGATACAATGGATCAATACCTCGTATATCAACCGGCTGGGCTATCCGCTGGAAAACAGTCTTTCGAACTATGACTTCAAAGCTGCCCGCCGCACAGCGGACACAAAATTCATACGCATCGTTGATGAAAAAATTCGCGCCAAATTCACCACCCAGTTATATGAAGGAGCACTCGGAGAGTTTCTGCTTCAGCCGGTATTCGATAAAGAAACTTATCTTGGAATGATTTACACCATTACGCTTCCCTAATTCATTTGACAAATATTTAAAATCATAGCGTTGACTGCACCGAAAAATGGCAGAGCTTTCATGGCCCTGCCATTTTGTCTTCTTTCCTGATTTTTTCACGATATTCAACAATAAGCGGACAACCGGTATTGCAGCGCCCGCAGCCGATACATCCCCCCACTTTTCGCCGGACCGTTGCATACTCTTCGCTTTCTTCTGCAGGGCGCATCCTTCCTTTTACATACAACAATGCCAACAGGCACAACAACGTAAACACATTGGCAAAAAAAACCGAGGGACTGGCCATATAATATCCATATATCATCCATAGAAAGACTCCAGTAGACATCATAATCAGCCAAATCCAGGATAAATCTCCTGCAGAACGGCTTTGCACCGTTTTTGCAACTTGCGGCAAAAAAGCACAAGTTGTGAGAATTCCCGCCACAATACCGATCCACTCGACACTCAAACCCATATTGTATTTCATTCCCTCCAGCGTTGGAAAAATTCCCAAATAATTTTGTTCGCGTCCATATCTTTCGAAGTCTTGCCAATGAATCTTTCCGGAAGATATTGATAACCACCCGGCCAGGTATGTCCCCCGCCCTCAATTACAAACAAATCCACTTCCGACTTCTTTTTACAATCGATAAACCTTTCAGCATATACCCGAATGCCGTCCGTTGGATCGAGGTCCGGTTCTGCCGATACTCTTGGTGTTTCGCCGCATAGATTCTGGGTGGCCCAGAAACGAGCGGCAGCTTTGGCTGAAAGCACCTTCCCGAAGTCCTCAAAACCGGCAACAGCACCGCCACTCCATGGAATAATCAGATCTTCCGTACCATGAATCAGCAAAACCGGCATTGCTCGCGACGGTTTGCAGGCTGCCGCCATTTTTTCCGTCATGCTTCCAGCTACCACGGCAATAGCAGCCACACGGTCAGAATATTCACAGGCCATGCGTTCCGCCATCATACCGCCATTTGAAATTCCTGCAAAATAAACTCTTTTCGCATCAGCCACTCCACGTGCCGCCAGCTGATCCGCAACAGCCAGCAAAAAACCGGCATCGTCAATGTTCCCATCTTGTTCATTCCAGCGACGTTCCAAAGCATCCGGATATACGACCACAAACTTATCCCGGTCAGCAAGGCGTTCGAATCCCCGTTGCGTTAGTGTTCTCATATCTTCGCCGCTGCCGCCGCTGCCATGCAGCACGAACAAGAGGGGCGCCGGTTTCTGCCGTTCCATACCTGAAGGTATATAAAGCGAATAGGTCCGAACTGCATCGCCAACAGGTATCTTTTCGGCAGTCGTTACCGCAGGCGCCCCGACGGCAACTGCAACACCTGTCAATAATAGCCATAATGTCAATGCAAACACCCGAAACCGCATAGGATTCTCAGCCCCTCGCTTTGGCATCATATCTCACCCATACTGAAGTCATCACTTTTACCGGCTTTCCAACCAGTGGCTGCCGAGCCGGCTCAAACTCCCATTTTGCGACGTTTCCCCGAGCCAAGACGTCAAATGCTGTCGACCCGCTGGAACGGGTCAGCACAATTTTACCTACCCGTCCATTTTCCAAAACCTCGATGGTCAACAGCACGCTCCCGGAAAAGCCGGCCCGGAGCAATTCCTCCGGCATATTCATCTCCGGTTTGCTCCGCAGCTTAGGCGGCAGCAAGACATTTCCCGCTTCCCCCTCGGGCCCCGAAAAGCTGTTCGGCTCCTGTGGTTTCGTCAACAGTTCCGGTATTTTTGAGGTTTCCGTCTGATTCCGCGGCATGTCAGCAATAGTATCCGGCTTTGCCGGTTCAGGAGCTTGGATTGATTTCCCTCCCGGCTTCGCGTTATTTGTATTTCCGGGGATAATTTCATCCCGAACTTGAAAATCATCCGTTTTTTCCCCCGAAGTCTGGACCGGATTCATATTCAGCACCAGTTCAACCGGTATTTCCTGCAACTGGTTCGGCATCCAGTCCCAATTCATCCAGAGGAACAATCCTACCACAAAATGGATGGCCAGGGAAACGCACAAGGCAACCCATTGGTCCTTCTTCCCTCGTCTTTGTGAAATCACGGAACCGGCTCCACGGCAATGCTCAGTCTCTGTACGCCGGCTTTTTTCAGCATATCCAACACTTGTACCACCCGGCCATATTCTACAGAACGATCCGCATGCAGAACAAACCGGGCTTCTTTATCCTGTCGTAAAATTGATTGAACATCTGTCATGAGCAAAGAAGGCGTTACCGCTTTTTCTCCCACACGAATCGTTCCATCTCCCAACACGGTGACTGGCAGCGTCTGACCTGTTTCAGCCTGCGTGGCAGAGGCGGATGGCAACACAACAGGCAACACTTTCTGTTCAATCATGAACATTGTGCTCATCATAAAGAACACCAGCAGAAAAAAGATAATATCAATCATCGGAATGACCATCAACCGTGGATTTTCTGAAAATCTCCGCTCCCGGATCTTCATGGATCCTGTTCCATTATTGCTGTCAAAATACGGGAGGCTATTTCTTCCGCGTCGTTGAGCATCCGGTCCAATCGGTTCCTGAAATAGGCAAGCATTGCAAGCGAGAGAATCGCCACGCAAAGCCCGGCTGCCGTAGCAATCAGCGCTTCCCCGACACCACCTGTGATTGCAAAAGGTTGACCGCTTCGTACGTTCAATACGTTAAAAGCGCGAATCATCCCAATGACGGTACCGAAAAGTCCCAACAACGGAGCCAGAGTAACCATCAGGCTGAGAATATCCAACCGTTGTCGCAATCTTGCTGCACCTCTGTTGGCTGCTCCTTCCATTGCCAGATTTGCTGAATCGCCGCCCCTGTCAGCCTGCCCCAGTCCAGCGGCCGCAACCACCGCACAAAACGACTCGTTATTTTTGACTTCCATCAATGCTGCCGACCAGTCTCTTCTTTGCAAAAACGTCTCCAGTCGTGCCAGTAAAAGAGTACTGTTTTCATCCATTCTCCGAAATACGCGGATCCTTTCAACTGCCACCGCCACGGTTAGGATGGAACCTGCAAGCAGCAACGGCATCACCAGGCCGCCTTTTTCAAATAATGTCCAAAAATCTCCCATCATATGCCTCCCTGCATCGGTTCAGCATTCCGGCAGTATCTTTCGCCTTTATTTCTTCTTGCTGACCATCGAGCGCAGCCAGAAATACCAGAGTACTATGCCCACTGCCAATAATGCCAGCTGCAACATCAGTTCACCGTCCATAGTTACCACACTTTCTTTCATTTCTTTTTTCTTGTTTATTTTCCCGACGCAGGCGCCGCAAAAAACTGCCAGAGCAAAAAATCCTGGCAGCCATAAGTGGTAATACGCCCCTGTATCCTTGCCTCTGTCTCGCCGATAACAACTTGCCCTTCCAAATCCACCATCCTGTAGCTTGGATCAGAAGGCTGTTCAATCCAGCGGTCTTGTTTCAGCAGCAGTGAACGGTCTTTGCGATTTAGTGTCCCAGTCAGGCGAAAAGAGCCTGTCGGCACTATAGGGTTCTCCGGATCAGCCGTAAAGACAAAAATTGCTTCCACCCGGTTTCCGTCAGATCCCTGTTGCGGCTGCATAGTAAGTTGCATGCGGGTCAGACCCTGATTGCATACATAGGAACCGTACCATGGAGCCGACATTACCATGGATAGCGGATCAAACGCAAGAACACGGGATTGCGGAAGCAGTATCAGCATCAAAAACATCGACACCGCAAAGAAAAACACCCGATGGCGTTGCATAAAAACCGACCTTAAAAAGGCGAAAAACCCATTTCGGCCCAGAATTCTTTCTGCAGGTTTTGATACTGTGCTTCCAGCACTTTCGCATGTTCCCCTTCCCAAGTGGCCAGTTTGATAAACATGGCTGTTCCGCCTGAATCCTTTGTATTCTCGGCAGCACGCCTGTAAAATCCCTGCAGATCATTCTCTATGAAAATAGCCATCCGCAGAACCGACATATCGGAAGTTCTCTCGCCAACGGGTATGGATGGTTCCGGTCCCTCTCCGTCACCCCGAGCATAAAAAACCTGCCACTTGTCCTTTTCCGGACCCAAAAGAGCGTCACTCAAATCCGCCTTGGAAAAGTTACCTGAAGCCATCAGTTTTGCCTTTTCTTCCTGCAAGTACCGATAATGCTTCTCTTCCCAATCAGACAGCTCTCTCAAAACATTCCGGGTTTGCGGAGAAGCCACACGTTCTGCCGCAGCGGCAAAGAACTTTTTTCCTTCCATCTCCATGGACATTGCAAAATCAATGATCGACAGTTCCTTTTTCATAACGCTACCTCCGCTGTATTGAAACAGTCATCTTTTTTCAGGAACAATCTCCAGCCAGTAACCATCCGGGTCCGCAATGAAATAGATCCCCATCCCCTTGTTTTCATAGCAAATGCATCCCATCTTTTTATGCACTTCATATGCGGCTTCGAAATCGGCAACTGTAAAAGCAAGATGGAATTCGTTATCTCCCAGGTTGTACGGCTCCTTTCGATCTTTCAACCAGGTCAGTTCAAGACGATGGCTTGTCGTGCCGTCACCGAGAAAAGCCAGAACAAATCCCGGCTTTTCCACCCGTCGCACTACCTCGAGCCCCAGTGCCTCCCGGTAAAACGCCAGGCTTTTTTCCAAGTCCAGCACATTGAAATTATTGTGGGCAAAAGTGAACTTCATAAAGCATCCTCCTTGTACAGCTACAAATGAATATCGGTATTCTATTTCGCTTTCGTTTATCTCCCTTCCTGCTTACTGCAGTGATGAGTCATTCTTTCGAAATGCAATTTCGCACGGTTAGCCGAGAAAATTCATAGTAGCGACTTGAACAAAGAGGATTTATCAGGGATTTGCGCGAAATGCATTTCTTTGGAAAGAAAATCTTGAAAACTCAAAGGAGGTCGATGCCTGTTGGACGTAAATGAGATCAAAACACGAGTGTGCCAGAGTATTGATGCGCATGCGGCTCAAATTGTCGAATTCGTGCGCGAAGCAGAAAAAAATCCAGAACTGGGCTATAAGGAAACAAAGACTGCCGCTGCTGTAACAAAATTCCTTTCTGAGTTGGGGTATTCCTGCCGTGAAGGACTAGCACTCACTGGAGTAAAAGCATATCTGAAACCGGATGCCGAAGGACCGAACGTAGCCATCATCGGTGAACTCGATGCAGTGGTTTGTCCCGACAGCCCGACAGCAGATCCGCAAACAGGAGCAGCGCATGCCTGTGGTCACAATTTGCAGCTTGGTGCGATGATCGGCGCGGCTCTTGGCCTGAAACTTGCCGGTGTTGCAAGCGAACTCGGCGGCAACGTCAGTTTCATGGCCGTACCCGCGGAAGAATATGTGGAAATCGCGTTCCGCCAACAACTGCGCGACCAGGGGAAAATCCGTTACCTTGGCGGCAAACAGGAGCTTGTTTACCGGGGCGAATTTGACGATGTGGATATCGCCATGATGGTTCACGCCGACAAGGATTCACCCGGACCGTCGGTAAACCTTTCAGAATCCAGCAATGGTTTTGTAGGCATGACGATTCAGTACGTCGGCAAGGAAGCCCATGCCGCCGGAGCACCGGATCAAGGGATCAATGCCCTAAACGCCGCCATGCTGGGCATGATGGGGGTCCACGCTTTGCGTGAAACGTTCCGTGATCAGGATATCGTGCGTGTTCATCCCATCATTACCAAGGGAGGAGACCTTGTCAACATCGTACCGGCAGATGTTCGCATGGAAACATACGTGAGAGCAAAAACAATGTCTGCCATCGACGCCACCTACGGAAAAGTGACGCGGGCCTTGCGGGCCGGCGGTGACGCAGTCGGAGCAGAGACACACATTCACACGATTCCGGGGTATCTGCCTCTTGCAGCCTGCCAGGAACTAAATGATCTGTTCGGCGCCAATGCCGGTCAATTTGTTCCGAGTGACCAAATCATACGCTCCGGTCATTTTGGCGGCTCCACAGATATGGGAGACATTTCTCACATTATTCCGTCGTTACACCCATTTACCGGAGGGATCTGCGGCAATCACCACACCAAGGAATTCAAGGCTGCAGATTATATCGCGGCCTGCGTAATCCCTGCAAAGCTTCTGGCAATGACTGCCATTGACCTGCTTGCCGACAAGGCAGCAAAAGCAAAGAAAATCAAGGAAAATTTTAAACCGTTACTCACGAAAACGGAATATCTGGCTTTGCTGGACAAATACTTTAGCTGAGCAACCACTTCCAAGATAACACTTGATGGGAAACAATAATAAAGGAGGCGATTCTTCTTGGAAATTCTAAAGTCATGGAAAATCCACGTGTTTGCAATTATTATCGTCGTCATCTGTGAACTGATCGGCATGAAATCTTTCAAACTTGGACCGGGAGTTCTGCTCTTTTTGCCGATGCTCTACGCCATGATCATTGGCGCAGTAGTCAGCCTGCCTAAACTGAAAATCCTGAACCTGTCCGAAATGAACACTTCGGCCAAGTGCCTCGGCGTAGCCACCCTGATGCTGATTGCAAAATTGGGCGTCCTGATGGGCCCCAACCTGGTCAAACTGATGCAATCAGGCTTGGCCCTCTCCCTTCAGGAAGTCGGTCATTTCTTTGGCACCATCCTATTCGGCTTGCCGCTTGCACTCATGCTGGGCCTCGGTCGTGAAGCCATCGGCGCAACTTACTCCATCGACCGCGAACCGAATATTGCCATTATCGCGGAAAAATATGGACTTGACTCACCTGAAGGCCGCGGTGTCATGGCAGTGTACATCTGCGGTACTCTGTTCGGTGCAATTTGGCTCGGTTTTGTTGCCGGTTTCGTCGCCTCCTTGAACATCATTCACCCCTTCGCACTGGCTATGGGTGCAGGTGTCGGTTCCGGCAGCATGATGGCAGCATCTTCCGGCGCCATTGCCGCCGCAGTGCCAAGCATGGCCAAAGATATTCTGATGTATGCCGGGGCAAGCAACCTGCTGACTTCCGTTATTGGAGTCTATTTCGCCCTGTTTGTCTCCCTGCCCATCACCGTATTCTGTTACGAAAAACTATCACCGATTATCGGCGCAACCACACGCAAACGCCTTGAAGGAGGTAAGTAAGCATGAAATGGTCTGAAGCAATCGCAGTCCTCTTTGTCATGGGCGTTATTTCTGTTGTCGGCGATGTCGTCGGTTACAAGGCCACTCTGGGCAAAGGTCTCAGCTATGGTCAGTTCATTATGGAAGCAGCCTTCGGCTACTGCATCATGTTTGCCATCGCGCTGCTTGGTATCGCCTGTTCCAAGTATATTCCCGGAAAGTTTCCGATGGTGTTCTGGGTTTCCGTTCTGGCAACCCTCTCCACTGTTCCCCAGGTCAGCCCCTGGGCCAAAGAAATTGGATACTATACAGGAAAAGTTGATTTTCTTGCCCTGGCGACTCCGATATTGGCCTTTGCAGGACTGTCATTCGGCAAAGATATCGACAAATTCAAAACGATGTCCTGGCGAATCATCGTAGTGGCGCTTGCGGTTTACACAGGCACTTTCATCTGTGCTGCGATTGTCGCTCAGTTCCTGCTCAAGATGGAAGGCGTAATCTAAAACCAATTTTGCTTTTTCGTTAAATCATTCAAAAAGGAACCCCGGCTTTTTTTGGGCCGGGGTTCCTTTTATTCGCAGCTATTGCCGGGCTTGGCAACATTCCCTGACCGGCTTTAATCTTTGACCACAAGTACCGGCACGGGAGAAACACTGACCAAGCGTCTGGTAACACTCCCCACAAGGAGTCCCTCCAACATTCCATGACCTCTCGTGCCTGCAACGATCAGATCCGCATGCAGCCTCTTTGCACAGCCGAGAATCGCACTGGGAGCATCCCCACTCAAAATTTCAGTTGCGATATCCACTTTCTGACTGCGTCCGAACTCTTTCACTTCTTCCATCAATTTCACATCGGCTTGCTGAATTTCCTGCAACTTGGCAGCCATGCGAACTGCAACGCCGGCTTCCGGCATACTGTACATCATCGTCAGGGGGAGAGGCTCAAATACTTTTACCGCAATAATCTGTGCCTCGGCCGTCCGGCCAAGTTCGATAGCCCAGGCCAGCGCCTCCTTGCTTTGCGGAGAACCGTCGTAAGCTACAAGAATTTTTTTAATGCCACCGGTACTTGCCACACGGCAATTCTTCACTACCAGAACCGGAACATGGGCCAAGCTCACCAGTTTGCTTGTCACGCTTCCGATCAGCAGTTCTTCCAGCGTGCCATGACCGCGGGTTCCTGCAATAATCATCTCTACATGGCTCTGTTTTGCGCAATCCAGCAATCCCGCCGCTGCAGTACCGGCAACCAGTTCGGTTTCGATGGCAACACCCTGGTTCGCTGCTTCCTGTTTGGTATCTTCCAACATCTTCATATTGCGGGCATACGCAATCTCCGCCTGTTTGGCCATCAATTCGGGGGCACTGCCGATATCGACCTCACCGTGGCTTTCGTGAAATTTGAAAGGCTCGAAAACTTTGACTGCCAAAACCGAAGTTCCCATCAGACGCTTAAAATACATGGCCCAGCGTAAGGCGTCCTTACTGTGCGGAGAACCGTCATAAGCTACCATAACCTTTTTGGGTCTTGCCATGTCAAACGCCTCCCTCGTATTATATAATCCGAATTATCTGTCAATATTGTACCATTTATTTTTTTTAATATCTATCCTCGTGGATACCAGAAATTGCAATTTTCAAGCAAAAAAGGAATCACGTGCTACAAAAGCACTTTGTTGCGAGAAGCAACTGCCAGCAGGAAGGATAAAATGAATCGGCGGCGAAGAAAAGGGATGGCAGGGAGGTGCTTACCATCGAGTCCAACCCCCATTTTTTATCTGCAGGCCAACTCGTTATATCCCATATCTGCGATACACTAAAAGCAACTGCAGAAGAATCTGTTTATTTTGAAATTATTTTATCTGACCCGACCGGAAATGTGCTGGTATCAAAAGCTTCCGTTCCGCAAGCGATCTGTTTTCCCTCTGGCACAAGATTGACACATTCCTTGCTTGAGCAGAAAAAACCCAGCACGTTCGTCTCTTTTTCAATAAACGGTCGCCTGTATTCCTGCACCATAGTCCCGCTAACCGCTGCACAGGTCAGTTCTGTCAGCGGATTTTTGCTGTTCCTGATTCATCGTGACACGCCAGTTCCCATCGACACGGTGAAAACTTGGGCAGAATTGATTGTGAACCGGGCACAGCTGGATCGTTCCGTGGAAAAAGTCTTGACTCACAATGAACAGATGATGCAAATTTTCAATACCATGCAGGATGGATGTATGGCAACTGATAGCAATGGAATCGTTACATTCATCAATCAGGCAGGTGCAGAAATTTTCGGTATGCAACCTGCCCAAATTGTTGGCCGCCATGTTGTGGATGCATTTAAGTTTGAGCCGGAAATACTCACGTCACTAAAAACCGGTGTCGGATGGATCGACCGGGAATTCCATATCAAACTTCCGCACGGTTTGCAAGTGCATTTGATTAAAAGTGCAATCCCCGTATTTAATGAAGCGCATGAAGTAATCGGAGTTGTCGATACTTTTCGCAAGTTCAACAAAGTGCGCCGGCTCGTCAGTAATATAAGCGGGACACGCGGTCTGCTAACTTTTGACAGTCTGATCGGGCAAAGTGCTGCAATCCAAAATGTCATATCCCATGCAAAAAAGGCAGCTGTCAATCTCTCTACCGTCTTGTTGCAAGGAGAGAGCGGAACAGGCAAGGAGCTGTTTGCCCAGGCGATCCATAATGCCAGCAGTCGTAATGAGGGTCCCTTTGTGGTCATTGACTGCTCTTCTTTGCCACGGGAACTGATTGAAAGCGAACTGTTTGGATATGTTGAGGGAACTTTTACCGGCGCCTATAGAAATGGACGACCAGGCAAGTTTGAACTTGCAGACGGCGGAACAGTCTTTCTCGATGAAATCGGCGAAATGCCTCTGGATTTACAGACTCGACTGCTGAGAGTACTGCAAAGCCATACTGTCACACGATTAGGAACCGGCAATGCAACTCCCGTTGACATCCGGATCATTGCAGCCAGCAGCAAAAATTTGCGGGCAGAGGTTGAAAAGCAATGTTTTCGGCAAGACCTTTACTACCGCCTGAACATCGTCAGTCTGCATGTTCCTCCCCTGCGGCGTCGCAAAGATGACATCCCTTTGCTGGCTGAGCACTTCATGCGGAAAATCGGGCAACGCATGAGCCGACCCGGGGTGGATATGACTCATGCAGCCATGAGCCTTTGTGAACAATATGACTGGCCAGGCAATGTCCGCGAATTGGAAAACACCATCGAACGTGCTTTCAGTCTGCTGGAGGGCAATACAATTGATACGGAACATCTGCCGGAGGAACTTCATCACCGTCATGAATCTTGCAGGGGAGATGCCACCAATTTCAGATCCCGCAAACTTGCGGACGTGGAGTGGGATACTGTAGTCGAAGCATTGGCCCAGGTGAATGGGAATCGGTTGCAGGCAGCCAAGTTATTGGGAATATCACGCAGTACCCTTTATGAAAAGCTGAAAGAACATAACCGCTTATAGAACTTGCATCTGTTTGCTTTTCCAACAGTGTCCGATTTTCGGACACTGTTTTTCATAGCCGAACACTTTCGGAAATGGCAAGCAACCCTTATAGACAAAGCTTTGCATGATTTCCAAAAAGCATGGCATGATTCTTGCTTTTTATATGTTGTGAATCAATACTGAAGGAGGATTCCCCATGCCAAAAATCATTATCACCGCTGCCATCACAGGTGCCATTCATGTTCCCAGCTTATCCCCCTATCTGCCGATCACACCGGACCAGATCGCTGAAGATGCCATCAAAGCTGGCGCCGCGGGAGCCGCAGTAGTCCATGTGCATGCCCGCGATCCGCAGACAGGCAAACCTTGCAGCGATTTCGAAGTGTACAAGGAAATCACGGGCAAGATTAAAGCCAAAAGCAATGTCGCCATCTGCATAACCACCGGTGGCGGCCTGGGCATGGCCATGGAAGAAAGAGTCAAGCCCATCAACAGTCTTCAGCCCGAACTGGCCTCTTTAAATGCCGGCTCAATCAACTTCGCAATTTATCCGCTGTCTGACAGAATCAAAGAACCTCGTTTCGAATGGGAAAAACCGTATCTGGATTCCACTGAGGACCTGGTATTCTCCAATACGTTCCGCACGCTGAAATATTATGCAAAGACGATGTACGATGTCGGCACCAAACCGGAACTGGAAGTGTACGATGTCGGCATGATAAACAATATCAAGCACCTGATCGATCTTGGAGTGCTCAAAGCTCCAGTGTACCTGCAGTTTGTCATGGGTATCCTCGGCGGTATCCCCGCTTCCGCAAACAACCTGGTCTTCCTGGTGGAAACTGCGCAACGCCTGCTTGGCGAGAAAAACTTCGTCTGGTCCGTTTGCGCAGCAGGCAAGGCTCAGCTGCCGATGATGGCTGTTGCCATGTCCATGGGCGGCAATACGCGGGTCGGTCTGGAAGACAATCTGTATACCGGCCCTGGCCGACTGGCGCAAAGCAGCGCCGAACAGGTATCCAAAGTGGTCAATATTGCCAACGAGCTCAGTATCGATATCGCCACTCCGGATGAAGCCCGAACCATATTGGGTCTGAAAGGCTTCGACAAGGTCGGTTTCTAAATCAACGGCAGAAACATCCAAGGTCCGTGTCGGAACTGCTATTCCGGCACGGACCTTGTTGTTTCTTTTGCAAAATCAGTTCTCCATACTTGCCGAAAAGCCGCTGCACCGCATTCCTATAGAAATGCGCCGATTATTATCAAAAAGATCCCGACCCCGGAAACCGGAAGCGGGTTTCCTCCCAAACCAATTGCTACATACAGGCCACCGCCCAACCCTGCAAAAATTCCCGTCAGCGTGACAAAAGCGCCTATCCCGGTCTTTTGTGTGCATAGTGCCACCCCTTCCGGACCGAGAATATCGGTCCAAAGCAGTCCCCATCTTTTGATGCGCGGATACAAAACCAGCATCACAGGCAAGCTGAGCAGCAAAACCGGCGCTGCGTTATTGATTGCAATCAATACTGTCAATACTTTAAACGGAACCAAACCCAGCAACTCCAGGCCCCAGCCGATGATGAGGGCACAAACGAGAGCTCCAGCCAGGGACAGAAAAAAATAATTGATCACTTTTGCCGTAGTATTCAGATGCAGCGGTTCCGGATCGCCAGTTCGCACCAGACCGGTTTTCCACCATAAGCGATACGGAATCCATGCCATGGCAAAATTCCCTAAAAAACCAAAAAAACTCCCCGGTCCCAATGTGCCAAAAAAATCGCTGATTACACAACCGAACCCGCTTCCCCAGGCGGCAGCGGGACCAAACAACACTCCCAGCACCGGCGGCAGAACCATGCCCGGCCTGAATTCCGTCACCCCCGGAACAAACACAATCCCTTTAAAGGGGATAATCACTGCGGCATAAAGTGCTGCTGACAGGGCAGTCAGCACGACCATTCGTGTATTGAGCCACAAAACTTTGCCGCTCTCCAGGTTCACAACCACCTGCAAAACCAAAATAAAGCCAAAGAAAAACGCCAGTAAATAAAAACCATTCCACAGCAAAACTTGCACGGTTCCTTCGTTCAGCCATAGACAAACAGACACAATAAGAATCAGGGCAATACCCAGCATCCTGTCATACCATCCAAAACCGATTTGCAGAAAGGAAACACGTTGATTTCGTATGCCGAAGCCGCGACTTTCCAACGCCATAGCAAAAAAATTCGCGTTCCGGACCACGGCCACCAATGCTGGAATCAGCAACGGCACATAATTTCGTATCCTTTGTACGAACGATCCATGATGAAGATCCAGTCCCCGGGATTGCTGCGCTTCCCCCACTGTCAAACAACTGGCAACAATCCATGGAACCAGACGGATTGCCGTAGAAAATGCAAAGGCGACAGGATACGGGATTCCCAGTTTCTCCAGTCCCGCTGTCATTTCTTCAATCTTCGTCGTGCTTAACCAAATCAACCCTGCAAGGATCATGATGGTCATCTTGATCCCCATCATCATTCCCTGTTGAAGCCCATCCAGCGAAAATGGACCCCAAAAAGGCACTGTGCCGGTTGTCAGCCCCCACAGGAAGGTGGTTGCGGCGAGAATCATACCAAGCAACCGGCCGACACGCCGCAGACTTGGAAAAAAGCCTGCACTGAGGCCGCCGGCCAGGACGAAAACGGCAAGTAGAAAAACAGAAACGACTCCTTTGAGTCCCAGCGCAAGAAAAAAAACGCAGAACATCGCGAAAATTTTCGTCCGTGGGTCGGTTTTGTGCAACCAGGAACTCGATTCAACATATAAAAAAAGATTCATGACATTTGCCCCGGCCTTTGCGTACAATGCAACAATTCCTTTACCGAGAGAACGGTTCCCCCAAGTCGGTTGCCCAACCTCGTTATTTGCGGCGGACATACTTCTGCAAGGGCAAGCGCCGCTTCATCGGCAAAAATTTCCCGAACTCCTCCGTCCGCTGCAATTCGCCCGTCCCGGACCAATACGACCCGATGGGCATATTCCGCCACCACCCACATGGTATGAGTAATCATTACAATGGTATGGCCTGCTTCGTTCAAATTTTTCACCAATTCCATCATCCGTTTCTGATCCTTGTAATCCAGGCCGGTCGTTGGTTCATCAAGCACCAGCACTCTTGGCTTGATGGCCAGAACGGAAGCAACAGCCACACGTTGCCTTTGTCCTTTGGAAAGAGAAAAAGGATCTTCCTTTTCACAGCCATTCAGTCCGACAGCGTCCAACGCTTCCCGAACGCGCATTGCGGTTTCCTTTTCTGATATCCCACGCAGCCGCAATCCGTAAGATACTTCCTCAAATACCGTATCGCAAAAAATCTGTTGATCCGGATTTTGAAAGACATAGCCTACGGTTTTTCCTATCTCGAAGATTGGCAAATTGGAGACATTAGATCCGGATAGATATACCGCTCCTTGCTTCGGGCGCAGCAAGCCGTTCAAATGCTTAACAAGCGTTGTTTTTCCGCTGCCATTCGCACCAAGCACCGCAACAAATTCCTTCTCCCGGATGCACAAATCGACTCCCTGCAAAATGACATTTTCTCCAAACGCCTGTACCAATCCATCCACACGGATAATCTCACTTCCATAAGAACAGCGTCGTTTTTCTTCCTGTACGCCTATCTCTTGGAGACGGGTTCCATCAAGAGTGAGTCCGGAATGATGAAAAAAATGCTCCGCTTCATCCAACGTCAGCGGCAAAACCTCATTGGGGAACCCGAGCTGATGAAAATACTCACAGAGAGACAACGGCATCAGACCCGTCTGCTCAAACAAGGACACCTGCGGCAGGATTTTTTCCGGGGTCCCGTCTGCCACGATGCGCCCCTGATTCATTATCACGATTCGATCGACAAACACCGCCTCTTCGGTTTCATGCTCCACAATCATGATGGTTTCCGCTGCCGCATTCGGCCCCTCAGGATTCATCGTGCGAAGCAAACGCAGCAATGAAAAAATCTCTCTTTTTCCGACCGGATCCAGATCTGTCGTTGGTTCGTCCAGGCACAACACTTTTGGGAAACCCGCAAGGACTGCACCAATCGCCAGCCGTTGTTTCTGCCCCCCCGACAGGGCGGATGGTTCGTATTGTTCAAATCCATCCAGGCCAACCAGGCCGATAAGGCGCCGCACTTCTTCCTGCATGGCGCAGCGCTGTATTCCTCTATTTTCCATGCAGAATGCAATTTCCAGATCAACCCGCGTGGAAAATAATTGAGTTTCAAAATCCTGAAACACCAGGCCAACAATCCCCGCCATCCCGCTGATTCCTCTGAGTTGGGGGACAACTTCCGCCACACGGACAGTTCCATGAAGCTCTCCCCGGATAAACCTGGGGATCAGTCCGTTGAGAGTGTTTGCCAGAGTCGACTTTCCTGCCCCGCTGGCGCCCATGATCATAACCAACTGCCCGGTTGGAACTTCAAGACTGATATCTTGCAATGCCTGACGTTCGGCATCTGGATAACAAAAAGATATTCCCTCAAACACAACGCCGCTCCTGGGGCAAGTCTTCCTCAATGCAGGCGGCGTCTCACCGTTCACCATCCGAAAACCCTCCACGCTGACCGATATCATTTTTACTTTCTCCTGGAAAATCGGCCGACGTTTTTCCTTGATCGGCTCTATCATTCCACCATGCAGAAAAAAACCCCACGCGTTTGTGGGGTTAGTAACCGCTTGCAATTACCAGCTATTGTATTTTGATATACTGCATAAATGACGGTTTTTCTAGTACCGGCTTTCCTTGCAGTGCAAAAACCGTGACGAAGCGAATGGACTCACCCAGCATCAGTCTCATGTTGTGTTCCGACCCCATAGGAATGACCTGAATGTAGTTTTTCCCTATGACGTTTGAACTATCGGCGTCACTGACATGTGCTGAACCGGATACCACGAAGATGATTTCATCCGCCTGATTCTGCGTATGTCTGTGGGAAGCGCCATATCCTGCATCCCGCAACATTACGATTGAGCGGGGAGTTTCGGTAACAGTAACCCCTCGCAACCCGTCACCTTCCAGGTAATCCGGCATGGAAAAAGCTCCAGGGCTTTGAGCGTTCTGGTTCGTCGGAGACCTTTGCCATTCTTTCAAACTGACCACCACTCCAGCACCGGGTGTTGCTTCAAGCAATCCTTCCGGAGACTGCAACGGCGCGCCTGCCGGTATGGGAGTCACATCACCGCCTGTCGGCTGAGGCGGAGTAAAGACGGAAAAGAATTTGCATCCTTTCGGATCCGTCACCTTGAGACCGTGGACAGCTCCCCTGGGATTCACATGCACATCACCCGGTTGGAGTTTTACCCAGTCCCCATTTGTCAGCAATTCGGCGCTTCCTTCCACAATATAGACGACCTCATCGGCAACATTGTGATAGTGCGGCGCAGCGACAGTGCCTGCAGGCGCCTGGCGAATCATGACCGCCGAACGGGGAGATTGGAAGACAATTTCACCCGAGATTCCCGGTGAAGTCGGCATAGGGTGAGAATTATACCAATTTCCGGCATTGAGAATCACCGGATCAGCATTGGGCGCCGCAGCAGCTACACCCACAAGCAGCATTACCAGCATTCCCGCGAGTAAAAAAATCCGTTTCAAAACTATTTCCTCCTTTTATTCTGGTACTCTTTCTTTTCTTTGACTCTGCAGCGCTTTTTCGTTTCCTCTTCCGGAATCATTTTTCCTGATCCAATTCTGCGCTATGCAGAATATGATCCGCAATTGATCAGTTCATCCTTTTGGTAACATCAATGATCGTCTCATTCTCGTCGGACAAAGTGATCGCATTATGGGTAACAGATTCAAAATCAATTACTTTCATGTCAATTTTACGAAGAGTGGAATTATCGTAGGTCTGAAAATAGACTTGCCGGTTAGTCACATCGTAATATGCTGTCCATTGCGTGCTTTCACTTGCCGTCACATCACCTGCGGCATTCCGGTCCAGAACCGTACCCCGGGGTATATATACCGTATTCAACAAATGTCGCGCCAGTTTTACCGCACCAGCGGCATCAGATGCCTGATCCGCATACTGCCGCAATACTGCCAGCCGGACAAAACGGCTGGGAGGAGTGATATCGCCCGGCAATCCGAACATACCTGCTCCATGGCCGGTTGGAACAACGCGCACCCCATCATATTGTTTTGCCGCAATTTGTTCTGCATTTAACCCTGCATAATTGCGCAAATTTGTCAGCATATAGGGGAAGTTGGGTGCATTCGTCATGATTCCCAATGGGTTTTCATACACGTTCACGCCCCCATGTTCCCATTCGATGACAATGGACCCGCCGCTTGCATCCTGCACTGCCAGATGTAGGGGAGGCGCCATGCCCATCTGTGGTAAAATCACTGCACAGACAGGTGTCTTT
Organism: uncultured Veillonellaceae bacterium; assembly: GCA_964638945.1. Classification (GTDB taxonomy): domain Bacteria; phylum Bacillota; class Negativicutes; order UBA1444; family UBA1444; genus CAZXCC01. The sequence goes on along the minus strand of CAZXCC010000001.1, from coordinate 18,488 downwards.
TTCACTGCCTGCGATACTTCTGCGGTTGTCGCAAAATTCCCGAGCAGCCAGGAAATCACCATTCCGTTGGCCAGCACCGGAACATTTGGATCTTTTGGCAAATCCGACCATTGCATGTCGCTTTCATACCAAAGTCCGCTGACTACCAAACCCTTTTCATTCATGCCGTCAACAACCATGTTGGTGTCACCGAAGATATTTACCGCCACATATCCATGCCGGACATTCCAAGCCAGACCGCTCCGGCCTTCCGGAGCCGGGCTGGTAACTATCTTGCCACGATGCGTCACGCTCCAGGCCGGTTTCAAATCCGCGCCGAATTCCATTGTCCGGCCGGTAACCAAAGTGCCGTCTTTCGCGGTGATTCGCAGAAACGAGCATGCAGATGCAATAGGTTGCCCGGTTGCAAAACCAAGGATCACCAAAACCAGTATCAGGGAAATCCAACGCATTCGGTTCACAGGAAGACCTCCGTTCCTTGCCTCGCGTGAAAAACTCTTTGCGCATTACATTTCGCCCTTTCTACCGCCCACTCCTCCTGAATAACAAGCATGACTCGACAATATTTTATCGGCCGGGCAGGATTTAACCCAGCCCCGACGAAACTTTTTCATGTAACTCGTCACACTCTTTCCCGCTTAAAAATATCAGCAATTTCAGGAAAGGCGGAAAACCTATGCCGGAAATACTGCGACATTGGGGTAAAAAATGGCTTGTGCCGCTACTATTGCTTCTGGCTCCCCATACAGCCCATGCCGATACTTTTAGCGCGTCGGCTCTTTCTCCGGAAGATGGATGGGCAGCAAAAACCTACAATAATGTCGGGGAACCTGCCGCAGGCCTTTATCTTGGTTTTTCCCTTACCGGCGGCAATTCTGCCGACTTGCAGCGCCCCACCCGGATTGTCCATGTAACGGATCGTGACACACTAAAACGGGCGGCAGCCGGTAACGAACCCGTCGTGATAGTGGTCCACGGACTGATCGACCTCAACCAGGGCAAAACGGCCTCTGAGTATTCTGCCGGTACAGGGTATGATTTTGACCAGTATCAGCAATCCTATTTATTGAAAGATAGCCAGAAAATCGCATCCATGGAGGATGCCCGGTCTCTGGCAGCTGAACGGCAGAAAGAACAATGCGTGGTAATCGTCGGCGCAAACAAATCGATCGTTGGAGCAGGGGAGTCTGCTGTTATCCGGGGGGGCAGCCTCGTTGTCCGGGGCTCCAATGTCATCATCCGCAATCTTACCTTTGAAGACGTCATCGATTTCTTTCCCCGCTGGGACCCCAACGAAAATGGGGGCAACTGGAAAGCGGAATATGACTCCGTCACACTTTCCGGCGCGAAAAATGTCTGGGTGGATCATTGTACCTTCCTTGACAAGATTCAGGACACTGCAGACGGAGCCTTGTTGAAGAACGCCAATGGCAGAACCCCGAAAATTTTCCGTCATGATGGCCTGCTGGATATTGTGCAGGGAACAGATTTTGTCACGGTATCCTACAACATTTTTGCCAATCACGACAAAACCATCCTGGTTGGCGCCAAAAGCAACAATGAAGTTGACTCCAGCAGACTCAGCGTTACTTTCCATCACAATCATTTTATCAATTGCCGCTCGGGAAGTCCTTTGGTACGATACGGCAAAGTACACATCTACAACAATTGGTACGAAGGAAAGATAGATCATGCCTTCGGCACCGGATTTGCAGCCCGTATTTTTTCCGAAGGCAATTTTTTTGATGTGACAGCACCGGCAAGCAAGTTGGCCGGGTACATTCCCGAAGCTGTTCCGGGAGTCTTTTTCGACCGGTACTCTCTCTACAAGGCGCCAAACTCTGTTGCGGCAACGCCGGTGAATCTGTCGCTGGAATCCGGACCTCCCTTTGTCTTTTCGGCAGGCTGGAATCCAATCAACATTTATATTTATCAACTGGACAATACCGAATTGGTTCCGGAAATCGTCGGGAAATATGCCGGAGCCGGTCGCCCTGTAAGATTTTGAAGGAGTTCTCACTTTGCGCAAACGCTATTTGACAATCAAAGCTACTTGCAATGCCACGCTGGAAATCAACAAATCAGTTTTTATCGCCCATGCGGCCCGGACGGAAAACGAGGAACAGGCGCTGGCATTTGTGTCGGACCTTCGCAAAAAATACCACGACGCCACTCACAACTGTTTTGCCTGTATTGTCGGTCCGCAGGACGAATTTCAGAAAGCCGACGATGATGGCGAACCGAGCGGAACGGCAGGCAAGCCCATGCTGGAAGTCATCAAAAAGAACCGGCTCAGTGATACTTCCCTTGTAGTAACACGCTACTTTGGCGGTATCAAACTTGGCGGCGGCGGCTTGATCCGAGCTTATGGAAAAAGCGCTTCCGAGGCAGTCCATGCTGCCGGAACGGTTGAACGAATCCTGCATACCCGAATCGGTATCGAGATTTCTTATAATTTGCTTGGCCCACTGGAAAATCAGCTGCGCAACCAGGGATACAATATCGTAGACAAGCAGTTTACCGACAGGATCCGTCTTTCTGTTCTGGCCGAATCCGACAATGAAGAAAAGCTGCAAAAATTCGTTACCGATATCTCTGCCGGTGCTGCAGCGTTTTCTGCAGAGGGTTTTGAGTATGTGGAAAAAGAATTTATCCCGGATTGACGTTTACTCAGAGCGGAGAAACCCGGTCTGTCCTTTTTTCACGTTCTGCCCTTCCTGAACCACAATTTTTGTTCCCTGAGGCAGATTGGTGAATACTACCGGGGAAATGAGCGAGGGAACTTTTGCACGAATTGCCTCCAGATCAAATCTGAGCAGTAATTGTCCTGCGACTACAGCATCTTCCTGTGCAACAAATGCAGTAAACCCTTCCCCCTCCAGCTTTACTGTATCGATTCCAACGTGAATCAGTACCTCCATCCCCTCGTCAGAGGTAATGCCGACAGCATGCCGGGTATCCATAAAACTTGTCACCACTCCGTTAACCGGAGCAATCACATCACCGCTTGCCGGATCGATGGCAAAACCATCTCCCATAATTTTTTGCGCAAACACACTGTCCGGAACGTTTGCGATCTCAATCAGTTTTCCCTCGATAGGGGACATGAAAGAATTAAACATTTCCTTTCCTCCAGCTTCTTTTGTTTCCAGTTCACGAATGACAGCATCATCGGGCGGGATATGCTTTATTGCTATTTGTTCCGAAGGAGTATTCCGTCCCTCCATGATATTCTGTATTTGTGTTTTCAACTGGTCTGATTTCGGTCCGAATACGATTTGCAAACTATCTCCCACCACCATCACCCCGGAGGCCCCCAGACCCTTCAGGCGGTTTTTGTCTACAGCGGAGATTTCCTTTACACTAATCCGTAATCGCGTGATACAGGCGTCCAGATTGACAATATTTGTCGAGCCTCCAAGAGCTTTCAAAATCTCCGCTGCGAGACCGTCCCGTTCGATAAGTCCGGATTCGCCCAACTCCTCCTCCACATCCCGTCCGGGAGTCTTCAAATCCCAGCGACGGATCGCAAATCGGAACCCAAAATAGTAAATCAACGAAAAGACTAGCCCCACGGGGATAACCAACCACCACTCCGTGCGGTTCGGAATTATTCCAAACAATATAAAATCAATGATTCCTCCAGAAAAAGTCATGCCGATTTTTATGTTCAGAAGTTGCATTGTCATGAACGACAGCCCTGCGAACACGCAGTGAATCCCGAATAACAATGGCGCCACAAACAAAAAAGAAAATTCGATCGGTTCTGTAATACCGGTCAAGAACGACGTCAATGCGGCAGAAGCCATAATTCCTGCCGTTATTTGTTTTTTCTCCGGTCTGGCCTCATGATAAATCGCCAGTGCTGCAGCAGGCAAACCAAACATCATGAAGGGAAACTTGCCTGTCATGAATGTTCCTGCCGTAAATGGCACGCCATCCTTCAGTTGGGCGAAAAAGATGCTCTGATCCCCATTCACGACCTGTCCTGTTTTGCTCACATATTCACCGAACTGGTACCAGAAGGGATTATAAAATATATGGTGCAGCCCGAAAGGAATCAGAGAACGTTCCACAACTCCGAATACAAAGGCCGCCACCGTTCGGTTTGCATCGATCATATTGTGGGAGAAATAATTCAGTCCAGTCTGTACCGGAGGCCAGACAAAAACCATGACCACTCCGAGAATCAAGGCGCCTGCAGATGTCACGATCGGCACAAATCGTTTTCCGGCAAAAAAACTCAGATAGGAAGGCAGTTCCATATTGAAATAACGCTTGTATATGGCGGCAGCAAAAACACCGATGATGATGCCGCCGAACACACCGGTCTGCAGAGTTGCAATGCCCAATACGCTGGCGTAGGCCGGATTCTTTGCCGCCAACAGTTCCGGTGTCACACCTGCAACCAGACCCATTGTCGTGTTCATAACAAGAAATCCGACGATCGCTGCCAATCCGGCGACTCCTTCCCCCGCAGACAGGCCGACTGCCACTCCGACGGCGAATAGCAGAGAAAGATTGGCAAAAATTACTCCTCCCGCCTGCTCCATGACTTTGGCCAATGACTGAATTATGGAATTACTCATGATAGGCAGAAGAGTGATCGCAGCAGGGTTTTGCAATGCATTGCCAAATGCCAGCAGAATGCCGGCAGCCGGCAAAAGAGCGACAGGAAGCATTAATGCTTTTCCAACTTTTTGGAGAACACCGAAATATTTTTTCACCATGCTTGTTCTCCCCTCTCACTGCAATGCAGAATTCTCAGTGCCTCGAGTCGGATTTTTGAATCTTGGCCACAATCTCTTTGGCAGCATCAGACACAAGGTATCGGTAAGTACTGACAGGAACCACCTGCTCAATTCCTTTCCAGTTTTTTTGTTTAATCATTTCACGAACTTTTGATGCGCTGATGATATCGCCGTCCACTCCCACACGTTGGATCACCCTGACTGTAATTCCATGTCGGGGAAGAATATCGAACATCGCCTGATTGTAGGCATTCGTCACAGCACAATACGGCTCTTCCCCCACATACCGAAACTTGATTCCCAGAGACGGTGCGATACGGGAAGCAAACACTTCGATATCCAGGCGGGTTTGAACTTCCACTTTGTCTTCCTCACGAGTAAAGTATGTCGGAAAAGTTGCAGCAGAAATTATATATTTTCCGGCAGGAAAAACTGCAACATTTTTTAAATCAGCCACACCTTCCTGCACCAGTTTCAGTCTGTCCGCAAAAGGAAAAAGCGATCGGTCCTCGCTGACAACAAAAACGATCACTGCTTCATTTTCCGCAGCTGCTTTTTCAAGCAACGCCCTGTGTCCTTTGGTAAACGGATTGCAGTTGACGACAACAGCTGCCCTTTCCTCCGGCAGATGGGCGATTTTTTGTTGAATTTCCCGGCAGTAAGAATCAATGGATCCGATTCCCGTCTCCAGCAAGGCCACATAAGGTTCTACCCTTGCAATTTCCTGGAATCCGAGCGAGGCAAAAAGATGCGCCTTGCTCGGCCGGGTGAAGATAAAATAATGCAATCGCCCGCGCCGCGACTGCTCCTGCATCAGCTGGCTGACAATGCTTGCCGTAAGCCCCGCTCCCTGGGCATTTTCGTCCACCGCAATATTTCGTAACACCTCGCCTGAAAAAGATCCAGTGCCAATAATTTTCCCATTGTCACGCAGGTTGACTGTATATTCCACATCCGTGTCAAAAGTCAGTTCAAAGCCTGCAAGGAATTGCCGAACTTCAGCCACCGCATGATCATTTTTCAGGTCGACGACTTCTGCTTCATAGCCTTCAAACATCTTCTCCACCTCTTCGGACAAAATCCATTTTTGTCATGAATTCACCCATTGATTTATTTCACCCGGCAAGCAGCTGCATTCTGCAGTCAGATCCAGTCCATCAACAACGGATTTCTCTTATCCCTAGTGTACCTGATATTATGCTGCAAAAAAATAAAATTATAGGATGGATATAAATTTATTTCGCGACTCTTTAGCAACCGTATATATATCCAGAAAAAAGTTGCGCCGCGAGTCTTTGCAATCCATCTCCGCAAACAAAACGAACAAAAAGACCCAAATCAACGAAAGAAGGAAAATCGTTTTAGAAGCACGAATTACTAAAACGTGATATTATATTTATATTACTTTTCTCGTCTTGTTTGCCATTGGTGGACGGATTTTCTTTGTCTGTCCTAATCGCAGTTATGGTTTATTCGTTGAGCGATTCGGTATTATTTATATTTTGTCTGTTGCCTGACAAGCTTTCCACCCTCTGCAAATTTTCCCCATTCGCAATTTGATCGCTTCAACGAAAAATAAAAAATGAAAGAAGGAATTGCTGCATGAAAAAAATGAAAACCATGGATGGAAATACCGCGGCGGCGCATATCTCCTATGCGTTTACCGAGGTAGCAACCATCTACCCCATCACTCCTTCGTCCACAATGCCGGAAAATGTAGATGAATGGGTTGCCCAAGGCCGCAAGAATATTTTTGGACAACCGGTGCGTGTTGTTGAAATGCAGTCTGAAGCGGGAGCCGCCGGAGCCATGCACGGTTCTCTGCAGGCCGGTGCGTTGACCACCACTTACACAGCTTCGCAAGGTCTGCTGCTGATGATCCCGAACATGTACAAGATTGCTGGCGAGCTGCTTCCTGGCGTATTTCACGTCAGCGCCCGTGCTGTGGCGGCAAACTCACTGAATATTTTTGGCGACCATCAGGATGTCATGGCTACACGCCAAACCGGCTTTGCCCTGCTGGCCGAAAGCAGCGTGCAACAGGTCATGGATATTGCGGCCGTAGCGCATCTGGCCGCAATCAAGAGCCGGGTTCCCTTCCTCAATTTCTTTGACGGATTCCGCACTTCACACGAAGTGCAAAAAATTGAAACCCTGGAATATGATGACCTTGCCAAACTGGTTGATCAGGATGCCCTTGCCGCTTTCCGCCGCCGTGCATTGAACCCTGATCATCCTGTAGTCCGCGGCACGGCCCAGAATCCGGACATCTATTTCCAGGAACGAGAAATTTCAAACAGTTATTATGACTCTCTGCCGGAAATCGTCGAGGGGTATATGGCCGAACTCAAAAAACTGACCGGCCGCGAATATCACCTGTTCAATTATTATGGAGCTCCCGATGCGGACCGTGTCATTATCGCCATGGGCTCCGTTTGCGAAGTCGTCGAAGAAACCGTAGACTATCTGAACGCCAAAGGCGAAAAGGTCGGTTTGCTGACAGTTCATCTCTACCGTCCGTTCTCGCTTGAACATTTCTTCCGCTATCTCCCAAAAACAGTCAAGAAAATTGCCGTCCTAGACCGTACGAAGGAGCCTGGTTCCATTGGCGAGCCTCTTTACCTCGATGTCAAGAGCGCTTTCTACACCAAGAAAGAATGGCAGCCTGTCATCGTGGGCGGACGTTACGGCCTCGGTTCCAAAGATGTCGTGCCTTCCCATATCGTTTCCGTTTTCGACAACCTTAAACAAGAGCAGCCAAAAGACCGTTTCACAGTCAGCATTGACGACGACCTTACCCACACCTCTCTGACAATCGGCGAAGACATCGACACCACTCCTCCCGGCACCACTGCCTGCAAATTCTGGGGCCTTGGCTCGGATGGAACTGTCGGCGCCAACAAAGCCGCTATCAAAATCATCGGCGACCACACCGACATGTACGCACAAGCATATTTCGCCTACGACTCCAAGAAATCAGGCGGAATCACGATTTCTCACCTGCGCTTCGGCAAAACTCCGATCAAATCTTCGTATCTGATTAACAAGGCCGATTTTGTGGCCTGTCACAACCAATCCTATGTCAACAAGTATAATGTCCTTTCCGGCTTGAAAAAGGGTGGAAAATTCCTTCTCAACTGCACCTGGGATGCTGCAGAACTGGATGAAAAACTGCCTGGTTTCATGAAACGCTTTATTGCCAGCCGCAACATCCAGTTTTATACGATCGATGCGGTAAAAATCGCCCAAGAACTGGGACTGGGCGGCAGGATCAACATGATCATGCAGTCTGCTTTCTTTAAGCTTGCCGACATCATTCCGATGGATGACGCAGTCAAATATCTCCAGCAAGCCGTTGTAAACGATTACGGCAACCAGGGCCAAAAGATTATCGATATGAACAATGCAGCCATTGCAAAAGGCATAGAGGCGGCTGTGAAAATCGAAGTGCCGGAAGCTTGGAAAAACGCAGCGGACAAGGATACCGACATCGCTCATGTCGCCTGTGCCTGCAGCAGTGACCGGGTCTCCAAAGAAATGCCTGATTTTGTTGAACGACTGCTCGTGCCGATGAATCGTCAGGAAGGCGACAATTTGCCTGTCAGCGCATTCAAAGGCCGCGAAGACGGCACTTTCCCCTGCGGTACCTCCGCATATGAAAAACGCGGCATCGCTATCAATGTTCCGGAATGGAAGATTGAAAACTGCATCCAGTGCAACCAGTGCGCCTATGTTTGTCCGCACGCATCAATCCGTCCGGTTCTGATCAATGATGCTGAAATGAAAGCCGCTCCTGCAGGATTTACAGCCAAAGCCGCTGCTGGAGCCAAAGATCTGCAATTCCGGATCGCGGTTTCACCTCTGGATTGTATCGGCTGCGGAAACTGCGCGCAGGTCTGCCCCGCGAAAGAAAAAGCCCTGGTCATGCAGCCTTTCGCTTCGCAACTCGAACAGGCTCCCCTGTGGGATTATGCAATGTCCCTATCGCCGAAACCCAACCCCATGAGCAAAGAAACTGTGAAAGGCAGCCAGTTCGAACAGCCTCTGCTCGAATTCTCCGGCGCCTGCGGCGGATGCGGCGAAACACCTTACGCAAAATTGGTCACCCAGCTGTTTGGCGATCGCATGATGATTGCCAACGCCACCGGATGTTCTTCCATCTGGGGCGCCAGCACTCCCTCAATGCCTTACTGCACCAACCATCGCGGCCATGGGCCCTCCTGGGCGAACTCCCTGTTCGAAGACAACGCCGAATATGGTCTGGGTCAGTATCTTGGCGTCAAGCAGATTCGCGCCAAGATGGCTCTCAATATTCAGGAAGCTCTCGGCTTGAATGTCAGCGCTGAATTGAAGGCAGCCATGCAAGACTGGCTGACCAATATCGACAATGGCGTTGGCACCCGTGAACGCGCCGACAAACTGATCTCGCTGCTTGAAGCGGAAAAGGCAAAAGCACCGCTACTGGCAGAAATCCTTGCAAACAAAGATTTCCTGGTCAAACGCTCCCACTGGATCTTCGGCGGCGACGGCTGGGCCTATGACATTGGTTTTGGCGGCCTCGACCATGTGCTGGCCTCCAACGAAGACATCAACGTATTGGTATTCGACACCGAAGTTTATTCCAATACAGGCGGTCAGTCCTCAAAATCAACGCCTACCGCTGCCATAGCGAAATTTGCAGCCAGCGGCAAACGCACCAAGAAAAAAGATCTCGGCATGATTGCCATGAGCTATGGGTACGTCTATGTGGCACAGATTTCCATGGGCGCCGACAAGAACCAAACCCTCAAGGCCATTGCGGAAGCAGAGGCATATCCGGGTCCGTCCCTGATCATCGCGTATGCGCCTTGTATCAATCACGGCCTGAAAGCCGGAATGGGCAACAGCCAGCTCGAAGCCAAAAAAGCCGTAGAATCAGGCTATTGGTCCATGTACCGCTACAATCCCGCACTGCTTGAACAGGGGAAAAACCCGTTCACTGTGGACTCCAAAGAACCGGTATCAGACTTCAAGGAATTCCTGATGGGAGAAGTCCGTTATTCCTCCCTGAAACAGCAGTTCCCGGAAGTTGCCGATGCATTATTCGAGAAAACAGCACAAGACGCCGCAGAACGGCGCGCATCCTACAAAGCGAAGGCAAAATCTTTCGAAGATGCACTCGCGGCAGAAAAAAAATAATCCCTTCTGACTGTCTGAAATAAAAACGGGCGTCACTTTTCCAAGTGACGCCCGTTTTTCATCCCGCTTCCGGTCTCGACAGTTCGATCAGCAAATCCCCTGACTCGATAAAATCTCCTGCTTTAACAAAGATATCTTTTACAAAACCATGCATGGGCGCCTGGATCGAAGTTTCCATCTTCATTGCTTCTGTTGCAACCAAAGGAGTTCCTTTTTTCACCTTGGCCCCTTTTTGCACGAGCACTTTCACCACTGAACCCGACATCGTGGCCGCGACTTGTTCCTGATTGGTCGGGTCGGCTTTGCGCCGTTCGGCGACAACAGTTTTCACAGCCCGGTCTCTGATGGAAGTTTCCCGTACTGCGCCATTCAGTTCGAAACTGACCAGCCTCATCCCCGAAGCATCCGGCATCCCGATTGACAACATCCGGACATACAGTGTTTTACCCTGTTCGATGTCCACGCGGATCTCCTCTCCAGGCAGCATCCCATAGAAGAACGTGGGGGTATCCAACACTGACATATCTCCATATTCCTGCATAAAGCCGACCCAATCTTTAAACACCTTGGGATACAGGGCATATGCCAACACATCTTTTTCCGTCACATCACGATGAGGAACCGCTCCGATGGCATCCTTGAGCAAATCGAAATCGACTGGAGGCATCATTTCGCCCGGTCGACATTCCAGCGGTTTGCGCTCCTTCAAGATAATCTTCTGTAATTTTTCCGGGAACCCCTGATACGGCTGACCGATCTGCCCTTCGAAAAACTCTACAACCGACTGTGGAAAATTAAGCCGGTCCCCCTTTTCGTATACATCATTTTCCGCAAGTCCATTTTCCACCATAAACAATGCCATATCTCCGACGACCTTTGAAGAGGGGGTCACTTTTACGATGTCACCGAAAAGATCATTGACCCGGCGGTACATTTTCTTGACCTCTTCCCAACGCGGCTCCAGTCCGAGAGCCTTGGCCTGCTGTTTCAAATTGCTGTATTGGCCGCCTGGCATTTCATGCTCGTATACTTCCGGATTGGGAAAAAACAATTTGGCATCAAAGTCGGCATAATATGTCCGAACGTCTTCCCAGTAGTGGGAAAGCTCATTCATGCCGCATATATTAGCTTCAGGCTGCCTCTCATGACCGGAAAGCGCATAATAGAGACTATTGGCACTTGGTTGGGAAGTCATGCCTGCCAAAGATGAAATAGCCACGTCCACGATATCCACTCCTGCGTCAATTGCCCGTGCATACATATATACGCCATTGCCGCTCGTATCATGCGTGTGCAGATGAACAGGAATATCTACCGCATCTTTGATGGAAGAGACCAATTGATAGGCAGCCTCCGGTTTCAGCAAGCCAGCCATGTCCTTGATCCCCAGGATATGGGCGCCTGCCTTCTCCATTTCTTTCGCCATGTTTACATAATATTTCAGATCATATTTACTGCGGCTGGAATTGAGAATATCTCCGGTGTAGCATAGAGCCGCCTCCGCCACCTTACCGGACTCGCACACGGCATCAATCGCCACTTGCATGCTCTGAAGCCAATTCAGGCTGTCAAAAATCCGAAACACATCAATCCCCGCTGCAGCCGACTCCGCAACAAAACGCCGCACCACGTTGTCGGGATAGTTTGTATATCCGACTGCATTTGCAGAACGAAGCAACATCTGGAACAAAATGTTGGGAGTTTTTTCACGCAAAGCTGCCAGTCGTTCCCATGGATCTTCATGCAGGAAACGGTATGCCACGTCAAAAGTGGCGCCACCCCACATTTCCAGCGAAAACAGGTTGGGCATCAGCCGTACTGTTGGATCGATGATATCGATGATATCTCGGGAACGAACGCGAGTTGCCAGCAAAGACTGATGTGCATCGCGGAAAGTGGTATCAGTCAGCAAGACCTTCTTTTGCGCTTTGATCCAGGATGTTAATCCAGCGACGCCTCTTTCCTCCAGGATTTGTTTTGTTCCTGCAGGAATGCTTCCCGACGGAATCTCCGGCATCCTGGGTGCCTGGTAAGCAGGCTTTTCCCGGCGTGAAATTCCTTCGTATCCATTCACCGAAATATTCCCCAGATATCGCAAGAGCTTGGTCGCCCGGTCTTTGCGGTCAGGAAAAATGAACAACTCCGGTGAATCATCAACAAATGATGTATCATAATTTCCGTGCAGAAATTTTTCATGTCCCACCACGTTTTCCAAAAACGGGATGTTTGTTTTGACGCCTCGGATACGGAATTCTCCCAGACAACGCTGCATTTTTGCGATGGCAGCTTTGCGCGTCAGGCCCCAAGTCATGGCTTTCACAAGCAATGAATCGTAATACGGCGTAATAACTGACCCGGCATACGCATTGCTTCCATCAAGCCGCAGGCCGAATCCGCCTCCGCTGCGGTACGTGGTCAGTTTGCCGGTATCAGGCAAAAAATTGTTGGCTGGATCTTCTGTTGTAACCCGGCACTGAATCGCGTGTCCATAACAGTGAATCGCTTCCTGTGCAGGGATTCCGATCTCTTCGCCATGCAGGGAATAGCCGTCGGCGATGAGAAGCTGCGACTGCACGATGTCGATGCCGGTAACCATTTCAGTGATCGTATGTTCCACCTGGATACGGGGATTGACTTCAATAAAGTAAAACTGGTTTTCCGGTGTCACCAAAAATTCCACGGTGCCTGCATTTACGTACTCCACACTCTTCATCAGCTTTACGGCCGCCTGACAAATTTCAAGGCGCAGCGGTTCCGGCAGGGAGGCCGGCGCTACTTCAACCAGTTTTTGGTGACGGCGCTGCACTGAGCAATCCCGTTCATACAGATGAACGATATTGCCATGACGGTCTCCCAGGATTTGCACCTCAATGTGTCTCGGCTGCTCCAGAAGCTTTTCCAGATATACTTCGTCACTGCCAAAGGAAGCCTTTGCCTCGGAACGTGCCTGATTGTACATCGCTTCCAGTGCTGTTGCATCCCGCACAACCCGCATACCGCGGCCGCCCCCGCCGAGTACCGCTTTGATCATGATGGGAAAGCCGTATTTCGCGGCAAAACTTTTGACTTCATCCAAGTCGGCAACCGGCCCCTCAGTTCCTGGAATCATGGGAATTCCGGCTTTTTTCGCCTGAATGCGGGCATTGATCTTATCGCCGAACATGGTCAGATGGCGCAGCTCCGGACCGATGAATATCAGGTTTTCCTCTGCACAACGTTTTGCCAGGTTCGCGTTTTCCGCCAGGAAACCGTATCCCGGATGAATCGCGTCCACATTGTTTTCTTTCGCAATTTTCAGGATGCCCTCAATATCCAGGTATGCTTCAACAGGCCCTTTTCCTTCCCCAATCAGATATGTCTCGTCCGCCTTATACCGGTGAAGAGATAACACATCCTCCTGTGAATAAATTGCCACAGTGCGGATTCCCAGTTCAGTGCAGGCACGAAAAACACGTATGGCAATTTCGCCGCGGTTAGCGACCAATACCGTTTTGATTTGCTTCATTACACACTCACTCTCCAATTCCTGTTCCAGGCTATATAAAAATCACACAATACCACTGTTAGCATACTCTGTAAGTCTATCACAAACATTTTCCCGTCTCAAGGCACTTTTGTACTCATTTTATTGTATTATATGCCATTCGAGTTTACAGATAATATTATAAAATCAGTTAAAATTACACAATTTTGCTCAATCCGTTTCACAGCAAAGCATCCACTACAATTTTTTGTCAGTTTTACTGCTTCCCCAGCTATTTTACCCTGTGGCACAAAGAAAACAACCGTAGTATAATGGAAAAAATATTTTAAGGTGGTTGCGAAAACATGCAATTTCGATTTTTCATGCCGACCAAAGTGTTCTTCGGAGAGGAGTGTATCCTGCAAAATCAGACAGAATTCTCCCAGTTCGGCAAGCGGGCCCTGTTGGTGACCGGACGCAATTCTGCAAAAATCAGCGGTGCATTGGATGATGTGTGCACCGCCTTGAAAAACCAGAATATTGCCTGGGAAGTGTTCGATCAAATTGGAGAAAATCCGACTTTCTCCATGGTCGAGTCTGGGGGAGCCTTTGCCCGCAAATATAAACCGAACATGCTTATCGCTATCGGAGGCGGTTCTCCTCTTGACGCTGCAAAAGCGATTGCCGTCCTGGCCACGAACGATATTCCGCCCATAAAATTGTATGACGGAAATTTTGTTTCTGCGCCGCTTCCCATTTTGGCAGTGCCGATTACCGCAGGAACCGGCAGCGAAGTCACTCCCTACTCCATTCTGACTGATGCCGAAAAACAAACCAAACGCAGTTTTTCTGCGCCGGATCTGTTCCCTCGCGTTGCGTTTCTCGATGCACGTTATACACAAAGCCTGACGCACAGCATTACGGTGGATACCGCGGTAGATGCTCTATCCCATTGCCTGGAAGGGTATCTCTCAAAACGCTCCAATCCTGCCAGCAATGCCCTGGCGCTCGAAGGAATCGGCTGTTTTGGCGCCGTCATCGATGCATTGCGTTCCGGAACGGTAACCATCACCGACAGGAACACCCTATTGTACATTTCGCTGCTCGGCGGCATGGTGATTGCACAGACGGGAACAACCATCGTTCACGCTCTCGGCTATTCGCTGACTTATTTCAAAAATGTCCCCCATGGCCGGGCCAACGGACTGTTATTGGGTGAGTACCTAAGTTTCATCGCACCGGCAGAAAGCGAAAAAACAGCCTGTGCGCTGCGTGCAATGCAAATGCCGGCTGTATCGGATTTCCAGAAGTTGATGAATGATCTCTTCCCGCAAGGCGTAAAGCTAACAGAGCAGGAACTGGAAGAGTATGCCCTGCTTGCAGAAAAAACCGCAAATTTCGGCTACACAGCCAGAAAACCTTCGCATGAAGATTTGAAACGCCTTTTGCATACCTCGCTGACGCGCTGATAAAAAACCATTCACCACTTTTGCGCAAGTCATTTTAAAATCAGCAATTGTCACTGATTGAAGAAAGCCATGCTCTGAGAAATCAGGCACGGCTTTCTTCTGATTCGAGCGGGGATAAACTACATTCAACGACTTCAATGCCCTTGCAGAAATATTTGCGAAGTATAGATAATTCACTTGATAAAATCCAAACTGGTAAATTTAATTAAAAGCGCCAATGCTTATCGCATCCGGAGCTCTTGTCGGCGCCTTGATCAGCGCTAATTTCGCGCAATATATCCCTGCCACCGACCTGAAAAAAATCTTTGGCGCTTTTGTCATCTTTTCCGGCATCAAGATGGTTCTACCCAAGAAAAAATAAATTGGAGGTTGTTTTTCATGAATTATGATCCTCTATATCATCCATACCCATCGCGGCGAAGCCTGGTTTATGGAACGCGTGGCATGGTCGCCACATCGCAGCCTCTTGCTGCACAGGCAGGACTCGATATGCTGAAAAAGGGAGGCAATGCAGTGGATGCGGCGATTGCAACCGCCGCCTGTCTGACTGTGGTTGAACCTTCAGGGAACGGCATCGGCAGCGATGCATTCGCTATCGTACATATCAATGGACAGATGTACGGATTGAATTCTACCGGAACCGCACCTCAATCCATGACGATTGAGGCATTAAAAAAGGCAGGGCATGACAAGATCCCCTTGTATGGAATCCTTCCTGTAACCGTGCCTGGTGCGCCTGCGGCGTGGGTCGAACTATCCAAACGGTTCGGCAAATTGCCGTTCTCTCAGTTGCTGGAACCGGCCATTGAATATGCAGAAAAGGGGTTTGCCGTTTCTCCTGTTATCAGCAGGCTTTGGAAAGCCGCCTTTACACTGTACCGCTCACAGAATAGCCCTGTATTTGATTCCTGGTTTGACACATTCGCCCCTGAAGGAAAACCCGTGACGGCCGGCGAACTTTGGCGTTCTCCCGGACACGCAGCTACGCTGCGTTCCATTGCCGAAACAGAAGGAAGGTCATTTTATGGCGGAGTGCTGGCCGAAAAAATCGAAACGTTCGCCAAACAACACGGCGGCTTTCTCACCGCGGCTGATTTGGCAGCTTTCAAACCGGAATGGGTCACTCCTCTAAAAGCAGATTACCGTGGTTATGAAGTATGGGAACTGCCGCCAAATGGCCAGGGAATTATCGCATTAATGGCGCTGAACATCCTCAAAGGGTTTGATTTCTCTGGTGGAGTGAGTGTCCGCAACTATCATCGCCAGATTGAAGCAATGAAACTCGCCTTTGCTGATGGGTTGGAACATATTACGGACCCGCGGATGATGAAGAGGAATCCTGAGGAATTATTATCTCCGGCATACGCCGACGAGCGCAGAAAACAAATAGGTGAACTGGCTCAATCGGTAAAGCCTTGGCGCCCCCACAACGGAGGAACCGTATATATGGCAACTGCCGATGCCGAAGGCAATATGGTCTCCTTCATCCAAAGCAATTTCCATGGGTTCGGGTCCGGCTCCGTCGTTCCCGGCACAGGCATCAGTCTCCAAAACCGCGGCGCGACATTCTCCATGGATCCGCAGCATGTCAACTGCCTCATTCCGGGAAAACGGACGTACCATACGATTATTCCCGGTTTCCTTACCAAAAACGGTCAGCCGGTCGGCCCTTTCGGGATCATGGGCGGATATATTCAGCCCCAGGCACATGTGCAGGTAATAATGAACGCTCTTGATTATGAGCTGAACCCCCAGGCTGCGCTGGATGCCCCAAGGTGGCAGTGGCTTGAAGGCAATAGAATAGAAGTGGAATACTCCTTCCCCGAGTATATCGCAGAAGCATTAGTTCGCAAGGGACACCAGGTAGTCCGAAGTGCTGTAGGTGCGACAACGTACGGACGTGGTCAGATTATTTGGCGAAACGAGCACGGCTCACTGACCGGCGCGACGGAACCGCGAACAGACGGTACTGTTGCAGTCTGGTAAGACTCAAAGAGAGAGCATGTTGAAGTTGATACCTCAGCATGCTCTCTTTCAGTCTTATTTTGTTTCAAACGGTTTGATGGAAAAAACAGATGCAGGCGCCAGTTCGGCGGGGAATTTTTTTGCTGTTGTCCGAACTGCCTGTAATAAGCCTTCCAATTCCACGGCATATTGTGGCAGATGTGATTCCAGCACAGGATCGACCGTCCGTCCGCACAGATCCGTGCTGATGCTGCGCAATGTGTTTATTTCCACAATCCGCACTTCCTTTCCCAAATTTGCGGATGCGCCTGCTCATAGGCATACGCACTCAGGAACACCATCATTTCTGCAAATGGTTTGCCCTGAATTTGAAAACCAATAGGCAATCCGTCCGCTGTAAAGCCACATGGAAGAGAAATGACCGGATACCCGTTGAAATTCCCCAATGATGTCAGATACATCAACACTGGATGCACGCGGGGATTGACTGCGTCACTACCGAAAGCCACTGTTTTTTCGCCAATAGAAAATGCCGGCATAATGACTGTCGGGGATAGGAACACATCGATTTCCCGATACAAATCAGCCCAAATTTGTCGTTCTTTCTGACGCAACCGCTGCGCATTGATGTAAGCTGAGGCTGGGAGAAATTGTCCTTTTTCCAGTCGATACCGTATGCTGGGTCCATATTTTTCTTTGTGGTTCTCCAGGTTATGTTCATGATATGTATATGCTTCCGCCATGGTGAGAACACTGCCGACGCTAAAAGCCTCCCTTGTAGGGTGAGAACACTCTCTGATCACGGCGCCGCTCGCCTCGAACCATTTCAGTACGCGAGCATAAGCCTCCTCCACTTCCGGATGTAAGAGTCCGGCGTAATACTCCGGACAAATTCCGATACGCAGCCCCTTGATTTCGGGATTCGGCTGCGTTGAAAGAAGGGCGGCATACTGTTCAGAAGGATGATCTGCGCTGGAAGGGTCCCCTGCATCATAACCGGCTACCGCCTCCAACACTGCAGCTGCATCCCAAACGGATTTGGCCAGCGGCCCTGCATGATCCATCGACCAGCTGAGAGGCAGTACTCCCCGTTTGCTCACTCTTCCATAGGTTGGCTTGATACCCACCACACCGCAAAAGGAAGCCGGAATCCTTATCGAACCACCGGTATCCGTACCCATGGAAAACGAGGAGCTCGCTGCTGCGACCGATGCAGCCGAGCCGCCGCTGGAACCTCCCGTAACCATCCGAGTATTCCACGGATTGCGGCAAGGGCCAAAATGATCGTTTTCATTCGTCGTGCCATACGCGAATTCATGCAAATTGTTCTTGCCAATCAGTATGGCGCCCGCCTGCTCCAGCCGTTCGACAACCGCCGCATTCTCCGTCGGTATGTTTTCGGCAAGCAGTGCTGAGCCTCCTGTTGTCCTGATTCCCCGAGTCATGTACAAATCTTTGGCTGAATAGGGAATTCCGTGCAGTGCGCCCCGGTACCGCCCCTGCAGGATTTCCCGTTCCGCTTCTGCAGCGGCCTGAAGCGCCTCATCCGCAAGCACTGTGATATATGCGTTAATTTCCGATTCGGTTTGCGCAATTTGCTGCAGACAGTCCTTGATCAGTTCCACCGGTGAAAGCGCCTTTTTTTGGAGTAAAGGAGCCAGT